>DAAI01000057.1:62679-68534 GCA_001701105.1 Bacteroidales bacterium GP1
TACGAGCTGGCAGCGGTCGCCGATAAGGTCGGTAAGCACTTTCCAGCCTTCCCAGTCGTTCTCATCCATACCGTCCTCGATCGAGTCGATAGGGTATTTGGTGATAAGCTGCTCAAGATACTTAGCCTGCTCCTCGCTTGTTAGTTTCTGGCCGTTTACTTCCTTTACGGCTCCATTCTTGAGGTGAGTGTAGTCATAGACTCCATCCTGATAGAACTCCGAGCTTGCGCAGTCCAGACCAATCGTGATGTCGCGTCCGGGCTCGTAGCCTGCCTTGCGAATTGCCTCCATGATTACATTCAGAGCATCCTCCGTGCCGTCGAGTTTGGGAGCGAAACCACCTTCATCACCTACTGCTGTGGAGAGGCCACGGTCCTTAAGCACTTTCTTGAGATTGTGGAATACTTCCGTACCCCAACGTATACCTTCCTTGAACGAAGGAGCGCCTACGGGGCGAATCATGAACTCCTGGAAGCAGATGGGAGCGTCGGAATGGGCGCCACCATTGATGATGTTCATCATCGGCACGGGAAGAACATATGTGTTTGTACCGCCGATATAACGGTAAAGAGGAATGTCAAGATAATTGGCAGCAGCCTTTGCTGTGGCGAGGGATACGCCGAGGATTGCGTTGGCACCGAGCTTTGATTTTGTGGGGGTGCCGTCGAGGTCGAGCATTATCTGATCAACGCCGATCTGATCGAGTGCGCTATGACCGATAAGGGCTTCGCGGATGGGGCCGTTAACGTTGGCAACAGCTTTCTGAACGCCTTTGCCCATATAGCGGGCCGGATCATTATCGCGGAGCTCGAGTGCTTCATTTTCGCCTGTGGATGCGCCCGACGGGACGGCTGCACGGCCCATTACGCCGCTTTCGAGGATTACGTCTACTTCTACTGTGGGATTGCCACGCGAATCAAGGATTTCGCGTCCGATTACTTTCTCAATTCTCATTGCTTTGATATTTTTTATATCCTGAAATTTGGGTTTTCGTGTTTTTTATCTATCTTTGGGGCGGATAAGGATTATTAATAACCTTTACTTTTATAACGCAAAATTACTAAAAATTTCCTACATGGCCGTAATTATTAATGTTTTTTAATCTCAGCGACATCGTTTTTGGGGAAATATAAGCCATTCGGTTAAGCGATGACAGAGGCCGGATGTGATTTCCAATATGAATCATGCATTTTCGGGGAGAACAGCAAAGATATGGAAATGAAAAATGATAAAGAAGCGGATATAAGGGCTGAGGAATTGATTTCCCGGGCATTGAAAGTTTTGCCCTTTTCTCCTACGGAGGAGCAGACGAGTGTGCTCAGGTCTCTCGCAGGCTTCATCGTCGGCGCCCATGAAAAGGGAGTGTTCGTATTAAACGGCTATGCCGGAACGGGTAAGACTTCTATCGTAGGCGCGATGATAAAGGCGATGGATTCACTGAAGCGGAAAGTGGTCGTGCTTGCGCCCACAGGTCGAGGTGCGAATGTGGCCTCACGGATGTCGGCTCATCCGGCCTCGACGATTCATCGGCGCCTTTACAGGCCGGACCTCTCGGATCCGTCGGGTCGCCATTATGTGATGAGCCGGAATGAATCCGGCGACACGCTTTTTATCATCGATGAAGCCTCTTTGATTTCGGATGGAGGCAACAGCCGCGACACTACTCTGCTTAGCCAGGTGGTGAATTATGTGTATTCCGCGCCCGGTTGCCGGATGATGCTGATGGGTGATGATGCGCAGCTTCCTCCGGTAGGTCAGTCGAGTTCTTCTGCAATGGATCCCGACCGGCTTCGCGCATTGGGGTTGGAGCCGGTTCATCATGTCCTTGATCTTCCGATGCGGCAGACTGCTGAAAGCGGAATAATCTATAATGCCACCTATGTACGACATCTTCTTCTGCACCCCGGGGTTGCGTTGCTACCGAAGATTCATGCCACAGGATTTGACGATGTCCGGATCGTGGATTCTCGTGATCTTCCCGATATGTTGTCGGAATCCTATTCTTCCGTGGGAAAGGATGAGACATTGATCATAACCCGGGCCAATTGGCGGGCCAATGATTTCAACAAGGCTATCCGGCGCCAGGTGTTCGATGCCGAGAGTCCTCTTGAAAGAGGCGACAGGATCGTGATCACAAAGAATGATTATTACTGGGCCAAGCGCAACAAGGCCGGACGCCTGATTGCCAACGGAGATATGGCAGAAGTGACATGGACCGGGGCGACAGAGAAAATGTATGGCCGATATTTCACCGAAGTGGAATTGCTTATGGCCGACGGCCGCACTCTGAATGCACAATTGATGCTGCGTAGTCTTGTTGCCGAAGGAGCATCCATCCCACGCGATGAAATGGATAGATTCTATAATATCGTAATGGCTAATTCGGAAGGGACCGACATGGAGAGGATAACGTCAGCGCTTGAGAATCCATATTACAATGCGTTGCAGGCCAAGTATGCCTATTGCGTCACGGGCCATAAGGCCCAGGGCGGGGAATGGAAACATGTGTATATTGATATGGGAGGCATCTCGGCCGATGCCTACGGTCCGGATTTTTATCGATGGCTTTACACTGCCATTACCCGCGCCACGGAGAGAGTAATATTTATCAATCCTTCGCTGCCGGTGGTTTAACCGGGATGAAGAAAAGGGAGCGCATCACGGCGTGACACACTCCCTTAACCTATTATACCGAATGATTAGTCTTCGTTGAGGTTTATACGCTTGAAGCTGACAACCACAAGACCCTTTGTTGTTTTGTCGAGGAATTCTCCGACAGTGATTTTAGCATCCTGAACATAAGCCTGCTCCATCAGACAGTTCTCTTTAAAGAATTTGTTCAGACGGCCGTTGGCGATGTTCTGAATCATAGCCTCGGGAAGGTTTGCAGCCTTAGCCTCTCCGGCTTCTTTCATTATCTGACGGCCACGCTCGGCATCCTCGGCCGTGATCCAGCCTTTGGTGATATTGCTCTCGATATGATCCTCTGAATCGAAATGATTGGGATTGAGGCCGGCCTTTCTGAGGGCTGCTTCCTGAGCTTTCACCACCTGCTCCTGCTTAGTCTTTTCTATGGCTACGCTGATCTCCTGATCGATAGTGGCCTGTGGAACGTCATTTCGGCTTACGGCCACGGGATTCATGGAAGCGATCTGCATGCAGATTTCACGACCGATCTGGGGCTCAACGCCTTCGAGGTTGAAGCCTGCGATGGCTGCGAGCTTATCATTGAAATGATTATAGGATGATACGGAAGCTGCCTCGATCCATTCATAGTCGCCGAGTTCCATCTTCTCGCCGGTCTTGCCAATCTCATCAGTGATATGCTCGGCAACTGTGCGGCCGTCGAACTGAAGGTTCTTGAGGGCATCGACACTTTGGGCTTTGTTGGAAAGGGCGACTTCAAGGATCTTCTTGGCAAGGGCGCGGAAAGAATCGTTCTTTGCCACGAAGTCGGTCTCGCACTTCAATGTTACGATGGCTGCGAAATTACCGTTCACGCCGGAGAATACGCATCCTTCAGCTGCGTTGCGGTCTTCACGCTTAGCGGCCACAGCCTGTCCTTTTTTACGAATAATCTCGATAGCTGCCTGGATATCGCCATCGGTCTCTGCGAGGGCATTCTTGCAGTCCATCATGCCGGCGCCGGTCATATGGCGGAGCTTTTTGATGTCTTCTATACTTACTGCCATTGTAATTTGTATTTGCTGGTGGTTATTGAATGATTAGCTGAAATGTGTTTTCTTTATTAAGGAAGCCGGGCGACGCTAAATCCCCGGCATTCCATAAAGTCATTATCAGCGGGAAAGTTGGATCACTCTGCTGCGGGAGCTTCAGTATCGGACTCTTCCTCAGCGGGAGCAGCCTGTGCTACAGGCTTCTCATCGCGAGGAGTCTCGTTGCGGCGAACGCGACGGCGACGCGGAGCTGCCTCCTCACCGGCTTCCTGATCCTTATTTGCTTCGGGAGCGTCGAGTTTCTCTACCTTGCGCTCCTCAAGGCCTTCTGCCATGGCTGAGCATACGGCGTCGAGAATCACCTCGATGCTCTTTGATGCGTCGTCGTTGGCGGGGATGATGTAATCAATGTCGGCAGGATTTGAGTTTGTATCGACAATTCCGAACACCGGAATGCCGAGACGCTTTGCCTCTGCCACTGCGATGTGCTCTTTCATCACGTCGACTACGAAAAGAGCCGAGGGAAGGCGACCGAGGTCGGCGATAGATCCGAGGTTCTTCTCAAGTTTTGCACGCTGACGTGTGATCTGGAGTTTCTCGCGTTTGGAAAGATTGTCGAAAGTTCCGTCCTTTGCCATCTTGTCGATGGTGGTCATTTTCTTCACGGCCTTACGGATGGTGGGGAAGTTGGTGAGCATACCTCCCGGCCAGCGCTCGATCACGAAAGGCATTCCGATGGCTTTGGCCTTCTCCGCGATAGCTTCCTTAGCCTGCTTTTTGGTGGCTACGAAAAGCACTTTCTGGCCTTTCTTTGCCATCTGGCGAAGTTCGTTGGCTGCTTCTTCAATTTTAGCCGCCGTCTTATAGAGGTCGATGATGTGGATACCATTGCGCTCCATGAAGATATAGGGAGCCATGGCGGGATTCCATTTGCGCTTGAGGTGGCCGAAATGACAGCCGGCCTCCATGAGCTGGTCGAATGTGGGTGTTGCCATTCTTTTGAATAGGGGTTTGTTTACGTTCTTGGTGTTTGCAATCCCGGAGTAGGGAACGTGTCCATCTCCGGGATTTAGATACTAAACTCTGACCCCGGTTGGGAATGCCGGGGATAATGTCGCAATCCTGATTAACGCTTGGAGAACTGGAAGCGTTTGCGAGCCTTCGGACGGCCCGGTTTCTTACGCTCTACCTCGCGAGCGTCGCGGGTCATAAAGCCTTCTTTGCGGAGAGCCGGCTTGTCGTCGGGATTTACCTTCACGAGGGCGCGGGCGATGGCCAGACGAAGGGCCTCTGCCTGTCCTTTGTAACCGCCGCCGTCGAGGTGGGCGTAGATGTCATATTTCTCCGTAGCCTCAAGAGTAAGAAGAGGCTGCTTTACCACATACTGAAGTATCGAAGAAGGGAAATATACTTCGAGCGGACGCTTGTCGATCATAATCTTGCCGGTGCCTTCTGAAAGGTATACGCGGGCAACTGCGGCCTTACGACGGCCTACTGCATTTACTTTTTCCATCTTCTTTACTTGATTTTGTTAGCGTCCAATACTTCAGGATTCTTGTCGGCAAAAGGATGATCGGGGCCGTTGAACACATGGAGGTTCGTAAGCTGCTTGGCTCCGAGTTTGGTCTTGGGAAGCATGCCCTTCACAACTTTGATGAAGAGTGGGTGCTTGCCCTTCATTGTCACCTTGTAGGATTTCTTCAGAAGATCGGCAGGAGTATAGACGCGCTGTCCGCCGGGATAGCCCGTATAGCGGAGATATTCGCGTTTTTCCATCTTGCCGCCGTTGAGGATCACCTTGTCGGCGTTAACAACGATGACATAGTCACCGCAGTCCATGTTGGGAGTGAAGTTAGCCTTGTTCTTGCCACGAAGAATTTTGGCTATGTTCGAGCACAGACGGCCCAGCACCTGGTCCGTGGCATCGATTACCACCCACTTCTTCTCTATGGTTGCTGGGGTGGCAGCTTGTGTCTTATAACTTAAGGTATCCACTTTATTAAGTTAAGTTTATCAGTTTGTCCCTCTCTTTCAGGGCATTGGTTGGCCAAAACCGTTGCCTCATCCCCGAGGGGGCCCTATTGCTGGATATAATCGGCTCGCAAAATTACAAAAAAATTCTCAATCTGCAAAATCTCAATAGTTAATCTCCACGGCTCTTTCATTTAAGATTAGACG
>DAAI01000020.1 GCA_001701105.1 Bacteroidales bacterium GP1
CCCCGCCGGCGCAGCGGCTCCCGCTCTCCGTCTTGGCGAAGGAACAGTGCTGGAAATCAATGTGAACCCCGATGGAGGCATCAACATCCGCATAGCTACAGGAAAATAATAATTCAACAGATTTAGATACTCCTTATATATTGCAGGCTCGGAAACCCGAGCCTGTAATTTTTTCGGTTCGCCAGCTGGATTATGGTAGTGCTAATGACGTAAAAATAAGCGGGCGCATGGGCTATGCGCTCTCATGGGATTGAATAGCTTGGGGTAGAGAGGGAGAGATGTCCGGAAAGAATAAGATCCACCCGAATAGACGAGTGCCTATACGGATGGAATAATGGGCTTAAAAAATTACAACCCGGCGTCTGCCGGGTTGTCGATTGCGTTAACGATAGTCTTTGAGGATTTCGCGTAGGCGTTTGCGGGTGAAGAAAATCCTGCTTTTCACTGTGCCCATAGGCATATTCAGTGCTTCGGAAATTTCCTCATATTTGTAACCGGCTACGTGCATGGAGAACGGCTGTCGGTAGTCAGCGGGGAAACCAGCAAGAATCTTGTTGATTTCATTGGCTGCGTAAGCACCATCGGGCGTCTCCAGCCCTGAATCCTGAGAAACATTAAGGTGGTACAGATCCTCGGTAGTATCGAGAACTGTATTTCTCTTTACATCGCGGCGATAGTTGTTGATGAAGATATTCCGCATGATTGTCATCACCCATCCCTTGAAGTTTGTGTTGTCGGCAAACTTTTCCTCGTTGTCGAGGGCTTTAAGGGTGGTGTCCTGAACCAGATCATGCGCTTCTTCTTTGTTCAACGTCAGTTTCAACGCAAATGAAAGAAGATTACCCTGCATTCCTATAATTGAGGATTCGAAGGTGTTGGTCTTGCTCATTAATTCCAGTTTAATAGGTATAAGCTGTTATTGTCGTTAATCTCGGGCGCTTTTCTTGGATAAGAATATTCCGCGCCTTTCTTATCGAGTGCAAAATTACAATTATTTTTCAACTTTACAAATTATTTTCGCACAATTATTCACTTCATTTTTTTGATTGCAAAACTTTTCTTTCCGATGATGCTTTTTCGGGCCATTAACACGCTGATAATAATTATTTTTCTGCTTCATCTTCAGGCAGGCGTTCCAGTCGTAGTAATTCGATTTTCGCCGTGTTCATCTTGAGCACGGTGATTTTGAGATTCCCAATGATAAATGAGTCGCCTTGTTTGGGGAGATATTCAAGCGATTCAAGGATGTATCCTGCCAGTGTATGATAATCTTCGCTTTCTTTGATGTCAAGGCCGAATTCCTCATCTATCTGGCTAATCTCCATTCGGCCTGAGAACTCAAATGTGTTTTCTCCGGTCTTTCTGGCCACCATGTGGTTATGGTCGTGTTCATCCTCGATCTCTCCGAATATTTCCTCAACAATGTCTTCGAGGGTAAGGAGGCCGGCTGTGCCACCAAATTCATCGACTACGATTGCCATACTGCGTTTCTCACCCATCATCCGGCGCATCATGGTGTTGGCAAGCATTGTCTCGGGCGTGAAAATCACGGGCTTTATATGTCGGCGCCAGTCGGAATCGGTATTAAACATTTCTGAAATATGGATGTAACCGGTGACATCGTCAATATCGTCACGATATACCACTACCTTCGACAATCCGGTAGAGGTAAATATCTTCAGCAGATGCTCCCTTGTGGTGTTTTCCAATGGCACGGCCACTATCTCGTTTCTGGGAATCATGCATTCAGCCACATCCGTATCCTTAAAATCAATGGCATTACGAAAGATCTTCACCTCATTTTCTACGGCCTTTTTATCTTCATGCTCATCTATCGATTGCTGTATATAATCATCCAGCTGTTCCATAGTGAGCACAGGAGAGGGTCCCGATTCGCCGGACACTCCGAATATCTTCATTAGGCCTCTTGAGATAAATGAGACGAACCAGCTGATTGGATACAACACAAGATATATAAGATATAGCGGAAGAGCGAGCAGCCGCATCGTGAAATTGGGATTAATACGGAATGTGTTCTTCGGTAAAAATTCTCCTGCCACGAGTATCACGCCGGTTGATACGAGGGTATTGGTAATGAGAATCAGAGCTTCGTTACCCTTGAACCATTGCTCGAGGAGCGGATTAGCTATCGAAGAAAAAGCAATACCGTAGACCACAAGCACGATGTTGTTGCCGACAAGGAGAGTAGAGATAAACATATCCGCATGACGGGAGAATCCGCGGATAATGCGGTCGACAAGGCCGCCGCGTGCGCCATCTATTTCCACGCGCACTTTGTTTGATTGCACGAAAGCTATTTCCGAGCCCGAGAAGAGGCCGGAGAATAATATTGCCAGAGCGGTGATGACTATTGCAAGAGTGAGGGGGAGTGTCATTTGAATTAAGTTATGTTTTAATACCTTGTCTGGATGATGAATCGTTTTTTTCCGTGCGTGGTCCTTTCATATCCTGATTAATCGGGAATATACCCTGCGGCTTGATGATACGATAGTTGGTAAGGCGCTCGTTCGATCTGAAGCCTATACCCTCAAGCACATGGGTGGCATTCTCGATGTGAATAAATGTATCGCTGTATATTTCGTTGAATCGTTGGTCCCAGAACAGACGTTGTGACAGAAACAGGTCGTTGGGAGCTTTGGTCAACTCCACATTGCCTTCAAGCCGCCAAAGTTTTCGATTTTTAAAATACCTTGCCGAATCGGCCGCCACTGTGGCTATGACATTAAATTTTCTATCGTATTTCTGCAGATAAAGCCCTTCCGGGAAAATCCAGTAAGGGTCGGCTGAATTGTCGAATACCTTCCATATCGGAGCCACTATCCGGTACTGTATCACCCCCGAGTCGGAAATCAGGGTCGATACGTTGCGGGTCATCATTGAGGGCATCGTCTCCGGCTTCAACCGGGATGCGACATCAATCTTTTTCTCATCGTTGCATCCCGGGAGCATCGACAGTCCCATGATGGCCAGTGTGATAACCGCGGCAGCCTTTGACATTATTCTCTTGCGAAATTATTTTATCTTGCGCTTGAAGAACCATACCTCGTTGAAGTTCACGCCTAAGGTGATATTGAGATAATTCTCCTTTATCAGAGTCATAGGCGTTGCCTGACGATGCTTCCATTCGAGGCCGAGATTGATCATCGTTTTCCCTTCAGGAGTAGGAAGGCCCACACCAATGCTCGCACCATACTCGCGCACTGAATTGGAGCCGATACGCAGATAGTCATTGCAGTAATACCCTCCTAACCGGTAATTGATTCGTTCGCCGTAGTTACCTCTTACTTTAGGAGTATACTCCACGCCGGCGGCGTATCGGAGACGATCGTTGAATTTCAATCCCTGAAACACCTGCACGGGTTCCTTTGCATCGCTATATATCGCGGAATATTTGCAATCTTTCCATCCTTGCCACTGAAAATCGAACTCGGCCATCAGGCGGTAGGCTTTCTCATAAGTATAGCTAACTCCGACGCCGACTTTATTGGGTGTGAAATAATTATTCTTCAGTTTCAGGGAGCCTACGGTATCAGGGCGGGAATCCTGCTTCATCTGCTGCTGCGTGACCCTTGAGTCGCCGAGGAGAGTCTTCTTTGGGCTATAGGTGGCACCCACCACCACCTTGCTGAACCTTGTGGGCTTGAATGTATACTGAGCCCCGATAAGGATATTCCAGTCGGAAATGTCCATGACGTGCTCAATCTTCGTCTGTCCGAGCCCCGTTGGCTCAGCAAAAATATCGTTATATATCACGCCGAAATCATATCCGAGGTTGAGTCCCAGCGAGAGTCCTTTGTATCTGCCCGAGAATCCGACATATAATTCATTGATTCCACCGGTGCCTTGATTCTGCATGGCCCCGTGCTTTATGTCGTTGCCGAATGAATATCCCACAGAACTGAGAGGGAGCATACCGATCGACCCTCCGAAGTATTTCCCTATCGGGAATTGCATTGTAAGATAATCGACCCCGCCTCCTAATGCGAATTGCTTGGCGCTATCTTCTTTGCTCCACATCATCGTGAGGTCGGCTCCCATGTCGAATAGGAAAGTGAGCGAGTCGGTGGCTGAATACGAGGCCGGGTTCATAACATTTACCTGGCGGCCGGAATTCATTGCCAGCCCCACACCACCCATCTGACGTTGCATTGAGGTGGCACGGTCGCCAAGGATACCATAGCCGTACATGGAGTAAGGTGTCTGGATATTCTGGGCCATTGCAAAGCAAGGCCATAAGACGATCTGTAAGAGGATTAGTAGGCTTATTTTCTTATTCATAATCGGTTATTACTGTCGTGTTATAATCTAAAATGACAGCCATGCCGCGGGCCACAAGGTGCGGATCATGCCTGTAGTCAATCTTTTTTAAATCGAGCCAACGGCAAATGTACGCTGCATCGCCACCCGTTACCACAATATCCAATTCGGGATACTGCTTCAGCAGCTCTCGGTAACGGCCTGATATTTCATATAGGAAACCTCGGCCGGCACCGGCGCGGATGGCGGTGTCGGTATCGTTGCCCAGCAATGGAGGCATCTCTCTATCCGTGATCCCCGGAAGCAGCGCACATTGCTGATGAAGCGAGTCGAATCGCATGCTTAATCCGGGAGAGATGCATCCCCCCATATAATTCAGGCCATCGACCACATCCATTGTCAACGCTGTGCCGGCATCTATGACAAGCCGTGTCCTTCCGGCCTCTGCAGCCGCCACAGCTGCCTCAAGCCTGTCGGTACCAAGGTTCTTCCGGTTGTAATTAATAGTAATGGGTATGGGAGTATCTGCTGATATTTCCAACAAATGAGTCAGCTCATGCAGCCTCATTTCTTCAAGCCACGCATAATTAATTTCTCCGGAACCGCCGGCCACTCCATATCTTATACTATGCTCTTTGATCCATCTCTCAATCTCCGGCATTACCCTGCCGGGTTCGCCGGCTATGGCGGTTATTTCTCCGGAGGGTATTATGAGCGTGCCTTTCAGCCGGGTGTTGCCGAAATCTATAGTTATAATTGGAGAAGTGGAAAGCAAGCTCATTTCCTCAGATATCAGTTGGAAGATTTTTCGGAGTTTTCATCCTTACGCTTACGAGCGATGATAAGCCATGCCGATACTATCTGAATAATCGCTCCGGCGAGAGTAAACACCACCGTGTCGCGCAGCATGCCGAGCGTCATCTGGAACCCGGCATATCTTCCGGCATTGTAAAACCAAAAGAAGGCGGCGGTCGCAAAAGCTACACCGGCCCAAACCTCGAGACGGCGCAGCCTGCGAACCCTCAATGAATCAGAGGGATCATAACCTCCGCAAATTCTGGCAATCAGGTAGAGGGCAGCGCCGGCCGTATATATCCATTTGAATACCTCCAGCATCACTCTGTTATCAAGACTTGTGAAGGGTGCGACAAGCCCGATGGCAAGAAGTAGCAATCCGAATGTGGCTGCGGATTCAAACACACGTAGTCGGTTCGCTTTTCGAGATGCGGAGTCGGCTACTATATCTTTATTTTGAGATTTGTTCCGTGCCATATCAATCCACAATCAAATATACATCTTCCGTCGGCTTCTGCATAAGGTACTCCTCGCGAGCAATCTGCTCAAGCTCTGCTTGCCCTGTGAGCAGATTCTCACGATGTTTCCTGAACCACTCCGCAGAATCGTTGCACACCTTGATACGCGCCTTCAGGCTATTGATCTGACTTTGGTATTCCATATTGTTCTTCCAAGATGTATCTTCATTGAAGAACAATGTGCCTATCACGAACGCGCCGAGAATAACGGGCGTAAGATGGCTCTTGACTTTCGACCAGATACTTTTCTTTTTCTTTTTATTCATCTTGCAGAATTATCTCCGGCAATTCAGTAATGATTTAGTTCCGGATATAATCCCACAAAATTAACCATAATCCGTGATTATTCAAAATCAATATGGGGGCGTAGTCGTTAATTAGATATAAAATTTAAAGATATGGTTGAGATTAAGTATGTGTTTCACGATTGTTTTGTGGTGAAAACGCCGCATTGTGCAATGATTTTCGACTATTGGACAGACCCCGGGAGTTGCGATAAGTCATATCCGGATTTCCTCGACGATCTCAATCCGGACTATCCTCTATACGTTTTCGTGAGCCATAGCCATAAGGATCATTTCACGCGCAAGATATTCAATTGGGCGGCCCGCTTCCCGAAAATCCATTATTTTGTAAGCCATGAAACGGCTCTGAAGTGCCGGTATATAATGTCGCCGACATCCGTCTATGCAGGTCCGAAAATTAAAACCGACCAGCTTAGCGAATTAAGCGCGGGCGATGAGTGGACAGACGAAGGGATTCTCATTCATGCATTTGGATCTACGGATATCGGGGTAAGCTGGATGATAGAGGCCGAGGGCAAACGATTCTTCCACGCCGGCGATTTTAATGCGTGGCTTTGGCGCGATGAATCGACAATCGAAGAAGTCGAAAAGGCTTGGAACTCGTTTGTCGATATTCTGGCAGATATTGTCAAAGTCGTGGCTGGAAATCCTGTCGACTATGCTTTCTTTCCCGTGGATTCCAGAATCGGGGCCGACTGGTGGATTGGAGCGAAAACCTTCCTTGAAAGTCTTGATGTTAAAACATTATTCCCCATGCATTTAGGTATAGGTGATGAAAACGAACAGGCCGTACGCCGGCACGATGCCTCTCGTTTCGATCTATATGCCAGTTCAACGCATGGGCGTTGCGTGCTGCTAGCCATGTCGGGTGATTGTTATGCAGAGGTATGAAAATAGAAAAAAATAATCATCCTCTATCGAACCATTTTCCTGCACCCAATGTTATGGTAATATACAAACCAAAAGATTCCACAATTATGGCTGACAGTTTAAGTTTCAAACAGAAGATATTGGGATTGCAAGGCAATCTGTTTAATTTCGCTTGTCAATTGACATCCAATCGCGAAGCTGCGCAGGATCTCGTTCAGGACACCACTCTCAAAGTGTTGGATAATGAGTCCAAATATGTTGACAATGTCAACTTTAAGGGATGGGTATTCACCATCATGCGCAACATCTTCATCAACAATTATCGCCGACAGGTGCGGAGCGCAACGATCATCGACACCACAGAAGATCTTTATCACCTGAATGTGTCGCAGGCATCAGGCATGAGCACCCCCGAAGGTTCATATGCAGCTAAGGAAATCAGCATCGCCATCAATGAATTCAGTGATGATTATAAGGTGCCTTTCTCAATGTACCTTGCCGGCTACAAATATGGAGAGATCGCCGAATCCATGGGGCTCCCTCTTGGCACGGTAAAGAGTCGAATCTTCTTTGCCCGTAAGAGATTGCAGACCAGACTGAAGGATTATAAATGATAAGGCGAAAGCCGATGATTAGGTTAAGGAAAGGATAAGGATATTTAAATTTACGATAGAATTACTGAGGAGAGTCAGCCCTCCATAAGTATATATTCCCCACGACCCCGGTCTTATTCAAGGCTGGGGTCGTGAAGATTCTATTTATAGGGTCTATGGAAAAATCAAAGATCATTTGGGTGGATGCCGGTCAGCGAGACAATTGTATCGGTATCGAAGCCCTTCTCAATCAGCTTTCTGGCCATGTCCTCTTTCATCTTGCGCTCGCCCATCAGGATGCCTTCTTCGCGCCCTATCTCGATACCTTCAATCCTCCCTTCAATCCTCCCTTCAATCCTCCCTTCCATCCGGCCTTCCCAACGTCCTTTGTCGATAGCATCATCAACCACATGCCGAAGGCCGATGAGATTGTCCATATAAGCTCCGTAGGCCCTTTGCTCTTCTATTGGCAGGGAGGCCCGCTTCAGTCGCTCTCGAGCCTCCTTGAGCCCCGGCGCCGACGCATCCTCCGGGATAGTGCTGTGCGATAGGAAATACATCCATTGATCGAGCGGTGTGCGTGACCATTTATCAAAATCCTTGGCTCGCAGAATGTAATACTCCGGGTAAATTTCACTGATGCCTCCTACCTTGAACTTATCCTTCAACCGTGGGGGGAGCTCCAGAGGCTCTCCATTGTGGATTCCTCGGAACTCCGTTGTGCCGTGATAGACATAGTCCTCACCATCTCCGAGTCGGAAATAAACTATGTTGATACTGTAGACCTTTATCACCTTCCCATATTCTTCTCCGCGACGCAGATAATCGCTGATAAGCCGCGAAGTCCCGAACAGTATCCGTTGGAAATACGCATCTTCCGTCTCGTTCTGGACCTCTATAAGCATCTTCTCCCCATCAGTGCTCTCTGCAAGAATGTCCACACGATTCTGTTTCGTATCCTCGGCATCCCTGTTGCTTTCGCTCTCAAGTATCTTGTCTATCTTTATCTGTCGTCCAAGAAGCGACGTAAGGAAACCCTCCAACACGGCGAAATTCGCTTTGTCGCGAAGCAGCCGTTTCATCGCCCAGTCGAATCTTACTATATTATCGTCCATTTTAGCTCCCTATTAGATTATATCCTACAAAGTTAATTATTTATCGCCACTTTTCCAAACCAGGCTCCGGAAGTGGGAATATCTTATTTCGCGAGATACGTTTTCCACTCCATAATTGGCGGGGGAGAGTTTTTTTAGTAATTTTGCAGTTAAATAATGCCGGGCGTCAATACTCTCCACGCCTACGACATTCCAAAATTATGATCATATGATTACAGCATCGGCAAAAAAGCGTGAGAATATCGCAGAATATCTACTATATATGTGGCAGATAGAGGATATTATTCGCAGCTATAACCTCGACCTTGAGCGCATTGATAGTGAAATTATCGACAAATACAGCGGCTTGAGCGATCAACAAAAGCAAGAGATCCACGACTGGTATGAATCCTTGATCGACATGATGCGCCGCGAGGATGTGGTTGAAAAAGGACATCTTCAGATCAACCGCAATACGCTCTCTGATATCGAACAGCTTCACCGTCGGCTGCTGGCTGATCCTAAATTTGCATCCTATGCCAACCAATATTATGCCACACTCCCGATCATTGTAGAGCTCCGTGCCAAAGCCGGCGACAACAAAAAGAACGAGATCGAGACTCTTTTTGAGGCCCTATACGGATTGCTGATGCTGCGTCTCCAAAAGAAAGAGATAACTCCGCAGACCACCGAAGCCGCCGCACAGATTTCCAAATTCCTTGCCCTCCTGGCTGCATACTACAAAAAGGATTATAACAACGAATTGTTTAACGACAACGATTCTCCGCAAGTATAATTATCTAAACCACGTTACTAATTTCCTCACCCTATTATAAAATGAAAGTTCTGGTTACCGGCTGTTATGGCCAACTTGGAAATTCTCTGAAGCGTGAATTTGACAAAGACCCGGATATTGAAGCGGTCTACACTGATTACGATACCCTTGACATCACCAACCGCGAGGCGGTAAGCAAATTTATTACCGATAATAAATTCGATGTGGTGATAAATTGTGCGGCCTATACTGCCGTTGACAAAGCCGAAACCGACGACCTGAAAGCCTCAGCCCTCAACACCGGCGCCGTAGGCAATCTCGGCGAGGCCGCAGCCAAGAATGGAACAAAAGTGGTGCATATTTCCACTGATTATGTATTCTCAGGGCAGGGATTCCGTCCCTATGAGGAAAACGATGAGCCCTATCCGCAGGGAATATACGGACGCACCAAGCTGGAGGGAGAAGGCCTATTGTCGTCCTTTTGCCAGGATGCGCTTATCATCCGTACGGCGTGGCTTTATTCCGAATTTGGCAATAATTTCGTAAAGACAATGATGCGTCTCGGAAAGGACCATGATGAAGTGCGCGTAGTATGCGATCAAATAGGAACCCCAACATATGCCGGCGATCTTGCTGCCGCAATTCATTCTGTGATCAAGCATCCTGACTGGAAGCCCGGTATCTATCATTTCTCCGATGAAGGGGCAGCATCCTGGTATGATTTCGCAAAATCAATATTTGAGATTGCTGGTATGGATGTGAAGGTAACTCCTGTGTCGACTTCAGAATATCCAACCCCCGCCAAACGACCGCATTATTCCGTACTGTCGAAAGGAAAGATAAAGCGTACGTTTGGAATCGAGATCCCTTATTGGCGCGATTCCCTGATTAAATGTATGGAGGGACTCAAGACTGACCGATAATAATATCAGGTCAATATCTTGTTGGAATCTAACATCAATAATTCACCCAACATCCTTAAAATGGCCGACGACCTTAAGAAAGAAATAGAACGCCGACGCACATTCGCCATCATCTCCCATCCCGATGCCGGAAAGACTACGCTTACTGAAAAGCTACTGCTTTTCGGTGGTGCTATCCATGTGGCCGGAGCCGTAAAAAGCAACAAAATTAAGAAAACAGCCACGTCCGACTGGATGGAGATTGAGAAGCAACGCGGCATTTCCGTGGCCACATCAGTAATGGGCTTTGATTATGAGGATTATAAGATTAATATCCTCGATACTCCCGGTCATCAGGACTTCGCTGAAGATACATTCCGTACGCTTACGGCTGTGGATTCAGTAATAATAGTTGTCGACGTGGCGAAAGGAGTAGAAACCCAGACCCGTCGCCTCATGGAAGTATGCCGGATGCGAAAGACGCCCGTGATTATTTTTGTAAATAAGCTTGACCGCGAAGGACGCGATCCGTTCGACATACTCGATGAACTGGAGAAGGAATTACAAATCGGCGTCCGTCCTCTCACATGGCCTATCAACATCGGCGCTCGTTTTAAAGGTGTCTACAACATATACGACCACCGACTTGACCTCTTTACCCCTTCCAAACAAACCGTGACGGAGCGGGTGGAGATTGACGATATAAACTCTCCGGAAATCGACAGAATCATAGGCCCCGATGACGCCGCTAAACTGCGCGACGATCTCGAACTGATCGAAGGTGTATACCCGGATTTCGATACGGAGGCCTATTTACGGGGAGAATCTGCACCCGTATTTTTCGGCTCTGCCCTCAATACATTCGGTGTTAAAGAGTTGCTTGATACATTCGTAAAAATCGCCCCTTCTCCGAAGTCGGTGGACGCTATCGAGCGCACCGTAAACCCGGAAGAAGAGGGTTTTACAGGATTCGTATTCAAGATTCATGCAAATATGGATCCCAATCATCGGTCGTGCCTCGCTTTCGTGAAAGTATGTTCGGGCAAATTCGAGCGTAATGTTTATTATAAGCATGTGCGACATGACAAGCAGATGCGATTTGCAGCTCCTACGGCGTTCATGGCTCAGAAAAAAAGCATTGTCGATGAAGCTTATCCCGGCGATATAGTGGGTATTCCCGACACCGGCAATTTTAAGATAGGCGATACCCTGACATCAGGAGAGAATCTTCATTTCAAGGGCCTCCCCTCATTCAGCCCCGAGATGTTTAAGTATATTGAAAATGCCGATCCCATGAAGTCCAAACAGCTCGACAAGGGCATCGCACAGCTCATGGATGAGGGTGTGGCTCAAATTTTTACCAATCAATTTAATGGTAGAAAAATCATTGGGACGGTAGGTCAACTCCAGTTTGAGGTGATTCAGTTCCGGCTCGAGCATGAATATGGAGCGCAATGCCGCTGGGAGCCAATCAGTCTATACAAAGCATGCTGGATAGATAGCGATGACAAGGAAGCACTTGAGGCCTTCAAGAAACGCAAGCAGCATTTCATGGCAACCGATAAAGAGGGTCGGGATGTATTCCTTGCCGATTCAGCCTATGTCCTTCAAATGGCCCAGAACGACTTTCCCAAAATCCGATTCCATTTCTCCAGCGAATTCTAAGGTAAACCCGGATGCGGACGGCAACTCTGATGTTGCTCCTTGGAGGTAAATTAGTATGATAGTGAAAATACTTTGGTCTATTCGTGTGTTAAGTATTATATAAATACGATAAAAGCATTGTAATTATGACCGAATTAGAAGCATTGACCGCTCGTCATTCAATACGGAAATATCAGGATCGTCCCCTCAGTGCGGAAGCCGTGGATGCCTTGCAGAAAGAGATAGCGAAATTAAATAAGGAAGGCGCTCTGCATATGCAGCTTGTGGTGAATGAAAGAAAAGCATTCCAAACCTTTCTGGCATATGGAACCTTTTCCAACGTGGCGAATTATATCATGGTGGTGGGAAAGAAATCTGAATCCTTGGACTACCGTGCCGGTTATTATGGCGAAAAACTGGTGCTATTCGCTCAAAGCATAGGGCTAAATACATGCTTCGTCGGGCTAACATATAAGAAAGTAGCCGGAGCATTTGAAGTGGCAGGTGATGAGAAAGTGGTGCTAAGCATAGCTATCGGTTATGGGAATGATGAAGGCAAAGCTCATAAGATTAAAAGCCCTTCGCAAGTCAGCAACATCGGTCCGACTTCTCCTGAATGGTTCCGTAAAGGCGTTGATGCCGCCCTACTTGCCCCTACAGCCGTAAATCAGCAAAAATTCTATTTTGAGTACATCCCGGAAAATAAAGTGAGGCCGAAGAAAGGAGGCTCGCTCGTAGGGTATACCAAAATTGATTTGGGCATTGCAATGTATAATTTTGAATTAGGAGCCGGCAGAAAGAATTTTCAATGGGTAGATTCGCATCTATAGAGCTATCTACCCTTACTACTTCGCAGAATATTTGCAGTATAGAAGTAACTATTCAGCCAAAGGATATGTTATGACGAGTAGGTACTCGATTTAGACGAGCGCGAGTATGGCATTGAGGGGCGATTGTCCGTTTTTCCAAGCCGTGTCGGCTATGGAGCCGATGCCTTCATGGACCTGCATTCAATTGTAGAGACTACAAAAAAACACGGTAACTCTCCTTACAACGCTATCCTTGCTCTATTCTAAGAGCGAGTCAACTCAGCATATCCGCTGAATAGTTACGTATGGAAAATTAAGAGTTAAAATATGTTAAAGTGTGCAATTTCGGAGAGAAGGCTTAAACTAAAAGGGTGTTTTTTGCGTCTATAATATAGGTGATTGTCGCAGACATTGCCATTAAAATAATAGAACAATGCGTAAGCGACAAAACGGAGTCATGGTCGAGGCCTTGGCTCCGTTTTTCAACTTCGCCCGACATGGGCATAATCTAACGGATGCAAGTCCCTAACGTGGCCTAATAGCGGCAAGCGTACAGCCAAAGACAAGTGTGTCGGTCGTGAGTCCGAATCTGAAGGAAGTCGGCGGCAAAGCACTGTCCTGACGTATAGAAACTTGATACTAAGGCGTTAGCTCGTGGGTAAGACTGCCGAAGAAGTCAAAGCCCTATAGCTATACGGAACGAGTGGCGTAAATCAAGCAGGTATAAGTGTGAAAGATTATGCTCTTAATCGGGGAGGTCTCACGGACGCAGTGGCGACCCATTTACTCAAGACTGCGGAGTAAAGCTTATCGTGAGAAGTCAGCCGAGGTCATAGTACCGAATCACGTGTTGATTTGGGAAGGACCGAACCGTGCAGTCAAGCAGTAACTGATGGTTTGATTAAAGGTCTTTAGTAGTCAGATGTCCGAAGAGGAGCTACCTGCCGGACGATAGGTCGGAAACCGACAATAGGCAGAAGTGACGATACCTTAATTGCACCAAAGACAACGCGAGACACCGAGTCGAGAATAAATAAAATCGGTAAAGCACGGAACCGCCGTATGCGGAACCGCTTGTACGGTGGTGTGAGAGTACAAGTGAAATCGAGTAGGAGGTAAACACTAATCGCAGGTGTTTACCTCCTACTCGATAATTGGAATTTATGTCCTTTCTTATCTCTTGATATTATACCCCTGCTCGCGCAGATAGTCGAGAATCCGGTAATTCATTGCGTGATCATAATAACTGATAATGTGAGCCACCCAGTCATTGTCGGTAGTACCCCCGGAACGCGTCTGGTTATAATGCGTTACCACTGCATCATAATCCTCCAGCTCGTTCACCATCTTATCCCGGTCTTCTTGGTAACGGTTTTTATGGAACACAAGGATTTCGGGTTGCTTGGGTTTTAGATCGGGATGTTCACGCGGGATCCCCAATGCAAGTCCGCAGACCACGAATACACCTTTAGGCAGATGCAGCAATTCTGCAATCTTCTTAGGGTCCGCCGTACGCAGATATCCAATGCAATTGCATCCTAATCCGCTCGATTCGGCTGCCACTACTGCGCTCATCATGGCGAGAGAAGCATCGATGATCCCTATTGTTACGCCGTCCATAGTGTCGGTAAAGGCAGGCATGGTAAGCCCTTTCTTTTGGGCCAGAAGCGAAATCTTATTGTAATCTGAACAGAAAATCAGAAGACGATTGCAGGTCTTCAATTGCTTTTGAGAGGTTATGGCGTAAAGCTCCTCTTTCAGCGGCTGATCATCGATTTCAATTACGGAAAATTGCTGACCGTTATAGGAAGTGGGTGTATTGCGAATAGCGGCGCGGATAAAGGCCATGGTCTCCTCCGGAATGGCCTCCCGTTCATAACGCCGGATACTTACGCGATCAAGCAGCGTGTCTTTTACGTCCTTCATGGGTATTTATATTTTAGTTTATGTCAAATTAAATGAGCCGGCAAAAGCGTTTGTTGCTATTGCCGGCTGTAAGGTCCACACCAAAGGAATGTGACGAAACTCCGAACGACAGGATTTGAGTGCTCGCCCATCTTTGTAATCCGCCTTGTGACCCGAAGGCCAACGCCTTTCGGCGCGGGGCCCGCCATTGACGGGTAAGCTTGTCTCGGCATTTCTTTTTATTTTGATGAGTTTCCCAATTTGCTTTGATGTGGGATATCTTTTTCCATTTCGGTTCGGATGCACATCGGGAGAACGGCTCGCTTGCCGTTGTTTATAACGCAAAGTTAATGAAAAGTGTTTTATTTTCCAAATATCGCCATTATTTTTATTTAATGTTTTTATTTAAGTGCGTACAAATATCGCCAATTATTTATTATTAATACTTAAGCAGCCATATTCAGATAGGAGGCAATCCTTAAAATGTCAATATAAACTAAGCAAATATTCTTTCATCTAAACCCCTTTATGCTGCATTGATGTCATTACATATTTTTCTAATTAACAAAATGAAATA
>DAAI01000001.1:0-4483 GCA_001701105.1 Bacteroidales bacterium GP1
GCATGGAGCACTGTCAGCACCACCTCGAGCGCAGGCTTATGCATCTTTTCGTGCATATCCACAGGGATTCCACGGCCATTGTCGACTACCCGGATTGAGTTATCTTCCGTTATGGTGACATCGATTTTATTGGCGAAGCCGGCAAGTGCTTCGTCAATGGAGTTGTCGACTACTTCATATACCAGATGGTGAAGGCCGCGGGTGCCGGTATCGCCGATATACATCGACGGCCTCTTGCGCACGGCCTCAAGGCCCTCAAGCACCTGAATATTTTCGGCCTGGTATTTTTTATTCTGCTGTTCGTTGGGTTCCATGCAATCCGTAAATACTTGTGAATATATCTTTTAAGCGTAATTTTATCCAACCGGGCTTTCCGAAAGGCCACTGCGTCGGCGCTTGCGAATTTCAATGCAAAAATACAAAAAATTCCTGACATTTACAACACCGGGCCATATATAAAACGGCGCGCCATCACNNNNGCCTTGAGGCCGTGCGCAAGAGGCCTGGCGACGGGAGTCTTAACTCCTGTCATCAAGGGGGATTATCCTTCGTATTTTTTCAGGATTATGCAGGCGTTGTGTCCTCCGAAGCCGAATGTGTTGCTCAGCACGGTGCGCACGTCACGCTTCACGGCTTTGTTGAAAGTGAAATTCAATTTGCTATCCACTTCCGGATCATCGTCTCCATCCTCATGATTGATTGTGGGAGGGATGATACCGTCCTCGATGGTCTTCACGCTGAACACGGCTTCAAGGGCGCCGGCGGCTCCGAGAAGATGACCTGTCATCGATTTTGTGGAGCTCAGATTCATCTCGTAGGCGTGGGGGCCGAAAACATCGACTATCGCTTTAGCCTCGCTGCGGTCGCCCACCGGGGTGGATGTGCCGTGCAGATTTATATAGTCGATTTCTTCGGGCTGCATACCTGCATCGCGGAGAGCATTTTCCATCACCAGACGCGCACCCACTCCTTCGGGATGCGAGGCAGTGATATGGTAAGCGTCAGCACTCATGCCGCCACCCACAATCTCTGCATAGATCTTTGCTCCGCGAGCTTTTGCATGCTCGAGTTCTTCAAGCACGAGGGCTGCGGCGCCTTCGCCGATAACGAATCCGTCGCGCGAGCCGCTGAATGGCCGTGATGCTCCTTTGGGATCGTCATTGCGCGTGGACAAGGCTTTCATTGAATTGAAGCCTCCCACCCCGGCCGGATATATGGCAGCTTCAGCACCCCCGGCCACGATAGCGTCGGCCTGGCCGAGACGGATATAGTTGAATGCGTCGATCAGTGCGTTGTTGGAGGATGCGCACGCCGATACCGTGGCGAAATTGGGGCCTCGGAATCCATGTGCTATGGATATGTGCCCGGCAGCGATGTCGGCAATCATCTTGGGGATGAAGAAAGGATTGTACTTCGGACCCTGCTCTTCTCCGTGCACGGCATAGTATCCGGCTTCTTCCTCGAAGGTGTGGAGGCCGCCGATGCCTGCGGCGAATATCACGCCGATACGGTCTTTGTTGGCTTCTTCCGTGTCGATTCCGGCATCTGCGATGGCTTCATCGGCCGCTGTCATGGCAAACATGGCATATAGGTCGAGCTGCCTAATCTGACGACGGTCGAAGTGATCGGCCGGGTTAAAATCCTTTACTTCGCAAGCAAACTGGGTCTTGAAATTGGAGGGGTCGAAATGTGTGATCCTTGCCGCTCCGCTCTCGCCCTTCTTCGCCGCTTCCCATGTGGTTGCAACGTCCTTGCCTATGGGACTAATCGCCCCAAGGCCCGTCACCACTACTCTCTTTAATTCCATTTATAGGGATGGTTTGGTTGTGAACGGGCTCCCTTATTTACCCTGGTGCTCTTCAATGTAATTGATAGCATCGCCTACAGTCTTGATGTTCTCGGCGTCTGCATCGGGAATGGTCAGATTGAATGCTTTCTCGAACTCCATGATGAGCTCAACCGTGTCGAGTGAATCGGCACCAAGGTCTTTGTTGAATTCTGCCTGAGGGGTAACCTCGTTCTCGTCTACAGTCAGTTTGTCGACGATAATCTCCTTTACTTTCTGTTCAATGTCAGACATGTTTTTTATTTTTTATGGTTAATGTTCGTTGTTCGCAACATCTTAATCCTCAGTCGGATTGATATGTCAATCAACAGGGTTTGGCTGCATTCCGAAGCGTAGGAAACAAGCGTTGGGGCATATTCCCTCCAATTCAGAATGCAAATTAAACTAAAATTTTCCTAACAATAAAATTTTTTGCCCATTATTTGCACAAAATTTTTTATTGTGTGCATTTCTCAATACCCGATCCGCCGGAAATTGTATGAATATATTATTTGCCCAATTATTCCTAAATGGCTTATAAGAATTATAAGAATTAAAAGATATCCTGATATGGATTATAACAATTCATCCCCGGCTCGAAGGGAAGCCGGGGATTGAGTCAATGTAATCCGGGAAATCAGATCTCCCAGGTTTCGTGGGTTTTCATGATGAGGTCGCGAAGGCCGGAAAATCCTTTTGAGGCTTGAACTTCGCGTGTCTGGCGATCGACTTCCTGATCATATACCGGAGCGTCATAATCGCGTATCACACCCAGAGCCACGGGAAGCTCATGGCCATCCATCATGGCGAGTTGCTGCTGGAGGAAATTCGACTGGCAGTGGGCATCGTGGACGAGAACATCATCCATCGTATACCCGTCTTGGCCTATTGTAACGGCCTTGAGGAGGAACCCATCCTGAACGAGTCCTTTCTCTTTATTTTTGCCGAAAAGCATTTTTTCGCCGTGACGGAGCAGGATTGTATGGTCATCGCGCTGGTCTTTGTCGGTGAAGTAGGAGTGGATGCCGTTGTTGAAGATCACACAGTTCTGGAGAACTTCCACGACGGCCGTGCCTTTATGCCTGGCTGCCGCCACCATGCATTCGCGTGTAGTGTCGAGGGCCACGTCATAGCTGCGGGCGAAGAAGTTGCCGCGCGCTCCGAAGCAAAGTTCGGCGGGGATGAAGGGGTCTTCAACAGTGCCGTAAGGGCTGGATTTAGTCACCGCGCCTCGATCGGAAGTCGGAGAATACTGTCCTTTGGTGAGTCCGTAGATTTTATTATTGAATATCATGATATTGATATCCACATTGCGTCTTACGGCATGGATGAAGTGGTTACCTCCGATAGCGAGACCGTCGCCATCGCCTGAAATCTGCCATACGGTCAGGTCGGGGCGAGAAGTCTTCACGCCGGTAGCAATTGCGGCAGCACGACCGTGGATGGTATGCATTCCGTACGTGTTCATATAATACGGAAGGCGTGAGCTGCAACCGATACCGGAAATCACCACTGTCTCATGAGGAGGCACTCCGAGTTCGGCCATGGCTTTATGGAGCACGGTAAGGATAGCGTGGTCGCCGCAACCCGGACACCAACGTGCATTCTGGCCATTCTTATAGTCTGTAGGGCTGTATGCTGTCTTTTCCATTTTCGTCAGGCATTTAGGTGTTTGAGCACGCCGTCCACAACCTCCTTAACGAGGAAGGGCTGGCCTTCAATCTTATTGATTCGGAGAATTTCCTTCTCCGGGAGGTGCATCTGCAGATAATCGGCAAACATGCCGGTGTTGAGCTCGGCTACGATAACGCGCTTGTACTTACGCAGGGTCTCGAGTGCGTTCTCTGGCAGCGGATTGATGTATCGGAACTGCCAGAAGGCGAGTTTATGGCCCATTGCGTTAAGTTCGGTGGCGGCGGCAAGGAGATGGCCGTAAGTGCCACCCCAGCCGATCAGGATGGTATCGGCATCGGGAGCTATCATAGGCTCCATGCGCGGCACTTCGCGGGCAATGCGGCGGATTTTCTCAAGACGCGTCTGCACCATCAGCTCATGGTTGGCGCCGTCGGTGGAGATTATCGATGTGTTGTAATCCTTCTCCAGGCCTCCGAGGCGGTGCATGGCGCCGGGCATTCCGGGGATAGCCCAGTAACGGGCCATGTTCTCGGGATCGCGATCGTATGGACGCCATCCTTTCTCGAGGCGTTCCGGGGTAAGGAGATGGGGTGTTATCGTGGGGTAATCTTCCTCTTCGGGGATGCGCCATGCCGATGAGCCGTTGGCAATATATGCATCGGTGAGCAGTATCACGGGGGTGATATGCTCCATTGCTATCCTTGCAGCCTCAAAAGCCATATGGAAGCAATCAGGCGTTTGCTCTGCCATAGGAGCNNCGGCGGCGAGTACGCAGAGTGGAGCTTCGCCGTTGCGGCCGTAGAGGGCTTGCATAAGATCGGTCTGTTCGGTCTTTGTGGGGAGTCCGGTGGAGGGGCCGCCACGCTGAACGTCGATTACCACGAGGGGAAGTTCGGCCATTACCGCGAGGCCGATACCTTCTGATTTGAGAGCCAGGCCGGGGCCTGATGTCGAGGTCACGGCAAGGCAGCCGGCATAGCTTGCTCCTATGGCAGAGCAAACGCCTGCAATCTCATCTTCCAT
>DAAI01000001.1:4517-14661 GCA_001701105.1 Bacteroidales bacterium GP1
TCATGAAGGATGTCGGTGGCCGGAGTGATGGGGTATGAGCCGAGGAAGAGGGGGCGTCCGCTCTTTTCGGAGGCAAGGATAAGGCCCCATGCAGTGGCTGTATTCCCGGTTACGTCGGTATATGTGCCCTTCTTGGAAGAAGCGGTCTCGATGCGGTAGACGGGGAGGGAGCTGTGGGTGTTGTGACCATAGTCCCAGCCGGCTTGGATCACTTTTGCGTTAGCCTCGTAGATGGCCGGCTTCTTTGCAAATTTAGCTTTGAGTTTGCGGAGAACGGCTTCGATGGGGCGGTCGAACAGCCAGCACACAATTCCGAGCGCCAGCATATTGCGGCTCTTCATCATGGCCTTCTGATCGAGTCCGGAATCAGCGAGCGCGCTTTTGAGCAGAGTGGTCATCGGGACGAGCATCACGCGCCGCGGGTCGATACCAAGCTCGGTGATAGGATCGGATGTGGTATACTCGGCTTTCTTCAGATTGGCCGCGGTAAAAGAATCCCCATCGCATACGATCACG
The DNA here is from genome assembly GCA_001701105.1 of Bacteroidales bacterium GP1. GTDB lineage: Bacteria > Bacteroidota > Bacteroidia > Bacteroidales > Muribaculaceae > Lepagella. Next base: position 5,034 of record DAAI01000001.1, read on the forward strand.
CCATCTTTTTTCAGATAGCGCAGATTCGTCTTGAGGGCAGCCGGATTCATTGCCACGAGGACATCGGCCTCGTCACCGGGAGTGTAGACGCCGCGGCCTACGCTTACCTGATAGCCCGATACACCGCTGAGCGAGCCTTGCGGGGCTCGGATCTCCGCCGGATAGTCGGGGAATGTGGAAATTTCATTTCCTTCCTCGGCCGAGATATTCGAGAAGATATTCCCGGCCAACTGCATGCCGTCGCCGGAGTCTCCGGCGAAACGTATCACCACCTTATCGATGGTTTTTACATTCGTTTCTTGTAGCATACGGATAGTGTTTTGGTATTATATAAAAGGTTTAGTGTGTGTTTCTGAATAAAGAATCAGCGGATAATCACTTTTGTCGCGGAGAGGCCGGGAGCAGTGACTATGTAGATTCCGGGACCCACGCCCTGGCCCGATATCCGCCGGCCGCCGAGGTCGTAGACTGCTCCGCCGTCGGGCACTAAGATGTCGCGGCCGTCAACAACCACGGGGGTTTGCCATGAGTCTTTGGCTGCGTTTATACCGCTGCCCGCATTGAAATCAAGGAATTTATATAATTTCACCGCGCCCTGATTGCTTTCATAATTGAGGAAGCGGGGCTGAGCCTTGTTGAACTGGAGTCGGCCGAACTGCGAGAAGGTAAAGGCTATGTTGCCGGTAGGGTCGACATCAAGAGTGGCCGGAGTGGCTTGGTTAACGTCGAGCTTCATGCTGTTTTTGGCTGTGGCGTTCCAATATCCTTTGAAGTTGCCTTTCACATCATATACTCCGAGAGTTCTCGGATGGGAATCGCTGCCGCTACGCCCGAATTTTACGATTGCTGCATCGGCAGGGAGTTCCGTGACATGAATTGAATCCGGAGAAAATTCCACAAATCCCGCACTGGGCATGAATTTAGTGGATAGGCCTCCGTTCACTCCCATTGCGTGAAGCGTATTGGCGGAAAGGAGGATATAATAATTGTCGGTATCTACATCCGCCGTGTTTGTCACGCTGGCCCACCGAGCTATCGACCAGTCGGTTACGGTGGGATTGCTTGCCCTTACCTCGAGATAGGATGTAGAACTGCGCAAGGCTTCGCCCATATGAGTAATTTCGGGATTCTCCACGTACGCGGCAATTTTATGAGTCTGTCCGTCGGCCGATGCTTGCGGAATCTCTATCGCACCATCGTAAATGTCGAATGGGGCATCATCGTAGCTAATCCAGAGCTGGCCATCTCCCGACACCGGAAACAGTGTTGAATCCCAGTATCTTCCGGCGTAACAGTTATGATTCACCATCCGGGCAGTATTGAATTCCGGCGCCGCAGGCCGGTCGATCACTTTCCGTTCATTTATATTGAGCACCATGTCAATCCCCTCCTCGAAACAAAGCGACGCTACGTATTCAAGGTCGATAAAAGGGTTGCGGTTGCCCTGAAGTTGGTAAATCGCTTCGTTACGTGCTTTCTCACGGCTATCGACCGGGTCGCACTCATCCCATTTGAGCAGCATTTCATAGGCCCATTGTTTTAACTCTGCCTTGCCTCCATTCAATTCAAACATATAGGCATAATCATCGAGCCATCCTATTTCAGGGTACGCTGTGAAGATGTAGAAAAAAGCTCGTGCGAAATCACCTTTATACTCATCGGCCGGCTCGAACACGTTGGGGGCGCCCCCGCCGTATCCCGCACACGGAGTACCCACGAGAGTAAGGCCATTGTCGAGCAGTGTGGGTTCGGCCACGAGTCCCGGAGGATAGTTAGATTTCTTGCCATTGGCCATCTGATCGGAAGGATTGAGATGGAATAGGTCGCAATAGGCTGCGTTTTTGGTCTTGCCCCACCATGAATTGGCCACGGTGTGCTCGATATTTTCAGCATCATGTCCGGGAAGGAAAACCAGATTGTTGCTATACATGTCGCGCCATGCCTTACGCCCACGCACTTCGATAACATCGGTAACTATGAAAGCGGTCCAAGTGTCAGAACCGTAGCTTACTTGCGAGTGGTCTTTGGCTAAGGCTTCTATTGCATCACGCAGCGCCCCCTCGTTTTTCCCGACGAGGGAGGAATAGTAACCCTCGGGGATTGTGGCCGAAGCCGTGGTGCAGATGATGCACAATAATATGCCCGCTATAATATGATCATGCTTCATGATTCAGTCAATATTGTTGTTTTACGGGATAGATGCCTGAAAATCGGAGAGTTGGGAGGACAGTACGAAAAGATATGCCGTCCCTATTCCAGTTTATCCCGGATAGTGACGGCAAATTTAATAATTATTTCCGTAAATCACACTCCCTTATCGAAAAAAATTGAGACATCCGCACCCTGCGGCGTCGTGCCGAAGGTTGGCATGAATTTATAATTCGGGGGAGTGCTAAAATTTATCCTCTACTGAAGGGATGTCTTCAACGATTATTTTATTATAGTTGAATGGGGGAAGCACGGGAATTTTAAACGTGCATTCATCTGCATGAGCCATTAGAATCCCTCTTAGAGAACTATAGGAAAGGGAGGCGAAATATTGAGCTATACTTTTAGGAAGAATCGTCTTGCCACTTTCTGATTTGGGAAGCCCGGCGAGGGTGTCAGGATGCAGCTCAAAGACCATGTTGCATCCTACCTTTACCAGCACTTTATCTCTATCAGTGATATGGGGGTATTCCAGTTTTGCTTCTGTAGCTACTTCCACTCTCCGGGTAGATGCATCGAAGCGTAGGCGCACATCCTGAAGAAAGGCCATGTCTCTTTCTTTAGGATTGAAGTTCTCTGGGAAAATGGCGAATTGGCTCTGCTCGCCGCGCGCTATTCTGAATTGGAATTTTTCAGGCATATTTCTGTAAATTTATCTCCTCCTGAAATTCGGAGTATTCCTGTTCGTTTTTATTGATGTTGATTATTACTACGTTAGTTTTCTCTCTTTCGCGGTCATGCTCCCGATCGATGAGATTGATGCCCAACACGGCTTCAATCTCAACGAGGGTCTTTAGCTCGAAATTGGCTTTGCCACTTAGATAGCGCGATACTACGGCCTGAGTCTTTCCCAATTTTTCGGCCAAGTCACACCGCTTCATTCCCCGAAGCCTCAGCTCTCGGCTGATTTTTGCGGCGATGGCTACTGAGGCGCGGTACATGGCTCGGTTTTCCGAACGCTCCTTCATCCTGCGGCGTCCGCTTTCCGGCATCGGTGCTGCCAACCGCTCCATTCTTTTGATCACTTCATTCATCTTATGTACCATTATAGTATCCTTAACAAGATGCCTTATCCAGGTCGTCAATAGTAAGGATTTCTTTTTTTTTGAGCCATGAATGCACTGACTCCATTACTTTATTTAATTCCTCCGCCAATACCGGACACTTGGAGATGGGATTGTTGATCTTGATCCCGCCATACACTATAAGCATCGCTCCATGGACGTTCATTGCGTATATGCGGGTAAGGGAAGGGCGTTTGGTGCCGTAGCATTTGTATCCGGGATATTCTTTTAGACGCTCATTCTCATACCATTCAAACTCCTCCCATATATTTACCTTGTCGCCAGAAGCTGCGGAATTTATAAGATTTTCAAAGTATAAATCAAGATCTATAGCTTCATCTGTCGCTCTTTTAGCCCATGCATCAGTCTCTTCAGGAGGAATTCCCACCTGCCGCTGCATATAAGGGCTTATTTCGTAATAATTGACTTCAAAAAATTTTAGGTTTGATAAATAATTTGTGAGACGGTCAAATATGTTATTGTATTCATCCATATCTTCATCGTCGTATTGTATGGTATAAATCTTGCGCGGGGCTAAATTGATTAATTTCATTTTATATATAAAGCAATTTTTGATGCAAAATTACTATATGCATATATGAAAAACAAATAATTCGGAAAAATATTTTATATATATTTAAAATTATAGTCGTGAGAATTAAATTATCCTCTTGTTTTGCCTTTAGGTGGAATCTATTTTGTAATTTTGCATCTGCGCATTTTCAATCTAAATATTGAATCAAAGAGGGTGGGAAGGAAAGACAAGAAAAATATAATAGCGGCCTTCAAAGGCGATCATGGCAGGGCATATGTCTGGTATTTGGCAATGGCATTGATAATGCTGATTGAATGGGTGCTGATGAAAGAAGGGGCGGACGTAAAATATTCCAACTTTTTAGGCACAATTTTCAAAGCCGCGGGAGATGTGGCGCTAATTCTATTGCCTTATTGGCTTCTGAACCCTAAATGGCGCTGGGCCGGATTACTGCCTGTATGGATGGTGGCAATATGCTGCGTGGTGAATCTTACCTATTACCGATTCTGGGGCGACCTTGTGCCGCCGGCCGCAGTGACGATGGGAGCGAACATCAACGCAGGTCTCCTGGCCTCCGGTTTTGCATTGTTGCATTGGGCAGACATATTCTTTTTCATCCTTCCGACTGGAGCAACAGCCCTCTATTTCCTTATTCGACCCGCTAAATCACCCCGATTCGCGAAGCGCGGTAAGTTAACAGGCATAGGTATATCCATGGCCGTAGGAATAATGGGTCAGCTATCATATTTTAAGACATCTTATAGTTGGCGGCAGGAAATTTCACGCAGGGATCTTACAACGGCGATTGCTGATCAATTGACCGGAGAGTATTCTTCCCAGATTCAATTCTATAGTTACAATGGGCTCGCCGGCTACGGAATCCGGTTTTGTGCCGACATGATAAGGGTAATGACTTCATCGGTAGAACTTAATAAGGCTCAAAGAGAGGAAATTAAGAGTTTTTTGGATTCTTATGCGCGGAATATGGAGCCGGGGGCGACAGTGGCCGATTCTCTAAATGTAGTGTATATCATAGTCGAATCGCTTAATTCAGACATGATCACCAGAGAGATAGGAGGTAAGAAGGTTATGCCGGTACTGGATTCGCTGGTACATTCCTCAGGAACGGTATATTTCGACAATGTGGTGAGTCAGACAAAAGCCTCCTGCTCGTCCGACGGGCATCTGCTCCTGCTTACAGGCCTTCTTCCTCCCGATAAGATAGCTTATGCGATTACTTATGGAGGGTGCAACCGATTTCCGTCGCTGGCTGATGCAATGCCTCGTCATAATAAATATCTCCTTTTGGCCGACGATGGTGTATGCTGGAATGAGGGTAACACGCTTAGTAATTTCGGATTGGGGAAGCCTCTGGTGATAAAGGATCGCCCTGATTATGATGTGGGTGAGCTCGGACGCGACGGTGCCATGTTCCGGCAGGCCGCCGACATGATGCCGCGAATTGAGCAACCTTTCTTGATGACGCTGATGACAATCTCGATGCACATCCCTTTTAAGGAAGAAGCGTGGGAGATGCCGGAAGAAATTGCTGACGCTGAGGAGCTGAGCGCCCAGGAACGGGATTATGCCAATACATGTAATCATACCGACCGATACATCGGTGAATTCCTACAAACCGTCCCGGTCAATACCCTGATATTTATTGCCTCCGACCATAGCCAGGATATTGATAGTAAAAGCGGCGGCGGAAAGCGAGGAGCTTTCATTGCACTTCATACCGGGCGCACCGAACGAGTATCGCGTACTATAGGGCAAGTAAATCTTTTTCCTGCCACTCTCGATTTACTGGGCATCCGAGGAATCGCCGTCAACATCCGGCAAGCTACGGGTTCTGATGAATTGGAATCAAAATCTTCGGGCGGCTCGCTGATCTATTCCGGTCTCGCTCCATCGGCTTTAAATCCGGCTGTAGATGGCACGATTGATTCTTATGGTAAAATCTACGGCGCGCCTACGCAATCACTACTTGATTCCCTCGGCAGAGCCTATCGCCTTTCCGACCTTATAATCCGAGGCGATTATTTCAATAACTAAACCTTCCGCAATACGGAAAATATCAGGTAAACGAAAATTGTCATAACCAAATCTACCTTTCGGATTGCAAACTCTACTTCAATAGATACGACCGGCATGTTCCGTAACCCTTTAAGCATGAGTGGGACGGTGATTAAAAATAAAAGTCATGGCAGACAATCTCAACAAGTTAAAAGACATCCTTCTTTATTTGAAGTGGGGGAACATATCAAAAGATTATTTCGGCTTTTCAAGAGGCTGGATATATCAACGGCTCAACGGGTATGACGGCAACGGCAACCCATCAGAGTTCACCGAATCGCCAAAAGAAACACTGCGTGAAGCGTTGAGGGACATAGCAAAGAAACTCAACGAGACCGCTGACAGCATATAGCTCTTATTTTGTTTTAACTACAACTACACCCGGACACGTTTAAGAGCTGCGTGTTCCATCCGGCCCGATTGACCCACAAAGTCAGTCGGGCTTTCTTTACCCAAATCATATGATACCTTAACAGAATAAGAATGAAAATCCCGGAAGAAAACGGCCTTGTCAGCATAAATGGCAAGCCTAAGTAAGAGCGAGGTTTCAACTGTATGCGGCTGATAACCTTCCTAATGAATGACGGAGTAATCGACCGGGAGCAATGGCACTGAGAGTATCTACAAGCGGCATCAGGTCATTGCCCTTATTCCTCTGAATGTCCCAATCACCAACATCCAGTAGAAAATATATAAATCCTTACTAAAATGGAAGAGAAACAATCCGAGAGCAAACTTGCCAATATCGGCAATTTTCTGTTAAATGCACTAACGGCGCTGACATCCACAATAGTCAGTGCTGTTGTTGTCGTAATCCTTTACGTCCTGTATATCCCATTTGCGATAGGACGTGCATTGTTCAACCGAAAAGCAGTTGTTGGCTTCTATTCCGATGTGTTCTATGCACTCGACGGAATCAGCCAGCGTATACGCAAGAGAGAGGAGGTAAAGGAGTGAATAAAAGAGTGTCAATCGCATTGCAGATAAACGGGACTCATCTACATAGACCCTTACCAAGTTGACCAACGCAACAGCCGGAGGGAGGAGGCTTCCAATGGCTAAATCTTCCGGGGGTGTCCGAAATGTGCCTGTCGGAAGCACCGCGTATAATAACCGATTGGCAGAGGTGGCGGAAATGCGGGCGAGTGGAAAGTATTCATCCGTAGAGATGTCAGAGAACGGCACGGGATGGGTTGCTATTGAGAAGAGTTCAGCAAAACACAAGCCTGAAGAAATTGAAGCAGCTCATCATTTGGCCGACAAAGGGTACAAGGTTACTCTGACAGACGAGGCTGGTTCTGAAGTTGTGAAAGACGGTAAACTATTCACTGTATCATTTGAGCAGAGAACTCCTACCGCCAGCGGTTCAAAGGGAATCAACAAAGCCCTTGAGCACGCCAAGAAAAAGGGTGCTGATGTAGCCGTGATTTATGACAAGCATCGCACTTACAATCGCAGTGAAGTTGAGGCCGGGATTCGACAATACGAGAGTTATGCGAGCAATAAACATCGCTTTCAAAAAATAATCGTAATCGGCTCCACCGGGAACGTACATGTCCACAAGCATAATAATTAAAAAAGAGGGCCGCCCGCACTCGGTAGTCCTCTTCCATTCAGTTTTCCTCACAAGCGAGCGGCCATAGTACGGATACCGTCCTCAGTAATGTACCGACTGAATGTTAACTACAAAATTACTCATTTTTAATGAACTGAACAAATCCATGAAAGTAATAATCACCGGCAGTGAGGGATTTATCGGCCGTGCGCTCTCGCTTGCCCTACAAAAGCGCGGAATTGAGGTCATAGGCATAGACCGCAAGAGTGGCCGAGAGGTGGCCGACATCGCCAAATATATGCCCGAAGACCTCGACGCAGTATTTCATCTGGCTGCCCAGACTTCTGTTTTCAACTCTGACGTTATTCAGATCCGCAAGGACAACATCGACTCGTTCATGGCGGTTGTAGAAGCCTGCGCCAAACATCCCAACAATCCGAAGTTGGTCTTTGCTTCATCCTCCACGGCCAATCCTATTAACACAACGTCAATGTATGGCATTACAAAGCATTTTGCCGAAGTGTATGCCCGAATCTATCTGTCCTCGGGCACCGACGTCCGCTTAGGACGCAAGACGCAAGAAGACGCAAGAATGAAATTTGATTTTGAGATTTAAAAAATAATTATTAACTTTGCGGTCGCAAAAAAATGTGACAGATACTTCGGCTGACATCAGATCGGAGATCATATCACAAAAATGGAGAGATGGCAGAGTGGTCGATTGCGGCGGTCTTGAAAACCGTTGAGGGTCACACCTCCGGGGGTTCGAATCCCTCTCTCTCCGCAATAAAGCTTGATTATCAAGCAATTAAGTAAATAACACCCAATTTTACACCCAATTTAGGGAGTGAGATTGGGTGTTTTATTATGGACTTATAGGGAGAAAAATAGGGAATAAAAAATTTTTCTTCCCTTTTGTTCCTTTCCAACGACAAGTAATCGGCTCTAAATCCACTTTGGTTTAGAGCCGTATATATAGGGTACGGTTATAAAGTAAAGCGTTAGCCGAGGATGTCGTTTAATGCTTCTGCAAACTCCTTGTTCTTTTTGCTTGGTAGGTCAATTATGGGCTCACGATATTTTGAGCGGTAGTAGTCAGGTTTTATACCTGTAATCCGGAGCATAGCTCCGATCCATTCACTTCGTTTTTCTTTCTCAAGCTTTTCACTTAGCTGACTGATGAGATAGCAAACCCTTATCTTCTCATTCTTGCAAACCTCCAAAGGCTTGGATGTTTGGTGTAAATTAAGGGTATGGAAAAAATCTATCGGGGACATCTCAATAAACTGCCGTCCATTGCAAAGCTCATGGACGGACGCTAAAAGAGACATGGATAAAAACAAATCAGTCCGTTCGGACTGTTCATCTTCTTTTTCTAAGGGCTTATTATAATATTTCTCTACTACAGGGAGGAGATAACTACATTTCAGATATATAAGCTTGAAAATATCAGTCGGCACACTCCACATTTCTTCTTCAAGTTTTTTTCGCTTAGCGTAAAAGTTTTGAAGCTTCGCTTTTTCATTTTGATATTCAGTGGTTAGCTTGTCTACTCTTCGTTCCAATATAGCAGCTTCTTCTTTCGACATGCCATTGAATGGGGTCATTTCGTAAGAATTGGAGGCTTCTTTAAGTTCACCGCTTGCTTCCTGGGTTTTCTTTTGTTGGGTCTCAATGTCTTTTTCAACAAACGACAACGGATTATGCCAGAGCAATCTTAAATCAATATGGTCATAGTACCGGCTGTTATCATTATACAGCGTTACTATCCTGTCTAAATCCACACTAAGACTTTTGAGTATAAGTCTCATTCGTTCCGTTGGCGCATTGAGAACCAAATCCATAATTCCGCCTTCGACATCTTGAACAGCAGGGAAAGAATTATTGAAAGCAACCAGATATAGGGATTCTTCACAGGTTATGCTCTTCCCAGAGAGAACTCCTGTATACAAAGTGCAGGCAGAGCTGAGGTCAGGTATGAATTTAGAAATGTCAGTCATAATCAACATTGTAGTTATATATAACTATAACGAACAAGCTCTTAATAAAGTGCGCATCCATTCGTAATAAATCGGGTCGAGGGGTTTCCCACTTGTAAGTGTGTTTTAGACAGCATAAAGCATAACGAATGTCAGACAAAAACACATCTTGCGATGTAATTTGAAATTAGATGCTTGTATCGTCAGTTTG
>DAAI01000033.1 GCA_001701105.1 Bacteroidales bacterium GP1
TGAAATATCCACATGAGTTATCTGAAGCAGGTTTCCCATTTCCGGACAACCCCTTTTTAATATGCCCTTTTCAAAGATCCGGAATCACTACTTCATTTTTTTCTCGAAATATCAATATCCCTATAACACCGTTGATTTAGTAAATCTTTCCGGTATGAATTAAGCCTTTTCATACTTCCGCTGTCCAAGTAATTGTGGCTCGAAAGTTCCCTTATGGTAACCGAAATTTCAGCCACGTTAGATTCCATCAAAATAATATCAAATTATCCAACATCTCATATTCCATCCATCATCGAATGAAGAAATTATTAATGACCCTCGTTTCTTTGTGCTCCGGCCTATCGGTTATCGCAGCCGTGATAGCAGGCGATGTCAAGGACTCCGCAGGAATTGCATTACCCGGTGTGACAGTAAGGCTTATGATGAGCGGAGATACCATTCAGAAAGGATTCACTATTACCGATGAGGCCGGACGATACGCAATTGATAAAGTGGCTCCAGGAAACTATAGCGTGATATTATCAATGGTCGGTATGGATCCGGTGATAAAAAATGTAGAAGTATCAGATTCCTCGGCCAATATAAGTTTAGGCGCTGTGACTCTTACTGAGGAGGCCACTACGTTGAAGGAGACTGTTGTCACCGCCGTCAAGGCTGCTGTAGTTGCAAAACAAGATACGCTTGAATTTAATGCCGGCTCATTCAAGGTACAGACAAATGCAAATGTAGGGGATCTGCTTAAGAAGTTACCGGGCGTCGAGATTGACGCTGATGGAAATATCAAGTCAGGAGGTAAGACAGTCTCGAAGATTCTGGTGGACGGCAAGGAATATTTCGGTGATGATACTAAGATGGCGACAAAGAATCTCCCCTCGGAACTTGTTGACAAAGTGCAGGTAGTGGATCGCAAAAGCGATCTCGCCCGCCTTACGGGCGTGGATGACGGCGAAGAGGAAACCGTAATCAACCTTACGGTAAAAAAATCAATGTATAATGGATGGTTCGGCACTGTCTCGGCCGGATATGGAACCGACAATCGTTACGAGGCATCACTCAATGCCCAGACTTTCAGCAATTCTAATCAAGTCTCCATAATAGCCGGAGGGAATAACACCAACGACCTCGGATTTTCCGACATGGGTAGAGGAAGTTTCATGAATTTCGGCCCGAATGGGGGAATAAACACTTCGCAGAGGATCGGTCTTAATTTCAGCCTCGGAAGGACTGAAAAATTCCGGGTAGGTGGCCATGTATTCTATACTCATTCCGATCGTAATGCCATATCCCGCACCGATACGCAATATCTTTTCCCGGACTCGGCAAGTTATATGTCGCAATTCAGTAATGTCCGCGATCGAGGCCATAACGTGAGGGGTGATTTCAGAATGGAATGGAAGATTGACGACTACAATACTATTGATTTCCGTCCGCGGTTCACTTTTAACTATCGCAATTCGGAGCTAAATGATACTTCGATGCTTCGAGCCGGAGATCTCAATCGGTCGCCCGTGAATCAGAATCTTACGCAGCGTTTCAACAACGGGCTTAATTACAATCTTCATGGAGAATTGATTTATAATCATAATTTCAAGCAGAGGAAGGGGCGTTCTTTCAGCGTACAAGGTCAGTATGATTTCTCAAATAATCGTCAGCATACCACCTCCCTGAATGATATTATCTATTTTATGAAGCAAGACGATACTGAATCACTCTACAGATACATAACCAATAAACAATGGAACAATAATGTATCGGCACGCTTCACATGGACGGAGCCAATTGGCGATGCCGCGAACGGCAATTTCCTGCAATTCGCATATAGATTGCAATATCGATGGAATAACGCCGATAAAAATTCTTACGATATTCCCATGCCGGATAATATTGCCGAGTTGAAGATCTCAGATTTCACGGATGTCCCGGACGGCGCTGTACTTAATGATAGCCTTACCAACCGATTCCGCAACCGCTTTTCTTCGCAAGAGCTTCGCGTGGGCTATAAGCGCGTTACACGAATGTACAATCTTGAGGCCGGATTGGTATTTTCTCCCTCGAGCTCTGCTTCAACCGACCTTATGAACTCTGCCCGAAATATCGATACGCGCTGGGTATGGAATATTGCTCCGTTCGTAAGATTCAGGTATAAATTTTCCAAGACAAAGTCATTGCGGGCCAATTATAGAGCCAACACCTCTTCTCCCTCCATCTCCCAACTTCAACCTGTGGCAGATGTGTCGAATCCTATGAATATAACGATAGGTAATCCTGATCTTAAGCCGACATTCACTCAATCGATTGGACTGCATTTTAATAATTATAATACAGAGACGCAGCAAGCCATGTTCCTCGCATTCAGAGGGAGTTACGCTTCAAATGTTGTGGTGCAACGCACCATATCCAATCCGTCGACTGGAGTGCGCACCACTACCTATGCAAATGCCAACGGCAATGTCAATGCCAATGGAATGTTTATGATTAACCAGCCGTTTAATAACCGCCACTGGCGTTATTCAGGACAACTGTTCATCAATTTCGCATCCGAGGCAGGATATATTAATGGTGATTTTAACCGATCGAACAATTTGCAAGCTAATCCAAAATTTGGAATAACTTATTCATGCGATGTTTTCCAGATTGCCGTGAATCCGAATTATTCTATAAATCTCGCCACGAGTTCGCTCCCCTCTCAAAAAGACCAGCTCACTCACAAATATGGTTTCACTGCGGATGCCACTCTCACTCTTCCATTTGGACTTGAGGCATCCACCGACATTACTTTCGATAAATCGACAGGTTTCACTCAAGGATTCAACACAGAATCATGGCTATGGAATGCTAAGATTTCATATAGTCTGCTGCGCGACAAAAGTCTGACTCTATCAGTCAGAGCATACGACATTCTCGGAATGAACAAAAATATCAGCCGATCCGTAAACGCAAATATGATCACCGACAGCAGTTATAATGATCTTACGCGCTACGTAATGTTCGGTGTTAGCTACACATTCAACACGATGAAGAATAAGAAGCAGGCGGAAAACCCGGATTTCGGTGATATGCCGGCTCCCCCTCCGGGCATGAGGCCGGGCAATGGATCAGCTCCCGGCGGAGGTGCCCCCATGGGGCCTCCCCCCGGAGGAGGCGGACATCGCCCATTTTAATCTTCATGTTTTTGTAACGGAGATTTCCAATCTCGATGCCTATCATTTAGCCTGACATCATCTTTTCGGTCGGCCTCCAAGAACGAATCCAAGAGTCAGACTAAAATTATTATACCCTTTCCTGCATATGTTGAGCTGAGCCATCAGGCGGATATGGTATAAAAACTCGACACCGAGACGCGGTGCGAAAAGCAAAGAAGTTCCCTTGCTCGGATAATACTTATCGCCGACTACATCATTGGAAGCCACACCTAATGCAATTCCGGCAAACGGATTAATTTTGGTTCCCTGTCTGAAGTTGTAGTCTCCCGTAGCCGCTAATGCCAACGTGCGGTTTGTTTGCCAGCGATCGTAGCCGTCGCCATATAGATGCCCGAAACTTCTGCGGGCAGTGGTTAATTCAAGCATGATTCCGCAATCCCAGGGCATATCGCTGAAATTATATCTCCCTTCAAGCCCGATTGCCCCACTGATTTCCCCTTTTCCGGAATGATACCCTCCTAATGGAGTGGTAAGTCCGGCTCGTATCTCACCCTCCAGCATCTGTATATCCGGAGTTTGGGCTTGTACATGCAACGTGAATGCTGAGAGTACAAGAAATATGATTCTAATTGCTTTCCTCATCCGCATTATAGGGCTTTTACGGAGTATAAGTAATGTTGAATGAAAGAAGTTCATCATCACTCCCATAATAACCTGATAAATAATAATCAAAATCCGATACCATCGTCCCATCCTGAATCACTTTGTATTTATCATACTCCTTGTGCGCCTTTTCTATAGCCTTATCATGGAACACGGAGCCGCTTATTGTTGTCCCATTATAATCCATCGTGGCAAGAAATGCTTCGAGTCGATCTTTCCATTCTTTCAGCACGGAGGTGGCCCATATACGGAATTGTGTGGCCTGATAGCTGTTTACCCTATACCCTACAGCTATTATTGCATCAAGGTTATAGAATAGTGGTGTGCGGTCCACATCGCGGTCTCCTTCGGTTTGAACTATCCCAATTTTTCGGATAGTTGGGGTTTTGGAGAGTTCTCCCGACTCATAAATCTGGTTAAGATGATAGTTGATTGTGCGCACATCTACTCCGAAAAGTGTTGCCATTCTTTTCTGCGACATCCAGAATGTTTCGCTGTTGAAAATAACTTCTATGCGAGTGTCGCCTTGCGGAGATTTATATAGTAAGATGTTGGATGTCTGTGTGTTTTCTATCAGTTCCAATGTATCTGCCGAGTCGTTGAAATATTGCCGGGCGGTTTGTACGGAGGGCTTTTTTCCATCGGCGTTCTGGGCTATGATCAGGCACGCCATCCTCGATAAGTGGAGTGTTTCTACCTTTCTGTATGCGCCGCTTCCTACCCTTACCATATCAACCGCTTGGTTGAAATGGTCATCAATTTTCATCCCTTTTTTAGTGGCTATGGCGATGGCTTTATCAATTACCCGGCTGAATTTCCAATAAGCGGAGTAACCCAGCGCGCCGCATAACTCACGACTGTTCCAATAATTCTTCCCGTCGGGCCCGTGATGCTTCAAATCTTCAAGCTGAGGTTGCATTTCAGGTATGTTGGCCAACTCTTCCATATTAGCTTTAGATTATAAGATTATTGCAAATTTGTTTTTCAAATTTACAAAAATTTTCTGACATATGAACCATCTCTATTAATATTCATCCATAATAGCATATTTATACCATCTCCTTATATACCACCTACCACACCGGACAATTGGCCTCACCTGATTATTATTTTGCGTGAGCTCATCGGTGTAACGACAATATAAATTCCCGCACCAACCGGAATCCGCTCCCCTTCATATTTTTGGGTACTATATTCTTTACTGCCCTGCATATCATACACTGTCAGCGGAAATCCGAGCGTGCTTTCCTCGGAAGCGTCTGTTATCGGATTAATGCCTCCTTTACTCGTATTTAATTTTGCATAGGAGACCCCATTGTTTGAGTATTGTACGAACCATATTAAATCATGCTTCGGATCTGTGGTTATGTTGATAGCCGTATTTATACCAAGTCCTGAATTGTCAACGCTGTAAAGGGTCCAATCCTTTCCGTCGAATGACATCACCCCCTTATCTCCTGTAGTTGCAAGCCACTTTCTGTTGTCGGTATCAACGGCTATTGAGTATATATTATTGCTGCATATACTGGAATTAGACATATTGTAGGTTGTCCATTTATGTCCATCATAAGAAGTCAGTCCAAATCCTTTTTCATCAGTCTCTGGATTTAGTTCGTCTCGGCAATTCAGCCAGACTACATCATCATGATCGATATTTATTGAACCGACAAAGTCGGAAGGTATGCCGGAATTTTTGGTTTTGTAGTTATACCAGTTTGTACCGTCATACATTATCAGTCCGTTCCCAATACGATTTTTTCCGAATGCTCCACACCATAATCGATTCTTGCTGTCGGATGCCATGCACTTTATATTGCCGATAGGGAACCCTGCATCTTTTTCAGAGAATGATTTCCAGGTTTCCCCGTCATAGCACATGAGACCATCTGAAACTGCCACCCATAGATTGCCTGCTCTATCAAACGACATTTTATTGAAAAAATCTACGTCAATGTAAAATGGCAATGACTCAGATGTGAATGACAATGGCTCATCTCCTATCCTTTCAACGCAAGCATATCCATCAATTGGGGTTCTAAGAATCCATACATCCCCATTTATGGGAGACACACATACTTCACGCAGGTCACTGTAAGGGATAACTCTTGAATCTCTATTGATAGGGTCATACACGTTCAGTCCTTCTGCGCTTGCCATAAGGAAGTTGCCATCCTTATCCATACTACTGCTTCCGCGAATATCCCCTAACGAGGAATTACAGAAATCAGGATTGTCAATGAGCGTAACGATAGAAATACTATCGTCAACCAACTTTACAAGTCCATGTTTCTTAGTCCCGGCATATACGATATTTTCATCCACATCGATTGATAGAAAACAGTCATCCTCCTCTGTCCATTCTTCAGGAAGAGTATACGAAATGAATTCTCCATCTTTAAGCACAGTTATATGGTGAAATGAGGTCATCCATATCCCTCCTTTAGAATCCAGACAAACATCTGATATTATATTGTCTGGAATATCGGAATTATTGATGTCGTATTGGGTGAAATCTCCATTTTCATATTTGACAAGTCCGTTTCCGTCAGAAGCGAGCCAAAGAGCATCCCCATCTACCGCCATACGGTTGATACGGTAGCAAGGATTTTCAATAGGCACTAACTCCCCACCTACAAATTGGAATAAAGAATTAGCTGCAACCCACCAATCATAACAGGAAACAAAGACTTCTCCCTTCTTATTTTTCTTGATATCTGTCACCATCCCCATTGGACTCAGTGGATTGAGAAAATATGAGTATGTACACTTATTACCGTCAAACTGATAAAATGCCAGAAGTCCACCGACAAGAATGTCGTCAGGATTATCAATCAGTAATCCTTGCATCCATTGAGTAGACAAACAGCCGGCCTTGACCATGTCAAACTTCGTATTGCCTGAGTCGGATAGTTTTCCTAATCCGTAATATCGTCCGGCTGCCCATAGGTCCCCATCATACATTATCATGTCAAGAATAGAGTTGTCAAAACTCTTTTCGTTGGCCCTGTTGAATGTCTGTTGCTTGCCTGTAGACTTTTCTATTAAAGTTACCCCGGCACCCAATGACGACACATAAAGGTTATCACTGTCATGCATGATCCTAAAGACGTAGTTCTTGTTGGCAATCCCTTGCCAATCCGATAAGCCGTCTGTTGCAAAAGCCGAATTGCCGCACATCGCAGTTATGCCCATCAAAATATATAGGTAAATCCAAGATCCGCAGGGTGTATTCAACATCCAGCATCTTTCTGTTTTATTAGTCATAGTCATCCTGCCTTCAGATTTGTTTATAAACATACTTCATTTTATTAATAATCGGGGTTCATTTCTTTCACGGGGACTGCTTCAAAATAAAGATAATCCGGGATGTTGAATTCTTCTTTCCAATTGTATGGAGCTACTTTCGAGAATCGCAGTCCGCAAATATCATATGCCTCCACAATCCGGCCTCCTCCTAAATCAAATTTCCGGGGAATGCCGGCGGCATATCCAACTAAAGGAATCGTATCATTCTCACTAAACTTCCAATCATAGTCACATCCGAACAACATAAGATTGGTGCCGTAATTATTGACATTCACCCGCGGAGCACCCCCTCCCGTAAGGCGCATGATCGATGTAGAAGCTTCAAGAGAATCCTTAGCCAATGACGTGAATGTGATTTTGGTTGAATCCGGCTCAATAATGGTATAGCCTATCTTTTTCCGGCTCATGCCCTCCGCTTTGCGCTCTACCATCCAGATTTCATAAAACTTTGCATCCGTGGAATCAGCATAAATAGTAACCGTAACCTGAGACGCATCCAAGAGCTTGAGTATTCCTGCAATCTCCAGATTGTCGGAAGATTCTTTGAGTCTGACTGCAAATTTACCCTTTGTAGAGTCAGGGCTGTCATTTCCGGATGTATTGGATGCCAACTCTTTAGTCGAGGCCATCGATGCAACAGCTCCGAATGCCAGGACAATGCCCACTATCAGTTTGGAAAATTTCATAATGGATCTTTTTTCTATAATCTGATTTTATAGCACCGGCTCGAGTTCCTTCATCATCTCGTCAGTATCACGGGCACCTGTAAACGCATGATGTATTCTCCCCTCCGCATCTATAACCACCCATACGGGAACGCCTTCGGTCGGACAGGGCAATTGGCCATGCAAAGCCTCCAATTGCGGAATTGTCAATCTATAATGATCACCCACATAGGATGGCACGAGTCGTTCCCACGTAGCGAGATCGGAATGTTCGCTGGCGATGTTTACGAAATAGACACGGTTCGACAGCTCTATTTTTTTGCCGTGCATATTTTTAAACGCCAGCCGACATGCTCCACAGGTTGTCTCCCATAGATCGAGAAGCACCGGGCGGCCGCGATATGGAGCCAATAAGGAGGAAAGCACCGCCGGAGCTTTTGAGTATCTGAACTCCGGAAGCACCTTCTGAGCTACTCCCGGCAGAGTGATAAGCATTATCAATGCTCCTGCAAGTGATATTTTATTCATAGCGTAATCTATTCTCTATGTGATTTTTATCTTGTATTCCTATTCAGCCTTCAGAAAAGTTCCGGGAAGGTCTTTTTCAGCTCCGGATATCCCATCAAGCAATCCATTGACGATCCATAGTCGGGATTTATAATCTTACCATCCTTATCAATCAATACGCCGTGAGGAATTCCCGTGATATTGAAAAGCCCTGACAGGTATTTCCAGTCCTCGCCCGAAACGAAGATATGCTCTCCTTTGATTCCTTCGTTCCTAAGCCATTTCTTGCATGCCTCGATTCCCTCTTCGGCATTGGCGATATATAATGCCTTAAAGGGCTTGCCGGCCATTTCTTCAAGCAGCGGCTTCTGATTGATCATTCCGGCGCGGCATGGGCCACAGCCAATGCCCCAAAAATCGAGAAACAGGTAATTGCCCCGATAGGGCGCGATTATCTTGTCGAGAACTTCCCCTTCCGCCGTGCCGTCAATCATAACGGCATCGTTAGTGGCAGCTATTGCATTCTCCGCTATCATCACATCCTTCACGAAACTGGTATATGCGTCCATGAGAATTTCATTCAATACCTGAGAATCATTATGCCGGATAAGCATAGCTACCAGCTTATTGACTCGTTCAAGATTACCATAAGAAGGTATCTCATGGGTGGTGATGCTGTTGATCAGCCGGCTTGTGCGCAATAGATCGGTCACAAAACATTTACCCAATCCTATGGAATCAAGGAAATTGTCGGTCACTCTATACGGCTCTGAGGGATCATCTGCCTGTGTATAGGCGAATCCTCCTTCCACATCCATCAGCCCCTGCGAGGCCACAGCTGCATTCCGGAATAAAGAATTGAATGCCCATCGGTTGGGAAGCACCCAGCCGACGCATAACAGCAGCGGGTTATCGTATATAATCTTCTTATGCTTCAGACGTCCGGCGATAAAATCTTTTGTGTCAAGAGTTTCCCCTTCGTGGTATGAAAATTCACCGGATTCATCTTTACGCACACCAGGTCCTTTGGCATCCTTAAAGTATAATTCAAGGTTCTCCATCCCCTCACATAGTTCCGATACCACATAAGCCGCAAGCATATCCTTAGCAAATACGCTTATGGGGAGATTGCCTAAGATTTCGGGCAGCTCGGCTACCGCATCATCGAGTGCTCCGGCCAACTTTTCATTGTATCTGATGGTCTCCGTCTTCATCGAATCGGAGGGAGCAAGATAATACTTGCAGAAATATTCCGATGCCGGATCGGTGAATCTGAATCTCTTTTTAATCAGGGTGTCGGTAAGCATTGTTATCACTACACCATCCGTCGGTTCCCCTTCAAAACCGTAATATTCCGGCTGGTAGCCGGTCGCAGGATCCACGCGCACCGACATGCTGGTAACTAATGATAGCGTATCGCCCGGGATAAGGAATAGATTATTATATCTTTTGCCGAGTTCAAGGATACCGAACTGCGGATAGACCACCGGCAGATCCATCTCAAAACTTCCGTCGGGATTTATCGTGCCCACGTTCACCTTATTGCTATGCGTAATTTCGTCTTGCGTCCTCACGGAAATCGCCCGGATACCGCTTCGTGGAGAATAATCCGGAATCCTCCCTTTCAGATGCGTTTTTCCATCTTTCTTATAGAATCCGAGGTCGGCATAGCGCTTCACGTCGATGCCTGCCCATTTCTCTGCCGGCTTCCCGGAGCCGTTGAGAATATCCGCTATAGTGATGAGTTTAGGAGCCTCATGTGTGGCTGGTTCATCAAGATGAATGCCGAGCGAATTGTCATCAATATTCCGGTAATCCCTCTCCACCAAATCCACTACCTTCACATCTTCGGGAACTTTCTCGAAGATAAGAATGCCTTCATGCGAGCCGGATTCCGGCATCCATATCTCCTGATCGAGAGCAATGTTTTCGGTTCCGGTTATCTTATATTGCCGGGTGGTGTCGTCAACGGCAATAAGTCGCGCATCTGATGGAATCCTCACCCAGAAATTGGGTCGGTTCTGGAGTCGTATCCCCAAGCGGAGAGATGAGTCTGTGCGCTCCACATTCGTTATCTTTACATAACTTGATGACTTCTCTGTCTTAGGTATGAATGCGGATGCCGACAAAAATAAAGCCGACAATACTGCCATTGCAAATAGCCTGATGATTTTCATAATTTAGGTGTTTCGGGTTATCTCTATAAAGTTGTTATTTGGTCTTTATCTGAATAGACGGAATTTGCCGGAAATAGATTTAATTTATTAGTTAACTAATGTTAAACCCACCATCCGCCACTTCCGCGAACGATTGTGACTCATCCCTGTAAGGCACAATCATTCGCGGGCAAAATTACGAATAAAAAACCGTACAACTCATAATTTAACCCTGAAATTACCTCTCCGACCCTCATTTTTCAACATATGTTGATAATCCGCCCCTCCAATTGCCCGGATAATCTATCAATGACCCTATATTTCCCCGAGATCCTGACTCTAAATATCAATGGCCTTCAAATTTACCAAGAGGCCGCATAATCTGCTATTCATCACCTTCAAATGGAATTTTAAAGTAACGATAATAACCCAATATTTGTTACAATAGATAGAATTTACTAATTTTGCGATAGAAACCGTCGTTTCCGAAACCCCGGTTTCTATTATAAACAGATTCCTCATGAAATTCTACGATCGTAAAGAAGAGATTGCTACTCTTCATAAAATAAGAGAAAACGCCAAAGAAAACGCCCAATTTACTGTGATTACCGGACGTCGACGGATTGGTAAAACATCACTCGTGCTTAAGGCATACGAGGATATTCCGGTATTATATTTTTTTGTCGGTCGTAAGGCTGAAAATCTTTTGTGTGAAGAATTCAGGCAGGAAGTTGAAACAAAACTTGGAATAAAGATGGGAGGCACACCCGCAAACTTTGCAGAAGTGTTTGATTTCCTTATGTCACTGTCGAAGGATCGTAGCTTCACATTATTTATAGATGAATTTCAAAACTTTTTAAGAGTTAACCCTTCGGTTTTCAGTGATATGCAGAAGATCTGGGACTTAAACCATGCTGAATCCAAAATCAACCTGATAGTCTGTGGATCGGTATATTCCATGATGACGAAGATTTTCAGGGATAAAAAAGAACCTCTCTATAACCGTCAAAATCGCTTTATGCAAATAAAGGCTTTCAAACCATCAGTGCTAAAAGAGATAATGAAAGATTACTCTCCCGGATACAGCAATGATGATTTACTCGCTCTTTATTCATTTACTGGGGGTGTGGCCAAGTATGTGCAACTCCTTGTGGAAGATCATGCTTTATCCGTAGATTCGATGATTGACAGTATTATTAGTTCGGATTCAATCTTCATCAATGAAGGAAGGTCTATTCTTGTTGAAGAGTTCGGGAAGGACTATGATACATATTTTTCAATTCTATCGGCTATAGCCTCCGGGCATACCAGAAGATCGGAGATAGAATCATTGATTGGGAAGGAAATTGGTGGCTATCTCACTCGACTTGAAGATGACTACGGAATGATCAAAAAGGAACTCCCTCTTGGAGCCAAGACCTTGACAAAGAATGTTGTATATGAGATTCACGACAATTTCTTCACATTCTGGTTCCGTTTTATTTTCAAATACGGACATATTCTGGAAATTGGAGCATATGAACAGATGCGCACGCTGATTAAACGCGATTACACTACTTTCTCCGGGAAGATGCTCGAACGCTATTTCTATGCCAAAGCTGCTGAAAGTGGCAAATACACTATCTTAGGAAGATGGTGGGATCGTAAGGGCGAAAATGAAATTGACTTGATTGCGGCCAACGAAATTGACAGGACCGTTGAATTTTATGAAATCAAACGTCAGAGGAGAAACATTAATATTGCTGACCTTGATAAAAAAGTCCAGGCTATGTTGCCTCGGGTTGATGTTTTAAAAGGATACGATGTCGAGATAAGAGGTCTCGACATGGAAAATATGTAAATAGCTCTGGGCAGTCCTTTATCATTCCACTACATTGCTATATCAATGAGATTCTTCTTATACGAATAAATTATAGAGATAAGATTCTTTTTGTTTTGAGGGGCATAATACAATTATCAAAATCGCGTTATGGTCTATTCTTGAAGAACTGCCATCGAACATAACGGATTACGAGGCAATAGATAGAGAATCCATCTGGAAAAGAAAATTACTAAGTCGAGATTGGGGCTATAATAAGAACTAAAATAATATCCCAATATATGATATTAAGCTGTCATGGATATGTGAGCTTAATTTAAGACATCATGGATTCTTACTGATTTTGCGATAGAAACCGTCGTTTCCGAAACCCCGGTTTCTATTACAAATCGTATCTTGCAATCCATAGGTTCGTCTTTGGGTTGTCCAAAGGATATACGGAATCCGTGAGGATTAGTCAGGCCGGTTCTTCAGATACTTCTTGCGGATGCGGCAAAGATGAGTAGGAGTTATCTTGAGATATTCGGCCAGTTCCTTCTGTGCTACATTCTGCTCTATCTGCGGATATTCCTCGATCAAGCCGATATAACGATCTTCCGGACTCTTGGCATATAACGCATAATATCGCTTTGCGAGGGATATGTAGGCGGATTCCATAAACTTTCTGCCGTGCCTGGCTATACAGACATCCTCTTCATATAATTTTGGTAGGATCGTGGCATCCATCACCCATACCTCCGTGTCGCTCCCCGCTATTATATCAAACATGGCCGCCTCATTATTCATGCATGCCGGATAATCTCCAAAAAGGGCTTCCGGAATGAACTGCACCCCAAAAGTTAGACAC
>DAAI01000025.1 GCA_001701105.1 Bacteroidales bacterium GP1
GGTATATAAACTGAAAAAATAAATTAACCGGATGGCCGACCCAAGATCGAGCCATCATAATCCACACATATAACATGGCAAAAATTTTTGGCATCGACCTCGGAACTACCTATAGCTGTATCGCCTACGTTAACGACTATGGCAAGCCCGAAGTAGTACCCAATGCTGAGGCATCCCCAGTGACACCCTCCGTCGTGGCTTTCGAGGAAGGCGGCAACGCTTCCGTTGGCGAGGCTGCAAAACAGACTCTGGCCACCGACCCCGTGAATGTCTGCTCAGTAATCAAGCGCCAGATGGGTAAGCGCGACTATAAATTCTTTGCTTTCGATCAGGAATATACCCCGGAAGCGATATCGGCCCTTATTCTGCGCCAGATTGCGAAAGATGCCGGCGAACAGCTTGGCGAAGAAGTAAAGAATGTGGTGATCACTTGCCCGGCTTACTTCGGCATGGAGGAGCGCAACGCCACAAAGACAGCCGGCGAACTGGCCGGACTCAATGTGCTCGACATCCTCAACGAGCCGACAGCCGCTGCCATCAGCTACGGTCTGAATGTGGATCAACCTCAGACAGTGCTCGTATATGACCTTGGCGGCGGTACGTTCGACATCACCATGATTCAGGTGGAGAACGGCAAGATCAAGATGGTCGTGACCGGCGGTAACCATGAGCTTGGTGGCAAGGACTGGGATGCAAAGGTGAGCGACCTTGTAATTTCAGAATACTGCGCCGCTACCGGCGAGGATGCAGATTCTGTACGCGATGACCTCGACAAGATGGGCGACCTTGAGCTTAGCTCGGAGAATGCAAAGAAGCAGCTCACCCAGAAAGAGAAGACCATGATTAAATTCAACGGCGAGCGCATCGAGGTGACCCGTGAGAAATTTGACGACATGACAAAGGCGCTTCTCGATTCTACAATCGGCTTCACAAAAGACACACTTGCCAAAGCTGCCGAAAAGGGCGTGACTGATTTCGACAAGATTCTTCTCGTGGGAGGCTCAACGATGATGAAGCAGGTGAAAGAGCGTCTGGAAAAAGAGTTCCCCGGCAAACCCATCGAATATTGCGACCCGAACCAAAGCGTGGCAAAAGGTGCGGCTATCTATGGCCTAAACCTTGCCGCATTCAGCGATGCAATGGGTGAATCCACAGCCGACGACGCTCCTGTTGTAGACGACGAGACCAAGAAAGCCGCTCAGGGCAATGAGCTCTTCAAGATGGCCGGACGCGCAGGTAAGAAGATCGAGATTGAAAATGTGCTCAGCCGTTCAGTAGCAATGCGTTTCGTGCGTGGCATCATCAATGTCGTAAAGCGTAACACGCCTGTTCCTCACCACTTTGAGTTCGATGCTATGACAGTTGAAGATAATCAGGAAATAGTATTGATCGAACTTTACGAGGATCTTTCCGACGAGGAGATCGTGCCTGAAGACGCATGCATAAAACTTGCTGATCAGGAACTTCCTCTTAATCCGAATCTGCCGGCTGAATCACCGCTCCATGTAGTGATCAACATCGATAAGTCGGGACTCCTCAGTGTAGATGTAACCGACGCCTCCAGCAATGGAAAATCTACGCATATCGAGGTGATGCTGCAGAATGCACTCTCCGAAGCTGAGAAAGCAGAGGAAAAGAGCAAAGTAACTGCCATCAATCTTATCTAATATAACATAACATACGCTGAATGACTGATTTCATAGGTATTGATCTCGGAACTACATATTCAGCCATTGCAACTATCGACCAATACGGCAAACCCGCCGTATTGGCCGACTGCTATGGTGACAAGCTGGTTCCTTCCGCTATTTGGTTTGGCAACAACGGAGAGATAAAAGTTGGAGCCGACGCCAAGGATATGCTGCAACTGGGTGAGGATGTGGCACTTTTCTTCAAGCGTTATATGGGTCAGGCAAATTATTCCTACGCGGCAGTCGATAAGGAATACTCTGCAACCGATCTATCGGCGATCCTGCTCCGTTACCTCAAGACCCGCGCTGAGGAAATTCTTGGTCATGTGGTAGAAAAAGCGGTGATAACTGTCCCTGCCTATTTCAACGATTTTCAGCGTACTCAGACCATTGAAGCAGGGCGCCGGGCCGGACTCGACATCCTTGCAATTCTCAACGAACCTACTGCAGCGGCTATCACTTTCGGAATAAACCGTCAGGAAGGCAGCCGTATCCTTGTCTACGACCTCGGCGGAGGCACTTTCGATGTTACGATCCTTCAGATCGACCGCGGACAGCTCCGCGTAATCGCTACCGGGGGTGACCATGAACTCGGAGGAAAAGATTTTGACGATATGCTCATAAAGCATATCGTAAGGAAATTCAAAGCCGATACTGGATATGACATAGAGGATGATATGGAGGCTTTCTCCGATCTCACTCTCGCCGTGGAGAATCTGAAAAAGCAACTCTCTACACGTACTTCTTCAATAATTAATGTAAGGAGCAATGGCGAGCGGATGAAATACACAGTGAGCCGGAAGGAATTTGAGGACCTTACCAAAACCCTCCTTCATGCCACTCAGGCCATTTGCAATAACATTCTTGCCGAAGCCGGCATGACATGGCATGATCTCGATGGGGCATTGCTCGTGGGCGGATCCACAAGGATGCCTATGGTGTATGAATGGGTAGCTGAAATGACTGGAAAGCGTCCACTCACCGGTGTTAATGCCGATGAAGCCGTGGCGCTGGGCGCGGCCATCACGGCTTCAATGAAGGCCTGCGAGAACTTAGGAGGTATCGGAGGCCGCAAGAGCGACGATCCTCGCTTCCAACTCGCCGGAAAAGTCAGGATTTCCGATGTGATGAGTCATTCTCTCGGAACGGTAGCAGTCAGTGAAGATGGTTCTAAATACGTTAACTCCATAATAATCCGCAAAAATAAAGAAATACCGGTTACGGATCGACGCCGTCTCAAATTCCGCACACGCAGAGGTGGCGACAATATCCAGACCGTCTATCTTACCCAAGGCGAGTCGAAAGACATCGACAAGTGCCTTGTAGTAGGAAAATATTTGTTCCATGGTATAGAACACGTTGACAATCCGGAGGGTGCGGTAATCGAGATCGGATACAGTTATGATGCCAATGGAGTCATCTCGGTAGAGGGCCGACAGATTGATACGGGCCGTACCCTTCGCGTGGAGAAAGTACCACTCGACGATGATCTCAGCTGGCTATACGAGGCTCCGAAGAAAAGCTCTATTCCGTCATTGTCGATTATCCTCACCATCGACGAATCAGGCTCGATGTGCGGCGACGCTGTAGCAAAAGCCTGCAAAGCCGCTGCCGATTTTATCCGCGAATTGCCGGAGGGCTCGTTTTATATCACGGTGCAAGGATTCGCAGATCGTCAAAAAGATTATTGCACCTTTGTCGCCAATCCGCAGGAAGCGCTCGATGTGCTTCCTACTATCATTAAAGATACCCGCAAAAATAAACTTGGAATATGCAATCGTTGCGAGCCCATAGAGAAATGCCATATGGATTTGAAACACGAGGCTCCGACTGATAATAAAATTCTTGTTATCCTCACAGACGGGGTATGGGAGCGTCCAAAGTTGGCTATTGAACACGCCGATAAGGCCAAGAGGGATGGAATTCAGATTGCCGCCATAGGATTCGGCAGCGCAGATGAAAGATTCCTCCGGAAAATATCTTCAAAAGATTCTCTCAGCATTCTGACTTCCGTCGATAATCTCAGCTCCGCTTTCTCATCAATAGCACAGGAGTTCAGCACTGGAATGCAATAAATAAGAAACACAATGGCATACAATATATTTACCCTCTCGAAAATCTCTCCTTCAGAGCGCGACCCTAAGAAGATAATGGCCGCCCTGAAAAAAGAGCAGACCAATCTTGTGGGAAAGCGTAACCGCAAGATGGTGACTCCGGAGCAGTTCGCGGAAATAAACGATTTCATTACCCAGGCTATGGCCAGGGTACAAAGCGAACCATCCTATATCACTTCGCAAGCCGATGAGGTGCTACAGGGGCTTAAGACGGAAGTATGTGAATTTGCCAATACTTTTGTCGATAAACGCACGATGGAGATCGATGCCGAGGCATTAGCTGCTGTGGAGCGGAAGTTCAAGTCTAAAGGACTTTCTGCCAACGACATCCTAAGCATTATCGGAGCAAAAGTTCGCACAGCCAAACCAATAGTCAAGCCGGTGGACGATGATGGAGTAAAGCCGTTGCCTAAAGCCCGCATGGAT
This sequence comes from Bacteroidales bacterium GP1, assembly GCA_001701105.1. Classification (GTDB taxonomy): domain Bacteria; phylum Bacteroidota; class Bacteroidia; order Bacteroidales; family Muribaculaceae; genus Lepagella. The sequence continues at coordinate 4,232 of DAAI01000025.1, forward strand.
GCTATTAATGGCTATCTTAAAAGACTGGGGCTGATGAACATCTATCAGTTTCTCGGGATTCCGGCCAATGCCCCACACTCTCAATTCTCAAAGGTGCTTGAGGAGAAAACGCGGGCCGACTCCGTCGATGTTCAGCGTACCGAAGCCAAGGATTACGCTCATCATCTGATGATCGCTATTCAGGACTTCATTGCCGATCAGAATCTTCGCAAAGGTTATGACAAGTCGTTACGCGAAGCCGGTTTCGATTCCGTGGCAGAGAAAATGACGATGATGGCCTCCATCAACAAAAAATTCATTGCTCCCGACCTATATAAGGATTTTCTGGAGGAATGTACGAAAAATGGACTTGATCGTGCTCTCGCCCAAGGTCTCATAGCAGCGAAAGCTCAGGAACTCGGAATGCAATACGACGATGGGTCGGTGGCCTCCACCACCAAGACATGCCGATTTTGCGGCGCGCTCAACGAGCGAAATGCCGGACACTGCCGTAATTGCTCGATGCCCCTCGAAATCACTTGTCCTAAATGCGGAGCCAAAGCCGGCCCTGATGACATGAGCTGCGTGAAATGCGGGTTTTCTTTCACCGGAATGAGAAAAGCCATGCAGCTCGTAGCCGATGGCGAAAGTGCCGTGACAAGAAAAAATCTTGACGCCGCCTCTCAGATGGCTGCACAGGCCGAAGATCTCTGGCCCGGGTATCCCGGCATAAAAAACCTGCTTGGCAAAATCAAAAAGGCCGCTGATTCAATTCCTATTCCATCGCCGGAAGCCGTGGGCGTTAAGGTGCTCAACAAATCAGTAACCGTAAGTTGGAAAGCGATTCCGATTCAAGGAGCCGTATATACCGTGATACGCCGCGAGAACGCCCGTCCTGCTTCGCTTACCGATGGCAAGATAATCGGGAAAACCGCAAATCTCGTTTTGGATGACCCGGATCCCGCTGTCGGTACGGAATACTATTACGGTGTCTTCGCGGAGGTGAACGGACGTACTTCGGCCACATGTGGAACCACATCCACTCCTGCATTCATAACAGCGCAGATATCTTCGGCCGATATTTCCATGAATGTGGATGAAAATAGTGTCACATTCTCCTGGCAGCCCATGAAAGGGCTCGCAGGCATGGAGGTGAGCCGCGACGGTGGTACGGCCGTGATGGCCGGTGGCACCACTTTCCGCGACCCGGGTCTCACAAAGGGAAAGACATATGAGTATTCTCTCACGCCGGTGTTCCGCGACAGTCGCGGCAATATGATGAAGGGGAATGCTGTGCGATTAAGAGCCATGCCGCAGGAGAAACCTAAAGCCGTTATGCTGGCAAAAACCGAGTCCGACACACAAGCGCGGCTTACATGGACAATGCCAAAGACCGGCCAAGTGTTCATCTATCGCTCCTCAAAGCCGTTCAAGATACACATGAACGATGTTGTCTCGATAGATACATTCAAAGCGGAGCGTCTTAATGTCACGGGCGACAGTTGTGTTGTTCAGAAAGACTTCACAGGTCTGCATTATTTCATTCCCGTCACCGTATCGGGCAATATCGGAGTAGTGGGAGAAGGCGTCAAAGTATCATCTGTTGCCAAGCTGGACGATGTCAGGATCAATCGCGGTCAGAACGGCATCACCCTCCGATGGAACTGGGGTGCATCGGATCTCGCGGTTGTAAAATGGAATTTCGACAGCCGTGCGGCCCAGACGCAAAAGATTTCCCGCTCCGGAGCATCGGGAGTCTTCCAGATAAGCATTCCGGAAGGTGCGGGGTCGGTATCCGTAGCCATCAAATCCATTGCAGAAACCTCCGAAGGTCTGCTGGAAGGGCCGGCAACGCAGAAAGACTTTACCCTCAAGGCAATGGTGATTAATTTCGACAAGGTAACTCAGGTGAAGAAATTCGGGTTGCTTAAGTCGAACAAGTATGTGTTATCCTTATCAGGGCCCGGCGGCGCCTTGCCATGCGAGCTGAAGGTGCTTGTGCAGGATGGTTTCCCTCCCGCCGACCTTATTAATCATCCTTCGTCGGCAATAATTCCCGCTGATGCTATTCGCAACGGCAAAGCTGAGATCACAGTCGAACCATCCGAGAGCGGCAAAGACCTTTACTTCCGCATTGCCCCGGTTGACTTCGCAATGAATTCACAAATCACTATCGTGCCGGAAATAAACACTCTCTAATCCTTTTCAGAAATGAGTAAAGTAACCTGCCCATATTGTTTTGAATCCTTTGACAGCGGCCATGTGCATTTTTTGTGCCGGTGCAAGAAAGTCGATGATCCGAAATACCGCAATTTCTGGCGTCCCACACCGGTAAATCCACAAGGCCGTCCCATCGAGCCAAAGAAAGGACTTCTCTCTTTCGGCACTCCTAAATCAGCGGTATGTCCTGACTGCAAGAAGAAAACTTACATGATGCTTTGCCCCGAATGCCATAACCGGATTCCCAACGATATGGTGCTCAACGGAGGTAAAATCATCTCCATAGTCGGCGCGCGGAGCAGCGGAAAATCCAACTACATCGCCGTGCTCATCGAGGAGTTGCGAAGAAATGTGAACCGTCTTGGAAAACTCGGACTCGAATATAAAAATGTAGCCGAGCAAAGCGATCTGCAGACAGAAAACCGCTATAAGAACGATTTCTACAATCCGCTCTATAATAATAGCAAATGCGTAGATCAGACTGCCGTGGGCGATTTCCGCTCACGCATTCCGATGATCTTCACTCTCACATCGCCGAAGGGGGATTCGATGCACCTTGTATTTTATGATACAGCCGGTGAGAATTTCGGACAGACGGCCAATATAGCGGAAAATGTGAAATTTCTCACAAAATCAGACGCAATCCTTTATCTGGTGGATACCGAGAATGTCGATGCCGTTCGCAAGCGACTCGGAAAGCCTAAATCCGATACAAATTTCGATTCTATTCTTTCAGCCCTGCTCGGCTTCTTCCAAGAAGGAAATGAGGAGGCAAAAGATATGTTCTCTAAGCCCATGGCAGTGGTATTCAGCAAGATCGACTATATCACATCGGGCGATGAGCGATTTCAGGATTGCTCAATTGCCGGATTAAAGACAAATTCACCTTATCTGATGAGCAATGGCATAAATCTTAAGGAATTTGAAGTGAACAGCAAGAGTATCAGGAGCATTCTTGATATGAATTGGAAACAGCCGGATTTCATCAACAATATTGACAATAACTGGAAGGATGCCGACAAGAATGTCTGCTTCTTCGGAGTCTCCGCTCTCGGAAGCGCGCCAAAAGGCACCACGCTGACCGGCGAACTGAATCCATTCCGCGTGCTCGACCCGCTCGTATGGATTCTTAATAAGCTCAATTTCCCTCTCCCTCTTAAAAAATAATCCCGTTATGAGATTTACCAATCCTTTCACGGAATTTGAATATCCATTTGAGCAGATAATCTGGGGTTCTACCCAGAAGTCGATCAATACCGGGGCTTCCGGCTTCGGATTGCGCACCCATAGCCCGGGTCTCTCCTCGGAGGAAGCTGCCGAAATCGCGCAGGAGGCTATGGTGAATTATTCCCTTCCAACATCCCAAAAAGCCACTGAAAGCGACATAGTTGCCAATCCATTTATTGAGGATAAATTTCCTTCTCTTTATACTTTCCGCGAAGTTACTTTGAGAAATGGGAAGAAAGTGTGGGTAGTGGGACGTACTCTTTATGTGGTGAGCGATTATGGATTTTTCGCCGACATTGACTCCGCGCGACGCGACGGCTCAAACTATATCGCCCATCTCGCCGTGTTCAAAGAGAAGCCTTCTCCCCTCTTGCTGGCAGCCATGATTGGGAAAAATGGATTCCTGCCCGTTGATAAACGATTGTCACCCTCCAATGCGGAGATTCGCTCCCTTCTTGTCGGTGACCCGCAGCCGCTCCAGTCGGGAGTTATAAGATATTGCAATGCCGATTATGACGACGGACGGTTCCTTACGGAAGTGGCTCTCGGCCTTATCACGGACATGTACCGCAATACTCATCCGAGTACCGACGGCACAGTTCAACCCAAGAAACTCGTAGTTCGCCTTGATGACGACCGGCTCCCCGATCTATTGTCGACGATATGGCAATTGCCCGATAAATTGAAAGCAAACCTTCAATTCCAAGCCAACACCATGTATTATTCCGGCGTTCCGGAAAATCTCGACATGATTGTCGTGCCAAGCCAAAATATCACTCCTATAGACGAGGAATTTTTCATTGTGGCTGATTATACGGGCGCAACCCCGCGGTCGGCCAATCTATTGGAATCTCCCCTTTTCGACCATATCCGGAAATTCGAGGAATCAGGAATCCCGGCATATCGTGATAGGGTGATCAGCCTCTGCGTGAACGGTGGATTAGATGAACCGGATCCGGAACTCGCCTACTGGAGCATGATGCTCATAGAAGCCGATTCCGCACCCCGTCCGGGCGAGCTGACATCGGAGAAACTCGTGCAGCTCCTTCGCCTCAAGTCGCTGACAGCCGACCAGAGAGACCGGCTTAATGAAAAGATTAACGAATATCTTAACCATTATTTTCAACGGTCGTACGACCGTGAATATACAGCAGGCACCCTGCGTGAAGGTCTCGACATCCTCAACACGCTGCGAAAGGAAGATCCCGACATGATTCGCATCTATCCCGAGTCTGTTGCATTCGTGACCGACATGATATTCGCGCAGCCGGAGTATCTTGGCAAGCTATTCCGCGATGCCACCCATAATGACCGCCTCGACGCTGCTTTGTATATTCTGAATGAAGCCGACACAAAAGTGCCGCAGACCACGGTGCTGGAGTCGTTGACCTATGCAGAGAATCCACAGGTGTGGCGTCAGATGCTGAAATATATAAACGTGCCTGCAGATGCAGAAAATAATCTTGATGTATTGAGTATGCTGGCCGGATCTCCGCTGCCGGAGAATGCCAAAGGTGAACTGGCTCGCGAAATCTACGACCCCCTGAGATACCGTGAGGTCTGGACCGAGGCGATTGAGATTATAAGCTTCGATGAGTTGCGTCGGCTTGGTATCAGCGATCTGATTCACAGCTGGCTGTTCAGGTATAATATCGGACGCTCTCTGACACAGGACGGCACCGCCGACTTGCTGCTCAGGCACCCGGAATATATGAAGCCCGAGAGTTATCAGCATATTTCAATGATTTCATCAGTGGCCTTACGCGATATTCCGGATCAGGTGAATTCTGACTACATTTCCGAAGCATTGGCCCGGCATGGTGCCAACGATGCATACTCTGAAGAATTGGTTAAGCTCTGGCTCCTGGATGCCAAAAAGGAAGATGAATTTGTCAATCGGTTGTCGCTTCTCCACTCCTTGTCGTCTACCGGGAATCTCGCCCGTTGGTTCGAGGCTTATTGCTGGCCGCATCTCACTAAAGAGAAAAACCGGCAACGCGCCATCGGCCTGCTTATCGATAAAGTGCTTGCTCATAACAAACAGGACATTACGATCTTCGCAGAATCGGTTAACGATGAGGAAATTGCCGGAATGATTAAGGATAATGCCGGATTCGGAGCCTCACTTAAAAGAAAATTCTCAGGAATATTCGGGAAAAAGTAAAATCAAAAACAACGACAATACAACAACAGAAAATGACTTCATCAACACGATGTGCATGGTTCATGCGGCTGCTATTCATTATAGCTGCGGCACTGAGCCTCACGGGTTGCGGCCCCGACTTCAAGCCCGCTCCCAAAGACGAAGTTGTGCCTTTCCGACGCTTTTTGTACCCCATGGAATCCGACTCCGTGGTTAAGAGCAGGGAACTCACCTACGATGCAAAAGGCAATCTACTCAACACCCGGACAACGGTCTTCGACAATAAGGATCGTGTGACCGTTGACATTGACTCTGCATCTAATGGTAAGGTTAATAGCTGGGAAATAAGCTATGATTCCGATGGAAAGCCGGTGATAGCTTATAAGGATAAAGCCGACACCACAGCAATAGCCCTTATTAATTACACAAGGGAAGGCCGAGTATGGGAGGTGCTTTACACCGACAGCCGATCTAATGATGATTATTCCAAGACGGAATATATCTACAACATGATCGGTGGCAAGAATCTGCCGGTAAAGCAGTTGGAATGGACATCCAAAAATGATAAAGAACCCTCCTCCACTATGGAATTTGCTTATCATCGCGGAGGTGACCAACCCATACTCAGCTCCATCAAGATTACCAACGGACGCGATGTGCAGGAAATATTCTACAATGAGGCCGGCAACCGCGTCACCGAAGCCCATATAAGCAAATGGAATAAGAAGTTCACGAAGCTGAATCCCATAAACCAATACACCTATGAATACGAAACCGACAGCCTCGGACATTGGGTGAAGGCTACGGTACTCGATACGAAAGGCAGGACATACCGTACCATTGAACGCGAATACGAAACGGAGGAAACCCTGCTTGAAACAAAGACCCAGGAACTGGCAAGCAAGTATGAGCCCCAACCCAATGCCGGCACATTCGGAAATTACATCAACAGCATACGCTATCGCTTCGAGCTTGTAAATGCTAAATCCAATGCGCCGTCATGGGTGCTTTACCTGATCATCCTCGGTCTTACGGCCTTTTATATGTGGCGCTGCGTAAGCCTTTTGTTAAGCAAGACCAACACACTCGATAAATGGAGTCCCAATTCGGTCGGGAAGATGCGCCGGCTATGGATGTTCAATAAGGAACCATATATCAACGCGCTTATAATCACCGGATGCCTCATAGCCTCCTTCCTTGCGTCAATACTTACGCTTATGATAGTGGGACTCATTACGTATGGCATTCTATGGCTCTTCAAACTCATCCTTATCGTCCTCGTCTGGATTGGTTGGATTTCGCTGGTGCTGGCAATCATCTGCGTATTCGGCGCATGGTTGGGCACAATCATTTTCGGCATCATCGCCGCGCTCATCCTCCTCAACCGCGAGGCTATCGCAAGAGTAGGTCAGGCTGCTGTAGACTGGGGTTTCGATTTCATGAACCAGCTTAATCTCTACGACTGGACCCTCTATATCTTCAAGGACCTCTGGGATGTCCTGCTCATATTCCTCTTCGGCCCCGTGGTGATTTTCCTTGCGATAGCAGCTATCCTGATAATCTTCATGGGCCTGCTTATGGGTATCGAATGGCTCGTGATGAAGATTTACGACATCAAACGCCCATGTCCCTCCTGCGGCTCCACCAAAGGGTTTGAATATATGGTGGATAACTACAATGTACATCCAGTAGGACTCCATCCGGGCATCTACGGCGTATTCCACCAGACCAATCCGGCCACCGGCAAACAATTGCCAACTATGATTTTCAATGGCAAAGCAAAATTGAAACGCCGGTGCAAGGTCTGCAAAAATCTTGAGCATCACGCGGGTGATAAATCTTTCGGAACGGAGAAACACGTCGGCATCGTGGGCCATCGTTCATCCGGAAAGACTTATTTCCTCTATTCCGAACTCGACCTTATCACCAACAAAACCAAGGCCACGCAGACCGACAAGACTCCCGATACCGACATAGAAGCTGTGGCAGGACGCATCAAGAAGGGGGCAAATGTCCAGACCGACCAGCGGCAATGGTTCAAGGCCGTGCAGCTAATAGCTCCGCGAAAGCTATCTCCGGTGCCATGGCATCTCTTCTTCTATGATGTGGCCGGTGAGAATTTCGATACCAATGTATCCCGCACATCCACAGCTCTTGAATTCTATAAAAATGTTGAATCAATAGTCTTCATCATCGACCCCTCGATGGTGGATCCCTCTATGCCCGGGGTCAGCCCGAAAGCCAAGGCTTGGATTAAGGGCCGAAATGAATCAGAACATTCTTCGCCTGCAAGCACCTACTCCCGCCTTACTTCAATCCTTGAAGAGCATGGCAGGAAACTCAAGGGAATCAATTTCTATTTCCTTCTCTCGAAGAGCGACCTCGGGTATCTCGACGGAAAATCAGCCCGGGAATACATTGAGGAGGAACTCGGGCTCAGCGAGACCGTGAACCAGGCCACCAACAAATTCAAGAATGTGGCCTTCGGTGCCACCTCGGTCAAGAACATCTCTGATCCTAAGATTCTGAAAGAGGTATTGTCGAAGTTAGGGGTCGACCTCAATTAAGGTAATTTTGCGCCACCTTTTTGCGAGTCTGCAGAATTATAAGTAATTTTGCAGACTCGATTTTTATCGGCACGAATAATACAGAGGCACGGTCTGTCGCTCATTATCCAATGGAAATGAGAGGAAAGTCCGGGCAACGCAGAGCACCGCATTTCTTAACGGGAAGCCGGCAGTGATGTCGGGGTTAATGTGACAGAAAATTACCGCCTTCCTCCCCCGCGAGGAAGGTAAGGGTGAAAAGGCGGGGTAAGAGCCCACCGGAGTCTGTGGCGACGCAGACTGCCGCACATCCTGCGGGTTGCAAGGCCAAGTATACCGGCAGCTAAGGATTGCTCGTCCATTGCCGGGGGGTAGGCTGCTTTAGCGAGCCGGGCAACCGGCCGCACAGATAAATGACAGACGCGGATTTTATCCGTACAGAACCCGGCTTACAGGGCCTCTGTTTAATATCCCTGTTCCCTCGGCAAACATTATGCCGCCGGACAGGGTTTATTATTATATAGGCCCGGCTTAATCAAGGGGCCTCTCATGGTTACTGAAATGGATGAACAAAACTCTGATAAAAAAACGACGCGGAAGTCGTTCATTACCCGTAGTGCCGACTGGATCGCTGCGGCCTGGAAGTATTGTGCAAATGGTGTATGGGCCGACCCGAGGAAGACTACGGGTGTGAAATTCATCAAAATCCTGAATCTATCAGTAAATTCTTTTTTTGATAGAGGATTGCAGATAAAGTCAATGGCTCTTACCTACTCCACTGTGCTGGCAATCGTACCGGCTATTGCTCTGCTTGTGGCAATAGGCCGTGGGTTCGGCTTGCAGGACTCTATCATGAATGAATTATATATCATGTTTCCTTCGCAGCATAAGGTGCTTTCCACATTTCTTACATTTGTGGATTCCTACCTTACTAATGCTACGCAGGGATTGTTTGTGGGAATCGGTATTCTTGTGTTGCTTTGGACTGTGGTGTCACTGTTATCATCCATCGAGGATGCTTTCAATTCGATTTGGGATGTGGTGAGCCAGCGCACTTTCTTTCAGAAACTCACCGACTATATCGCCATATGCCTTCTGATTCCGATTCTGCTTATCTGCTCGTCGGGAATCTCGATTTTTATGTCGACCACCATTCAGGACGCACTGTTTTTTCCATTCCTTACGCCGCTCGTAAACTGGATTCTTGAGTTGATGCCTTTGTTCCTTTGTTGGCTGGCTTTCTCTCTATCGTACTATATGGTGCCCAATACTACCATTAAATTCAAATATGCAGCCGCATCAGGGGCGATAGCGGCAATAGGATTCTACATTCTCCAATGGCTCTTCCTTAACGGCCAGATTTATGTATCAAAATATAATGCCATCTACGGCTCGTTTGCCTTCCTCCCTCTGCTGCTCGTGTGGCTTCAGCTCACATGGCTTCTGGTGCTTACCGGATGCGTCCTGACTTACGCACTTCAGAATGTGCTCACCTTCAATTTCCTCGGCGATGAGAACAATGTCTCTATAAATGCCCGACGTAATCTGGCAATCATTGTGATGACCGTCGTGGCCCGGAGATTCGAAACAAAGCAACCGCCCCTTACAAAAACTCAGATTGCCACAGAATATTCCCTACCGATTCGCCTCGTTGGAAAGACAGTAACTACCCTTAAGGATGCCGGATTGCTATATTTCGTTGAGGCTAAGGACGAGGAGCTATCCGTAGCTCCGGCCTGTGATACGTCGGACCTCACCGTGGCCGACATCATTGATGCTGTGAACATGGCCGGGGATTCCAATATCACTCCTGATTTCACAAATACGTATGCCGATTTGCTGCGACAACTCACTTCCATTGAATCCGACGCGCTCGATCGATACAAAACTCTCGCTCTTGCCGATTTGAAGCTCCCGGAGCCTGCATCTTCCTCCGACTCCCCTACCCTCCTCGATTGAGCTGATCACGATAACATGAATGGTGGATGCCGGATGCACGCGGGATGCGCCACGACATCATCAAAATTCAAATCCGATTTATGGATTAAAAATTGGATTTGATTGCTACCAATCGATAATTTTTATCCGGGGATGGGCCGATCTTCTCGGCTCATCCCCGGAACAATAATGGAATAATTGTAAGTCCAATCTTTATCTCACCACACACTTCGTGGTTCTACCATCTGACACTACCATGTACACGCCGCGGGGTAATGATTTTCTACCCACACGCATTCCTGCGGCATTATAGATCATCGCCTTGTCAGGTGCGATGATATTATTACCTTCAACGCGTACATCTACTTTATCAAATACAACTTTTTCAATACCCGTTAATTCCGATATTTTGAAGGCCGGCGATACCACTACCGTCTGCTTATTGCCGACTTCATCGGCGAGCTTGATTCTAAGGTCGAACCATCCTTCAGCCGACATTCTGTCGACCGACCCGAGGTTACCACGGAAAAAACTGCCGTATCCCGGCATATAAAACTCATCGGGCTGTTCCTCGACGGCTAATGGAAGCCAGTCTTTCTTACCCAATGGTGAATATTCTACAGTTACCGCCGGCGTTCCATTAAAAGATGAGTATTGTTTGATGCTCGGCATCCCGTAATCATCATAGACAACATCAAACACATTCTTGAAATCGGCACATGACAGTGTCAGTACACCATCGGCCGGAGTTTCAAACCGGTCTGTCACAACATTATCACGGTTACGAAACTGGAACATGGTCAGTTGCGGAACTACTCTATCTTCCATCTGTGCGAAATTCCATACATTCTCTGTCTTCGCATAGGAAGGGATTTTACCGTCAACCATTATTTCACCAGATTCCTCAGCCGATGCAAATACTTCTCCCTTGTATATATCATACTTATTATTTAATTCATCCCAAAATTCAGGCCATGATTCACCAAGTTCCTCATAATCTCCTTTTATTTCCTTTCCATCATATTTACCTACAACGTTATCAGCATACGATACAGGACTCTCACCCAATCTACCTAACGGAAGAAACGAGAAATTAAATTGCTCATTGCTATACATCTGGGAGTTATCGATGAATTGGATAAATGGAGCATTGTCACCTGCAATCTGCAAGCTATTTGACGGCATATAGGAATATGTGGGTTGACCGTTTAGACACAAGCTTGTAGATACCCCATTATCAGTATAGAAAAATCTTGATCCATAAGGACCATCAAGCATCGGAGCAACCAACATGCGCAATTTTCTTCCCTCTATTGTAAAAGCCACAGGAGTTATTCTGTAGTTACGAATAAATGCAAACCCATTTCCGAGATCCTGAGGATAACCGCTGTCGAAATTATCTACATAGGGTAAGAGTGTTAATGCAGGTATATTTTCTCCGATTTCAGGAATGCAATAGTAAAGATTCTTTGCATTATCAACGATGAAACCTGCCGACTCCATCATATACGCAACGACTCCATTAATTGTCTGATACCATCCAAACAACATCTGCTTAGTCGCAATCTCATCTTGCTTATCAACCAAATAATACTCAGTCTTCATGATTTCAGAGTAGGAGGTTGCTGTATAAAGACCGAGATCATTGCTTGCTGTCTGTGAACCACATCCTTCGGAATTTATTTGCAATAGATAACAGGATTCGTTGTCTGCTCCGAAAAACGAACAATGATACGAAACCATCAAATCATCCTTGACTCCCGGATTGAACATCATGTTTGCAAATTCGGGAAATTCTATCTTCTCCCCGGTAATATCATCAATCCATCCTCCCAAACTTGTCTCTGAATAATATGCCATTCCCCATTTCGGGCTGCATAATGCTGATTGGACATATCCGTTGCTCTCCGGTGAGATATTTCCTTCTTCAGCAATTTCAAAATTTGAGTCAAGAATCGCACCTTTTACCGGGTCTCCGTTTTGAAGCAAGGGATTGAATGATACTTTTTCAGTAGCTTCATTGGCATCCATTGTTACCTCTACATCTGAATCAACCTCTATATCTTTTACTATGATTCTCTGAGGCTTTCCGTCACTATCGGATGCAAATATGGCTACCAAGCAATATTTGCCCTCTGAAAGTACCATTCCGTCATAAGCATCCTCCCAATATGACTTGGAATCTGATCCCAGAAGCACACCCAAGAGATAATAACCCGGAGCATCTACAGTATTTATATAGAGATCGTATTGCATTTCGGAGGTTTCGGTTTTCTTTTGCATTGGCATTTCCATCGGAATCTGCAATTTGCTTACCATAGCTTTCGTACCCGGCTTTTTGAATGACGGAGATTGCGCGTGCAGCACATGTGGAACACTCTGTTGTTGGATCTGCAAGAGTCCGTGTGCCTGTGAGCTCGAAGAGCCTCTTGAAGAACGCAAAGGAGTCGCCATGGCGAAGACTGATAGAGTCATCATCATGCAACTCAAGATTGTGATAAGTTTTCTCATGCTTTGATTTTTTGGTTTGAATTTTTACACTGTTGCTATCTTCTTTCGCATTTCGTTTTCCTGTGGTCGAATCTGCGATAGATTTCGACGGCAAATTTAATATATGCAAATTATTATATATTTTATTTTTGTACCTAAATTATGCCTATCCTGATTCTGCACATCTACTTAATTTATACTTAATAATCATATCCTATTTAATAATAGATCTTTACAGCTGTGCTAATCAAAGCTGCTTAAGTGTGCAATCAATAATAATACTTAGGCCGTGGGCGTTCAAATTATATGCTTAACGAAAGATTTTCAATCTCACGATTCTTCACGACTAAGATAATGCCATGCCATTTCGTTGCGAAATGCATCCTGATGGCTGCACTGCTTGGCCTTGTACCGCTCATTAATGCAAAAGGACAGTATATCATTGAAAGCGGTTTGCAGTCTCAAAACTCAATAATGAGATCTATGTTTGAAAATGGAGATCTTCAAAAACTGGTACTGACATCGGATTCCATTTCAAAGTGCGATGATCTTCCATTGAACGAGCGTCTGCTTGCCATTCATTTCAAAGACATGGCATTGATGGCGATGGGTAATTATCAGGAATGTCTGAATGTGCTTAAATCTTCTCTTGCCATCGAAAAGCCGGATTCCCTTATCTATTGGAATGTGCAATGCCTTTTAGGAATGCACGACATCTATTCCAATCTCGGAGCCGAGGAGGATGCCGTAAACACTCTTGAAATGGCATCTCGGATTATCAAGTCATCAAAATGGAAAGCGGTGAGTAAAGAAAACGATGACCATATGCGTTTTTCGCTTGCAATGTCAATGTCGCTTCGTTATCAAAAGAAAGAAAACTGGAATAAGGCAATTGAAGAATTACAGAAGTATCAGCCGCGTCATCTATCAGAATCCTTAAATTTAATGTGGACAGGGCAAATGGCGATCCTTTACTATAAGACCGGTAAGAATAAAGAGGCGGAAGAATGGTTTAAAAAGGCATTGAAAATTCCCGTAAGGAATCCGAATAAGCTGGTGGTAATTACCTATTATGCCGAGTTGCTTAATATGGAGGAGAGATTTGCGGAATCCATAAGCCTGACCGACGATTATGAAAATCTTGCCAAAACTACTAAAGAGCCCGCTCCCTTACGTGACTTTATGATGGTTCGGGCTCATGCTTATAATGGCCTTGGGCGAGAAAAAGAAGCCATAACTTTATATAACGATGTGCTTCAAGCGGATGATTCGCTTCGTAAAATGCAGAATAAGGCTATGGCCTATCTGATAGAAGGGAGAGTCTCTCAAGAAAAGGTGGAGGAATTAAATAAAGATCTCGGGTCGATGAAGAAATCGGTCATAGTCGGAATAATTGTCATTATACTAATAGTCTTTATTACTGTGATAATATTATGGATATCGATAAAGAACAAACGTTCATCTTCAAAAAAGATTAGCAATCTGATGACCGCTATCGACCGCTCGGATGCCGATTATAAGGCTAAAATGGAACTCCTCGAAAAGGAGATTGAAGATCATAATGTTAAATTACAGACATCCGTAGTGCAATTATCAAAACTCGATAGTGGCATCCGCATAATTAAAGAGGAATTGAGTTCGCCGGATAAAACCAATGAGGAGCGCCTGGCGGCTATTAGATATAATCTTGTCGAGGTTGGTAGAGAATCGGACAACGCAGAGAAATACAATATAATAGCTACTAAAGAGAGTAAAAATTTAATCGAAAAGTTGACAAATCTGCATCCATCGCTTACAAAGTCAGAACTTGAGATGTGTTGTTATATAAACAAAGGACTGTCAACACGCGACATCGCCTCAATAAGCCGTCGTTCGGTAAGAACGATTGAAGCCATTAAGTATTCTTTGCGGAAGAAATTGGAGATCTCGGAGCCCACAGATGCTTATATCCGCACTGTGGCTTGTGACATTCAAAATTATGTAAACTGAAATTGCATATTCAACTTGGATAAAATCAATTGAGTGGGGGACGCTCGGGCCGTGCGTCCCTACTATAATTATATTGGGAATCCGGAGTGCATAATGGCTATCAATGAATGAGTACCGATACATTTCCGGGGATATGCTGATAAAGTCATCATATCCCCGGATCTTGCTGTATCTGCCGATTATCAATTATTCGGCTTTCTTCTTACGGGTAGAGGTTTTTTTGGGCGCTGCATCGGCTTTAGAAGCCTTACGCGTAGCTTTCTTTGGTGCTTTCTCCTCCACTTTCACGGTTTCCTCCACGTCAAGCTGAACAGAGCTGCGCAGACTCTTCACCTCTTTCTTGAGAGATGTGATCTCAGATGCCTGATTGCGGATGGTGAGCAGGAGTGCATTGAGTTCCTCATTATCGATGCTTTCGGGGTATTGTTCCTCAACGCGCACCATAAAGTCGGCCAGAACATTCATATAATTTGTGAAAGCGGCAAAGGGAGAATCATAGGGCGAGAAGGCCGCATGGCTTGCACCATCTGCCATATTCTTCGTGCTCATGTAATAGAAATGGTCGGAGCTTTGCAGATACTCCCAGTCTTGTTTGAGCATCCGATCGTCACATAGGTTCACACGCTCGGCCACTGAATATAGCTTGTCGAGAGCCTCGTTCTGCATCACATTTCCTTTCCAAGCCGAAACGTCGCGGGCCTCATCTGTGCCCGACATGGGATATGGCACGGAAAGGCCACCAACCGGCTTGAGCTTGGCAACGATCTCGGAAGGAGTTGCAAACTCAATGCCACGCTCACGGGCAAACTGCGGGAGAGCCTTCATGAAATCGAAGATACCCGTATTGGCCGGAAGGAAACTCCCGAATGTATCCATCGAAAAATAAAGGTTTACTACTTGCTCCTGTTCCGGAATGGCAGCAATCCAGTCCATAAACTTATCAGCGGTCAGCGGATAGGCCGGCCATGACGGATTGTTGAAGTTGCGTGCGATGTCGTCGGCGAGTTTATCGTTGGTGAGAAGCAGCTTGAGGTCGGGAGCAGTCTCCGAATTGTAGATATAATTCGGCGATTTCCATCCGAGGATATGTTTTGCGCCTACGGTTAGGCACGTATCGAAGTCCATTGCTCTGATAAGGCCTGCGATATCGTCATCGTAGATAAGTTCCGTATTGGCGAATGTCACCGGCTTCTTGCCGAAAAGATTCTTTATCATCTCGTCGTGCTTATAGACATCGCGAAGGAATTCTTCCGGATCCTGAATAGATGCAAGCGAGTGGCTGAATGTGCCCGAGAGGAATTCAACGCATCCTGTGTCGGCCATGGCCTTCAGCTTATCGATGAGTTCGGGCACATATATCTGCATCTGCTCTATCGCCGTACCCGATATGCAAATTGAGCATTTGAAGGCTCCGTTGGTGGCCTTTATCATCTCAAGAATAGTATCGCACATCGGGAGGTAAGATGTCTCTGCCACACGGGTCATGATCTCATCATCGGCGAAATCATCGAAATAATAATGGTCGTTACCGATGTCGAAGAAGCGGTAGCGTTTCAGGCGGAAAGGCTGATGTATCTTGAAATAGAAACAAACTGATTTCATTTCTCTTATTATTTAGCTTATTGATAATCTTATTGAGTTTAAAATGCTTAATGGCGGTTGGAGATTACATCCTTGTAAATATCGATCACCTTCTTGCCGGCTTTTTCCCAGGTGATTCCATGAATCTCCTTGATTCCCTCCACCTTGAGGTAGTCGTGGAGAGCAGGATAGGAAACAAGGGCATGCATGGCGTCGGCCATGGCATCGATATCCCAGTAATCGGTCTTTATTACATTGGTAAGAATTTCCGCGCATCCGCTCTGCTTCGAGATTATTGAAGGCACTCCCATTTCCATTGCTTCAAGCGGGGAGATTCCGAAAGGTTCCGATACGGAAGGCATTACATATACATCGGAATCGGCCAGCATCTCATAGACCTGCTTTCCGCGGAGGAAGCCGGTGAAGTGGAAGCGGTCGGCGATGTTTCGTTTGGCCGCTAATTTAATCATGGCATCCATCATATCTCCGGAGCCGGCCATAACGAAACGAACATGCTTGCTCTTCTGCAACACCTTGGCAGCGGCCTCTACAAAATATTCGGGGCCTTTCTGCATCGTGATTCGCCCGAGGAAGGTGATCACTTTATCTTTCTTCTCATGCTTGGGGAGGTTGAGAAGGTCGTCGCTTAAGGGTATCACGGCATTATGAACCGTTGTTACCTTAGCCGGATCTATTCCATATTTCTCAATCACTGTGCGCCGGGTAAGCTCGGAAACCGTGATGATATGGTCGGCATTGTTCATGCCGTCTTTCTCTATTGCGAATACGGTAGGGTTGACATTCCCTCGGGAACGGTCGAAATCTGTTGCGTGGACATGAATCACGAGCGGCTTCCCTGTCACATTCTTGGCATGAATGCCGGCCGGATAGGTAAGCCAGTCGTGAGAATGGATCACATCGCAAGGAATGGTGCGTGCTATCACACCGGCCACGATTGAATAATTATTGATTTCCTCGATGATGTTGTCGGGATAGCGACCCGAAAACTCTATGCACCCGAGATCGTTCAGACGCATATAGTTGAAATCGGCATATATATGGTCGCGCAAGGCATAGTAGAGATGTGGATCCATCACCTTCCCTATGCGCGATTCGACGTAATCATAATCCACGTCGCGCCATGCCACCGGAGTACAGTTGGCTCCTACAATATTGGCGAAGCCCTTTTCCTCATCGCCATAAGGCTTGGGAATGACGAATGTTATTTCCATGTCGCCATTGTTATGCATGCCTTTGGTGAGTCCATAGCTGGCTGTTCCCAGACCTCCGAGAATATGGGGAGGAAACTCCCAGCCAAACATTAAAGCCTTCATTGCTTTCTGGTATTATTTGACACGTCAGTGTCTTATGATTGGGATTGCAGTTTGTTCATTTGACTAACGCTCTTTATCACGCTCAAGATGCCTCCTACATTCTTGGCCGTCGACACGGCGCCGCGACCTGAATAGGGGGGATTGCCGTCGTACATCTCCGACAGCGAACCGATGCACCCTTCCGACATCTCATCTTCATAGCCTATCAGCATTCGCTCGATAAATGAGAGGCCGGAGAGTCCGAACACCTTGAAATAAGCATCGGCATAGAAGCCGAACAGCCACGGACGAGCCGGACCTTGATGGACGGTCAATTCGCGCTCTGTCGGATTGCCGACGTATACAGGCCGATAGTTCTGGCTTTTCGGGCTTAGCGAACGCAGACCTTTGGGAGTCAGAAGTTCGCGCGTACAGAAATCGAGTACTTTCTTACGCTGACGTCTGTCGAGCGGACTATATTCCAGCCCGACGGCTATGGCCATGTTCGGACGCACCTCGAGGTCGGTATATGTGCCGTTAACATAATCATAAAGGTAACCGTAGCCATTCAGGAAGGTCGACACCAATGATTCGCCGCACATCTTGGCAAGAGCATCTATCTCAGCCACATATTTTTTCTCTCCTTTCACATCTGTGTATAGGTCGCGCAGGAAGCAGAGTGCGTTGTACCATAGAGCGTTGAATTCAAGTATATATCCGGTGCGCGGGATGATAGGACGCCCGTTGATGGAAGCCGATAGCCATGTCACGGGCTTGTCGCGACCTTCGGAAGATACTAGGCCATTATCGTTGAGCCGGAGATTAGGCACCCGGTTCTGGCGCACGGCTTCTACAAGACTGCGTACCTCCTCGCCGTAACGTTCACGGCAGCGGGGAGTATCGGCAAACCGGCGATATTGCTGGATTGCCCAGATTGTCCATAACGGTATGTCGGGAAGGTCGATTTCGTGGATCACCCGGTCTTTTTCGCCTGTGTCGAGATAATGATGGAGCGCTTTGAGGAAAGAGGCAAGAATGGAATGATAATCATCTTCATGGCTGATGGCCATCGTACATCCAGGAAGCGCGATAAGTTCATCGCGTGCGCGCACGTTATACCACGGATAGCCAGCCATGATGTACATCCCATTCTCATTCTTGAGATAGAATTGCTTTGCTGCATTCTTAAGGCAATTGTAGAAACTTGTGCGGCACGTACGCGACTTCAATTCATTCTCATAGATAGAACTGAAGCTCTCCGGCTCCATTTCAGCTGTGGATGCGGAGAAAATAATGGATTCTCCTTTCCGGATGGGGAGTTCGAAATAGCCGGGCACCCATAGATCCTCCTTGTAAGGCACTCCGCGGTCGCGGTCCTTATAATATTCTATATCCTTGTACCAATGACCGTCGTCAACCCATTTCACCTCCTTGTTGAACTGCATGAAGAGTTCCGGATAGCCATGATAAAGGCAGGTGGAGATGCCGTTTCGCACGGGATTGATTGTCTTGTTGATGTTCGGATTTTCCATCACAAGGTCGTTGGCATTGCGGAATGCAAGGAACGGCCGGAACTTCAATGTGGTATCGGAATGGGCCTCTATCAGGGTATAACGGATAAGGATGCGGTTCTGATGGGAGATAAATACCTTCTCTTTTTTCAGGATCACGCCTCCCACCCGGAAGATAATGGCCGGCACCACCTCGCAATTGAATTCACGGATATATTTATGTCCGTTGGGCGAGAATGTGTTGTTACCGTATTGATGAAGGCCGAGATTGAACTCTGCGCCATGCTGGATCACCGTCTCATCGAGCGACGACAGCAAGACATGTGCTTGATCGTCCATCTCCGGAATCGGGATAACGAGCAGTCCATGCTGCTTGCGCGTGTTACACCCCACGACAGTGGTGCAATGATACGCTCCTGACATGTTGGTACGCAACATCTCTTTCGGTAACGATTGCTCCAGGTTAATCATCAAATTTTTGTCAAATTTCAGATAACTCATGTGGATATTTCAGTTTTTTATTTTTCTTCTTTATTTCGGGCTTATACAATGGTCCTCCATATTGTTTTTAAGACGGCAATTATGCGGGATAATGCCCTCTCTCTTGTATGTTAACAACTTGGCAGGACAATTTGCTTGATATTTTACATACTATTAAAGGGTAATATACTTCAATACGTTTTCACTCACAAATGTACGCTTTTTAATTGACATTTGCAAATATTTCAGAAATATATTTTTATATTATGTTCAGCAGGTGGATGGAATATGAGATGTTGGATAA
>DAAI01000031.1 GCA_001701105.1 Bacteroidales bacterium GP1
CGAAGGCAACACGCGCTTCAGAGACAAAGTGGGTGCATCCACAGGAATGCACCCACTTCTATCGTAACTTCTTTCTATAAGAAACGGGAGGGTCAGCTTAGATTTTAATCTTGCTTACCTTGGCACCCTTCTTCATTATTACTATCTGTCCCGGTGCCGGATTTTTGATTTCCACACCCTGGAGATTGTAGTAATGAGTATCAGCTTCGGCATTTTCTATAGCGGCGTCGGTGATGCCGGTCTCTTTCATCCTGAAATATATCACCCCAAGATCCTGCACGCGGATTCCGGGTTTGTAAGTGGCGTTCAGAATATAGAGCTGATTGGCCTCTCCGTCATAATAGTTCACCTCGAATTTGTCATTACCCTGTTCATCTTTACTCAGGAATGGATAATTACGGAACACTCCATCATACATTACTACCGTATTCGACAGATTGTCGGCTTCGGGCATTTCAATATTCACATTCACATACCCGTCGAAGAAGCCGGCTGTAACGATGTAATCGAGAGTAACATCGAATTTGGAAGTCGGCACTTGATAAACCGGCACTGTCTTTGACCCGATTGTCTCGTTGACTGTCTCGCAACCGTCGATCTCAAACTTGTTTAATTGAAGCTTTCCTTGCGTTATCGACTTATTCATCGTAACTGTGCCGAATGTAGCGAGAATATTATTGGTGATAGGATCAGCAATACCGAGTGTGAATTCCGTGGGTTCGGAGACGGCTACTGTTCCGGTCAAGGGCGAGAACTTTGTGATCCATACATTTTCCTCTTCACTGTGCGCGCCTACTACCACCGGCAGGATTGAGCCCATGTATTTGATGGCATCATCTTTTATCAGGACTGCTGCCAGCGATTCTGTAAGTTCATAATCCGTATCGTTCTTGAAGGTTGCGATTAGCTTCACATTCTTGCCGGAGTATAACAGGCTTCCGGCTTCAAGATTCACCGGGGTCATCTTCGGCACGGGGATGTTCTGGATCGTGGCTTCTCCGTTTTCAAGAGTTAAGTAGATGTAATTCGCACACGGATATGAGGTTATAATCGGCACATAGGGAGCATTCTTTATGTTTCTGTCGGAAACTGCGATTGTCACCTTGTACTTACCATCAGGAAGGTTCGGAACATTGATCACCGGCCCGTTAGTTGTGTTGTAATACGAACCCGGTGTTAGCGATACGGTCACCCCTCCTGCAAATGTGCCGCCACGTGTAACGGTTTCTCCCGGAGTGCCGTCAACCGGCTCGAAGATCGCACCTATGTTGACTTTAATATCATGCGGCATTGCGCAATACCATCCTGTAGGATACCATTCGTAATTATAGAATTGCAGACGCTTTGCATTTCCTTCTGCATAACATCCTCCGTACATCAAGATGTTGTCAGGACGGTCGATGATAGGATCGCCCGTCGGCTTTTGAATACCGAAGATACCATTGAGGCCATATACAAATCCTGTGCTGCCGGCGCCGCCGATTCCCTGCTCTTCGGGGTTCATTGTCTCGAGAAGATAATATCCGTCGGATGTTCCGCCCCAACCCCAGTTGAAATGGTAGTAGCCGTGACCGTCATATCCGTCGCATATGAAGGAATGGCCTCCATCGTTGTAGGGATGACCGTTGAAAATCATCGGCCCGCAATTGGCTATATTGTCGTATACCATCTGATTCCATTCGCTTGCCGAATAGGCCATACGATATGCGGCATGGCAATTGCCATCGTAATTGAAATATTTCACGAGAGCTGCGGCTATCAGCACTCCTTGTGTGCCGGAGGCGGATGTTCCATAGTTCATATCCACAGAGTAGCCACAGGCCTTCATAAGATAGGCCACGGCATCCGACTCGGCTGGAGTATATCCATTGGCGCGATAGACATCGAGCATGTTATCCCAGTCGAATTCTTTCTCATCGAAATTCATTGTCAGAGTCTTTCCGCCTCTCGACCATGCATATGAGTTGGAGCCGGTGCCTTTTTCCGGATAGCGGTGATATTTCATCACCTGTGCCATTGATGTGGCAACACATCCGGTATATGTTTTCCTGTTTTCCAACAGCGGAGCCATGTTGTTGTATGGGGCGTCCTGATTCCATTTCGTAGTGCACAACGGAGCAATCGACTTTAGATTAGCTTCCGTAGGAGCGCTTCCTGTAGCTTTCAATCCTTTGGACGTATTATATGCTATCTGCTTTGCGTTTTCACCGAGCCACCATTTCAACTGCGGAGGCATATTGGAGGCATCAATGCAACCCTCATCCGAGTACCCCAATACCGCGAATGCGGCATCATCGGCTGATAGGATTTTATATCCTTTGCCATCCTTATTGTTGAATACGTAAACGCCGGGTATCCCTTCCGGGGTCATTGCAGTATATACCGGAGAAATTTCAAGGTTAAGAGCGGCGGCTTTGCTGCGTCCATCCTGACTCATCAGCCTTCCGATTGCCTGTTCGGGCGTCAATGGAGCAGCATTAGTCCACGCTGCCATCGCCGCCAGAGAGATAATGGTAAATATCTTCTTCATATTTAATAGTTTAATGTATTTTCTACGGAGTTTTTCCTGGTTAAACCACATTTCAAATGCCAAATTAACAAAAATTTTTTATACTTACAAATATTTTGAGCCTCAATTAATGTGGAAAACATGATGGAAAACATGATGACCCCGTCATACTTGCAAAGAAGTCCTGATGAATCATCAGGACTTCTCAATATGCTTATATGTGCCTAACTAATTACAGCACTGTGTATTCACCGAGGTCGGGCAGGAGGTTTCTGTCGATCAGAGGATTGAAATCCGATTCGATTGCAGGAACCGTGAAGCGCCATCCACCCTGAGATTGCGGAGTGCGGTTCATCTCATAAGCCTTACCGAAGTTACCGGAGTCGGTATCGCCTTTTATCCATGCGCGACGAACGCAAGGCATATTCCAACGCTTGAAGTCAGTCCAGCTCTGTCCTTCACCCCATAGTTCGATACGGCGACAAAGCTTGATCTCATCAAGAAGAGCCTGTCCGCTTGGAGCGCCGGGATAATTCTTAATACGGATACCGTTGATTTCGGCCAGACAACTCTTGGCAGTTGCCATGTCGCCTGCCATGTATGCAGCCTCAGCCTCTGCAAGGCACATCTCTGATGCACGCATGTAGGGATAGTGGCTTGTGCCGTAAGGTGCGTATGACCAGAACTTGTATTGGGCTCCTATCTGAACGCCATAGAGTTTTGCGCTCTCAGTCGCGGTATATGCCATTCCTTCTACAGAACCACCCCATGCAAAATAGCATGCAAACTTATCGCTGGCGTCAATGCACTGATCAAGCGGGCCCTTGAAGGTGTTGTTCATGTAATCCGTACCCCAACGCACGATGAAGTTGTAAAGACCCCATTTTTTCTTAGGATTCTTGCTGTCACGACGGAACGCACCGTAATTCATATCCATGTTTGCCGGGTTTACAAGATCCTCGCTGAAGAAATCAGCGGGTACAAGTCCACCGGGGTTCATGTTCTTATCGGTTGCATAAGGAGCGAGCTTATCGGGAGTCATGAACAGACCGCGACGTACATCGTTCGGATCAAGCATATTGTAAAGGTCAAGGTTGATGGCACCTGCACCAATATCACCCCAGTTCTTTACATAAAGACCGTTCACTGTGTAGTGCGCGCCGTACGACCAGTAATAGATATCGCTGTCTTCAGCGGCTTGAGTCCACATGAAGTCGTTGTTGTCGTCGCAGAAGCCGGAGAAGAGGGTATTGTTATCCATGATGGTATATCCCTGGCGGGCATTATGAGCCATCTCTTGAGCTTTTGACCAATCGTGGAAGAGGAGAGCGGCACGGGCGTAGATACCGTAAGCTACACTCTTGTCTGTCTCCCATTTGTACTCGCGGCTTACACCTTCGGCACGGTCAAAGTTTGCGAGAGCACTGTCAAGATCCTCATATATGCGATTCTTGACATCGATCATCTTTGACAAGGGCACATTCTCAGTCTTCTGGCTTGTACGAATCACGATGCAATATTTCTCACCATTATCGGAATCTTCCCAGCGAGGTGCGAAGAATTGCAGGAGCTTCACATAGCCATGGCTTCTGAAAGTAAGCGCCTGAGCCTTTACAAAGCATCTTTCAGCAGCTTCACCTTCTGCATCGTCAATGCCATCGAGTACGCCGTTGGCCATATAGATAATTCCATAAGGATAGTTCCATGGAATATTGTTTACCCAAGTGGCACGCATATTACCCATTGTGTTCCACTTATATGTTGTGGCACCGAACTGGGTCTGGGCGAGTTTCTGAATCACATCCTGGCCCCATGCATCGCCGTAGATTGTGTTTACATAGCTCTCGCCATTGTATTGGTTGGCTGTGGATACCTCCTGATACTGGCACTGCATCGCACGACCGATACCTCTTACTGCAAGGCGGGCAGCGCTTACACTCTGCTTGATGGATGCTGCACTCGGGCTGCTCTCCGGAGCCAACTCCAGATAGTTGTCGGAACAACCTGCAAGCATCGCTACGGTAGCAAGTCCGAGAAATCCTTTGATTATTATATTCTTTTTCATTTCTTTCTTCTTTTTGATTTGTCGCTTAGAACTTGAAGCTCAATGAGAAGTTGTAAACACGCGACGGCATGAAGTAGTTACCCTGACCTCCACCGAAGCTATACTGAGGATTGAATCCCTTCATTGCTGTGAGGATGAACAGATTGTCGACTGAGAAGCCAACGTTGATGTTCTGAAGTTTCATCGCCGATACCCATTTCTTCGGGAAATCATAGTTGATGTTAAGGTTCTTCAGAGTCAGGTAATTGTTGCTTACCAACCAGCGGCTTGAGCCGGTGCAGTTGTAGCTGTTGAGTTCCATGTCGTTTACCGGTACGCCATTAGGATCAATTGAGTGCTGCCATGTACCGTCGGGATTCTGGATTCCGTTAGGCTCGGTCCATGCCTTGAGAAGATCGCGATGGAGTGCGCTTACGCTATTAGAACTTACATTCATCAAGCCTGCATAGATACCGTTGTAGCTCTTGCCACCGAGAGAATATGTGAAGAGAAGTCCTACATTAAGACCCTTCCAGCTTAGGTTGGAACCGAATGAACCGTAAACGGTGGGCAGTGATGTACCCTGAAGTTCGCGTCCGGCATACTGAATCTGGTCGGTATATCCTTCGCCATCGATTTCAAAGTAGTGGCCCGACTCCTGAGCATTCTTGAGCTTTGTGAGGTAGAGGCTTTCCTGATATTCCATCTTTCCTGTCTCGTCGTTGTAGACATAGTAGTCGCGTGAGTGGGGTGCCATCTTATAAAGACAGTTACCGGTAGCGCGGTCGACACCTGCCCATGTATAGGTAAATTGCTCGTAGCGGCTCTTGCCCTGGAACAATGCTTGACCGGGTAGGTCTTTTCCGTCGGGAAGGTGAACGATACGGTTCTTCAAGAATGATGCATCGACATTGAAATTCCATGTCAGGTTGGCATTACGGATAATGTCTACACCAAACTGGAGTTCCCAACCCTGATTCTCCATCGTACCGATGTTCTGGAGCACGGTGATCTGCGCACCGTTGGTAAGAACGTTACCGGCAGAGATCGGGAGTTTCACATCGTAAAGAAGGTCGGCATTACGCTTGTTATAATAACCGATGCTGAAGTTGAAGCGGTCGTTGAAGAGTGAACCTTCCAATGCCACGTCAAGAGTATTGGTAGACTCCCACTTGATATTGTCTCCGGCTACGGTATAAGGAATAGCGATACCGGTCATATCATATGTAGTCAGGATGTAACGGTTCCAGTATGCATATGCGCCGGCTGCGGCATCATTACCTACAGAACCATATGCAAGACGAAGTTTCAGATAGTTAACCCAGTCGAGCGACTGCATGAACTTTTCTTTTGAGATCATCCAGCTTGCACCTGCGCTCCAGAATGTACCCCAACGGTTTTCTTTTGCGAAGCGGCTGGTACCGTCACGACGGATAGAAGCCTCAACGAAGTATTTCTGATCGTAGTTGTAACGAACGCGACCAAGATAAGATTCTGTGCGGAGCTTCATTGTCGACTCGCTGTGTGAGTCAAGGCTATCGAAGTTGCTCATGAAGGGCATATCGTCCATCATCTGGTTGCTCATGCGGATCCACCGATCGTCATAGCCTGTCTCATAATTCTCGTGATCGAGGAATACGTTTACATTATGCAAGCCGTAATCGTGTGTCCATTCCAATTGCTGCATGAAGGTATAGCTGAATGCTGAATATGATTCAACGTCCATACCGCCGACACCCTGCTGCGAGCCGATTACATTGTTAGAATAATCCTTTGAGTTCTGCTTCTGGCGGAACATATTCGCACGCAGTGAGAATTCAAATCCATAAGGAAGGACAGCCGTACCGTATACATTACCGGTGAGGGTAAGGATGGTATTGTCGTTTGAGTTCAGGCGCATTGCCCATGCGTTGTTGCTTCCCTTGCAGAGGCCTGTGGTGTTCCACATCGGAGTGCCGTCTTCATTGTAGCGGATCGAGCCATCCTCGTTGTGCATATAATAAGGCTGGATCGGAGGATTGTTGATCATAAGGAACGGGTTGGTCACAAGACCGAGGTTGCCGTCGGCGTAATCGCTTTCCGTAACGCCGGCAACTTCTGTATTCACATAACTACCGCTGAGGTTAACACCGGTCTTAAGGAATGATACAGGGTTATAGTTGGCAGTGAGACGTCCGCTATAGCGCTCGTAATCGGTGTTGAGGATATAACCGTTCTCCTTCATGTATCCGAAGCTGGAGTAAACATTGAATTTATCTGTCGCTCCGGTTGCGCTCACATTGTACTCCTGGCGATGACCGGTCTGCTTGATGGCATTCCACCAGTCGAGGTCGGTATAACCGGGAAGACGCTGTGCTGCGAGAGTTCCGTCGGGATTGAAAACTTTATTGGCCTCACGGTCATAGATATTGGTTCCGAGAAGATATGTACTGATGAAGTTGGCTGTTGAGCCTGCGAGAGCATCTGCATAATTGGAATATGCACCGGCAGTGAACTGTCCATGAGCATAACCAGCGAAAGCAGTCTCCATCCATTCATCGGCATTCAGACGGTCATAGAAAGGAAGGGCTTTATTATAGATACCCTGATTGAGGCTAAGTGTAACGTCGACCTTACCTACATTCTTTGCACGCTTGGTAGTGATAAGGATCACACCGTTGGCACCGCGGTTACCGTAAAGTGCACAGGAAGCGGCATCCTTAAGCACTGACATCGACTCTACATCGGCAGGATTGATTTCTGCGATATTTCCGTCATAAACTGCTCCGTCGACTACATAGAGAGGACCGTTGGCTGAGGTAAATGAGTTGAAACCACGAATACGGATTTCCGGAGATGAACCGGGATAAGACACGGAGTTGTTCACCTGTACACCGGGGGCGTTACCCTCAAGGGCCGCCGTAACGGATGTAACGGGACGATCCTCAATGTCTTTTGCACCTACTACGGCTACCGAACCGGAGAGGGATTCTTTCGTAGCTGTACCATAGGCAACAACCACTACGTCCTGAAGATTGGTCGATGAGGACTCAAGACGAACTTTCATACCCGGTGTCAAGGGTACGGTCTGCTCCTTGTATCCTACATAAGAGACCCTTACATTTTTTACTGACGTCGGAACACTGACCGTAAACTTGCCGTCAACATCAGTTGCAGCACCCTGGCCACCTCCGACAGGCATGACTGTGGCGCCAATCAGCGGTTCGTTGCTCGCTGCGTCGACTACCGTGCCACTAACAGTGCGGTTCTGGGCACTAAGTCCCCAGCACGCAGCCATCAGCGTCACCATGACCATAAAGAGTTTTCTCATACCTTTTTAATTTAGTGTTATTGTGTATTAGTTTTTTTGCTTTTTCGCTTAGCTCCTAATGTTAATAATTGTGCAATCTTTTTAACATTTCACAAAGTTAAGGGTTTTAATCCGTATTTCCAAATATTTCTTAAAAAATTTTTATTCCTTTTAAATTCATCACCACAAAAAAAGTCCGGATACTATATCCGGACCTTTATGCATTTATATTATGTTTCAATAATTTATTATGGGATGAATACCATCACCGGCTTCCCCGGCAGACCGACATATGGATATGTCTTGTTTTTCTTTTCAAAGCGCTTTGATTCCATGCGCAGACTGTCGAGCGTGGAGGATGCGGCCGCCATTGCGTACCATTTGCCCCCGAGTCCTTTCAGTGTCACTGCATCTTTCCATCCGCTTTGCCGCAACGACGCTACGTTGGCTTTGGCATTGGTGTCCATCTTATATACACCGACGGCCATATACCATAGCTTCGGAGGGCGTTTATTGTCCTCGGTATGCAGAATCTGACGGTCGACATACACCGTATCTCCATCCAATATGCGCAACTGGGGGCCGTCGTCGGATCTAAGTCCTTGAGCCGGAAGCATATTTTCCTGACGCGCTATCTCCCTTTTGTTTAAAGCCGCATCGTAGGCTTGACGATAACCCTTTTCCGTAGGCTTGCATGACGACAGCGCCAGCATTCCTGNNCCTGCTAACGCTGTCATTATTATTATCCTGCTTCTCATCAAATCAGTTGATTTGGATCACACAATGCGTGCTCAGACTCCAGAATCGAGCCGGATCGCTGATTTCGATAGTCTTCGGGCCATCTTTCTCCCCTACTATCCGGTAGCTCCCTTCAGGCATATTAGTCCATATCTTGACATTCTTTCCTCCCGTAGGAATTGATTTCAGAGTACGCTTGTCGGCGGTTACGAAATAAGCTGCGTCAAATTGCCCTTTGAGCACCTTTGTGGAACCGAGGAATTTCTTCTCAAGCAGCCCACGCTCTTTCAGTTCCTTGTTTGAACCGATAGCGTAGTATACTCTGTTGGCTTCATTGGCCTCCTGTGTAGCGGCATCGGCCTGAGCCTGCGCTTCCTCACGCGCCTGAGTCTCATTGATAAGAGCCTCCTTTCCTTCGGCCACCTGAGTGTTGAGCGTATCAATCCGGGCATTCGCGCTGGCAAGCTGACGCTCAAGGTCGGCTATCTTGGCATCCTGCTGCTCGATGTGTTGACGCAATTGCGCAATTGTCTTTGCTTGAACGCTGTTATCCTGACCGGAGCTTTTTACCTTGGCCTCCATTTCAGCAAGGAGAGCCTTGTTGGCAGCCAATCTTGCTTTAATCTGGCTCAGATTCTGACGAATCTCCGCACGGCGGTCGACACCTTCACCCGTGGCCATATTATAAAGCAACCCTTCCTGAGTATTGATTGAATCGAGACCGGTGTATATGTCTCCCATCAGGAGCATCAGGGAATCATTGAAATCGTTTGCCTGCTGATACTGAGCCGTAAGGTCGGCTATTCTCAGCGAATCTTCTTCGAGTTTCTTCTGATTTCCCGCGCATGAGGTGAGCAATAATGCTCCCACGCCCATCAACATCAACAATTTTTTCATAGCTTATAATGTTTTGGTATTATCAATACGTTCCGAGGTCTCCCCTTTGGGTCGGCCGCATCCGTCAATTATTATAACAATCTCGCCTTTAGCTTGGTTCTCGGTATAAAATCGAGCCAATTCGTCTAAAGTCATTCTTTTAATATCCTCATGCAGTTTTGAGATTTCACGGCAAACGGCCGCCGGACGACCTCCTCCGAAGGTCTCTGCCAATTGGCGCAATGTCCGGGCCAGGCGCAGAGGGCTTTCGTAAATAATCACTGTGCGGGGTTCGGCAGCCAATTCTGCAAGACGCGTGGCACGCCCCTTCTTTAACGGCAGGAATCCTTCAAAGCAGAATCTGTCGCATGGTAGGCCCGACGCGACAAGAGCCGGAACAAAGGCCGTGGCTCCCGGTAAGCATTCCACATCAACCCCCCTTTCACGACACTCTCGCGACAGCATGAACCCCGGATCGGATATTCCGGGAGTACCGGCATCCGAAACGAGCGCCACCACTTTTCCGGCCTCTATTTCATCTACGATTCCTCCCACGGTCTTATGCTCATTATTCTTATGGTGAGCGCGGAGAGGGGTATGTATGTCGAAATGCTTCAGCAGCACGGAGGTGGTACGCGTGTCTTCTGCCAAGATAAGATCGGCCTCACGCAGCATTCTGATGCCCCGTAATGTCATATCCTCAAGATTGCCTACCGGAGTGGGGACTATTATCAGCTTTCCCATCATTCTTTATCATCAGGGCTTTCCCGACGCAGCCGGAATAGATCGTTAATTGTAACCGGGGGCTGCACTTCTTCAGGAGCTTTTTCGACCGGGGCCTGAGGCTGCCGGGCCTGCGGCTTCACGCCTGTTATATTCTCCCATAATCCGCATATTTCTTCTATGCGGCCGTTGATAAGCGGGCGCAAAGTCTCGAATTTGTCTTCTCTTTTCGAAGCAAGCTCAAGCAGACCTTCCAGCTCGTATATTTTGTTAATCAGTTGTTCCATAAGATTAATTGTTATCATCATTCAGGAAAATCCTTTCCAACATCGATTTCACCCCTTCTCGGGCCGAAGCGCGATCCGCCATATCATTTATCATCACCACAATGACATGGGTCGGCACATAATCATCATTCACTTTATAGCCGGCATAGCATTGAATTCCCCGCATCGACCCGGTCTTCATCGCCACATATCCTTCCAACGGAGTCCCAGCGAGAAAGCGTTTCAACGTGCCCTCTTGCCCGGCCAGGGGGAAGAAACTGGCATACCATGGATCGACCGACTTATCTTTAAGCACTCCGGCCAGAAAGCGTGCGGTAAGCCGGTTTTCACGGGATAGGCCGGACCCATCTTTAATAATGACACCATCAGTCTTCAATCCTTTGCGTTTCCAGTAATCGCCTTCCAGCCTTGCTCCGGCGGCTATGGAGCCATCCTTGCCCGATTCAGCCGATAATGTTCGGAGCAATCCCTCGGCAAATTGATTGTCGCTCCGCATCATGCAGCTCATCATGATTTCACTTAGAGGCTCCGACCTGTGGACTCCGAGCAGCATACGCCGCCCGTCGGCCATCGCTTCTTTCTGCATGCCAATTCCGGCCTTGGACATGGCAGCGGTCAGCCGTCGGCTGAACACTCCCGACGGATTGGCCACCGACTTATTGCCCGAGGCATTATCCTCAAAGTTAAAGCCATGAGTGCCTGTACCATAAGAATGAGGCAGGTCAGCCTGCATCCATCCGGGGTTAATGGCCGGCCCCTTGAATCTGCTTTCATCTATCTTAATATCGCCTCTTATAGTGTGAATCCCTTCCGCCCTGAGGGCATCAACTATCTCTGTCACCAGGTCCTTGCTGCCGGGGGCATGAATGGTATTCAGTGAGGGATCACCGCTTGCCTCCACCAGAATATTGCCTTCCACTACTCCCTCGTCAATCTTGCCGGTGAGATAGACGCGGGTTTCATATTTCCAGTCTTTACCTAATTTTTCCAATAGGGAAGCTGTGGTGACACATTTCATCACCGACGCAGGGATAAGAGGCTTATCGGCATTCCATGCTCCTGCCTCTTTATCCGAGACAAGATCGATAATCATCACGGCTACAGATTCCGGATTCACACACCCTCCGGTGGCAAAGGCCTTGACCGCGGCATCGGTCGATTCCGATGTCGCTGAAAAACCAATTACTGAAGCCCACGCAACCAGAATGGCCGTTATTATTCCTTTTTTCATCAACATAATTTACAAAATTAACTCTGTTTTCCCGTTTTCCCAAAATTTTTATTAATTTTGTTGTTCATAAAAAAGCCACAAGCATTTTTTTCTTTGGCTTTGCATTCAATGGACATCTTACCTTGGCCCGGAGCCTTGGTATTATTTATAAATTATGCCGGAACGCCGACCATTCACATTCGACCGAACTGTCCGCATTTTTTTTACTATCGCCGGACTCATAGCCATCCTTTGGCTATTGGATAATCTTAAAGGAGTGCTGTTGCCATTTCTTGTGGCTTGCCTGATTGCCTATATGCTCGAACCCCTCGTGAAATGGAACATGAAATGGACGCACATGACATCGCGCTTCATTCCCGTTGTGCTCACATTGCTGGAATTCATTATAGTGATTGGAGGATTCACAATCCTGTTCGTTCCCTATCTCGCTTCGGAATGCACATCCATGGCAGAAATGATAAGAAATTATGCCACGGCTAATTATCATATCCCCTTCATTTCGGATTCAATTCATAAAGTACTCCGTGAAAATATCGATTTTGAGGAGATTGCACGCCTATTTTCGCGCGATGAATGGGAATCTATAATAAAGACAGCAATATCATCGTCCTGGTCATTCCTGACATCCTCTTTCGCATTTATTGCGGGAGTTGTGTCTTGGCTTATAGTGCTGCTTTATGTATTGTTCATAATGCTCGACTACGAAAGGCTGATGCTATCGTTCCGAATGCTTGTGCCGTATTCGCATCGTAAAAAGGTGTTTGCAATCGGCAATGACATAAAGATGGCAATGAATAAATATTTCCGCGGTCAGGCCTTGATAGCATTTCTTGTCGGAATTCTTTTCTCAATAGGCTTCATCATAATCGGGCTCCCGATGGGAGTGGTGCTCGGGATGTTTATCGGTCTCCTTAACATGGTGCCATATCTTCAGTTGATATCGCTGCCGGTCACAGCGGTTCTATGCATGGTATGGACTGCATCGACCGGAGGCTCGTTCTGGCTAATATTCTGGGAGGCCATGGCAGTTTATATCATCGTGCAATGTATCCAGGACTTATTTCTTACTCCGCGAATCATGGGGAAAGCCATGGGCCTCAATCCGGCAATCATCCTCCTTTCCCTATCCATATGGGGGGCACTTCTCGGCTTCATGGGGCTTATTATCGCACTTCCCCTTACCACACTCCTCCTTTCTTATTATAATATGTATATCGTAAAAGGCAAGAACGATGAATGACATATCAGTGGGTGTGAACGGTCTCATTGCCGACCTTGCATGGATTCTTATCCTCGGGGCGGTAGTTACACTATTATTCAAGCGACTAAAGCAGCCCGTTGTGCTGGGATACATTCTTGCAGGCTTCCTGGCAAGCCCGAAATTTGTCTATCTTCCATCGATAATGAACGAGGAGAATATCAAATTCTGGGCCGACCTGGGCATTGTGGTGCTGATGTTCTCGATAGGATTGGAATTTTCATTCAAGAAGATGATGAAGGCAGGATCTTCATCGATTCTCACGGCATTGATTATAATTACCGGCATGACCTTCGCAGGATATGGCGTCGGATATATACTTCATCTTAATTCCATCAACCGCATATTCCTCGGCGGCATGATTTCCATGTCGTCCACGACTATCATTATGAAAGCACTGTCCGACCTCGGCCTACGTCAGCGGCGTTTCGCCCAGCTTGTTCTTGCAGTGCTTATTATCGAGGACCTGTTTGCAGTATTGATGCTAGTATTGCTATCGTCGCTCGCCATGGGCGACGTACAAGGCTCCGAATTGCTGTTCTCAATCGGCAAATTAGTGTTTTTCCTTATCATATGGTTTCTTG
This sequence comes from Bacteroidales bacterium GP1, assembly GCA_001701105.1. Classification (GTDB taxonomy): domain Bacteria; phylum Bacteroidota; class Bacteroidia; order Bacteroidales; family Muribaculaceae; genus Lepagella. The sequence continues at coordinate 13,540 of DAAI01000031.1, forward strand.
TCGGAGTCTACATCTTTCCCACCTTCTTCACAAAGGCGAGATCCTACCTTAATGATGAGACATTGCTCATCACAGCCATGGGACTCTGCTTTATGATGGCGATATTCTCCGTGGCCTGCGGGTTCTCCCTTGAGCTCGGAGCATTTGTGATGGGTTCAATCCTGGCAGGCACCACTGCTGCTGAACGCATGGACAAGGTGATAGCACCGGTTAAGAATCTTTTCGGCTCTGTGTTTTTTATTTCTGTCGGCATGATGGTGGATCCGGAGGTGCTGGTCACTTATTGGTGGCAGATTCTGCTGCTGGCAGTGGTAGTGATTGCAGGCATGATCATATTCGGGTCGCTCGGAATGCTGGTGACGGGGCAGACCCTGCGCGTCGCCATAGAATCAGGCTTCACCCTTACGCAGATTGGTGAGTTCTCCTTCATTATCGCCTCGCTCGGTATGGGACTCGGGGTGCTCGACGGCACTCTTTATCCAATCATCGTAGCCGTATCGGTGGTGACAATTTTCACGACTCCTTATTTTATAAAGATGGCCGACCCCGCGGCTACTCTTGTGGAAAAGCATCTGCCAAAATCACTCAAGTTTTTAATCGACAGATATTCCAGTCAAACCTATGACACGAATGAGACACGCCGGTTATGGCGCGCCATAATCTCAAGGTATCTTTGGAGGATAATACTTTATTCTGTGATTCTTTTGGCCGAAATACTTGTGGCGCGTTATTTCCTCTTCCCCTTTGCCGACAAAATTTGGCCTATATGGGGACATCTTATAGCCACATTGATTACCTTCGCAGCAATGTTACCCTTCCTGATTGCGCTGAGTTTTTCATCAACCAAACCTGATGAGAAAATCAGCCTTCATCAGACGGCAGCCTTCTACGATGTGCCTTTGTTCGCCATGAAGATAATTCGTTATCTTATCACTCTATTTTTCATAGTCTATTTCATCACTTTTGCCTATTCTTCACTCACGGGATGGATTGTGGGAGCCGTATGCTTCCTGGTGATTCTCATCTTCGCGTCGACCAAACTATCGAATCGATATCACATGATTGAATCAAAGTTTCTTAGGAATCTCAATCAGCGTGAAAACGTGCGCCTCGGGGTTGGTAATAACCTTGTCGATGATATGCATCAGGCTTTTATTGAAATCGATAATTGCTGCCCGTTCGTAGGCGACCGATTGAGGGATACAGGGCTCCGTTCAGAGTTCGGAGTCTCCGTATCGTCCATCCAGCGCGGCGAGGACTATATGCCATTGCCGTCTCCCGATGCACGAATCTTCCCGGGAGATGTGCTGGGAGTTATCGGTAACGACGAACAGTTGCGTCTCCTAAACCAAGCCCTCGAGGAAAGCACAAAGGCCTGCATGAGGATTGAAGTGAAACAGCAACCCGTGGAACTTTCTTCTATCATGCTTACGGAAAATTCCCCAATTATCGGCAAGCATCTTGCAGATACCGATATTCTTCACGACTTCTATTCGATGATAGTGAAGATAAATCGTGATAATGAATTCCTCCCCCCTTCTCCGTCTCTAATCCTGAATGCAGGAGATATTTTATGGGTTGTTGGCGACCCGCATTATTTTGATAAAATGAAATAAAATCGATGATAAGAACAAGATTCTATTTACTTATCGCCGTTCTGATAGGCGGAATTATTAATACCGGATGCACTTCCAAAAATAAGCAGAAAATGGCCGACAGCGATACCTGCATGATGCCAGAACCTATCGCGGCCGTCGACACAGTGATGGAGGAATATCCAATGCTATCGGCAGAAGGTATTTCTTTCCGCAATGATCGTATTCTCATAGGGCAATCGTTGGATTCCCTGCCAGCAGCAATTCCGGGTCTCTACGACAGGCTTCGCCGCGACGCCACCCCGGAGGCAGAGGAGGTATTGGCCTCGTTAGGCTCGGAATCGATGTTTACAATCTATTCGCTCGATTCCGGCCTTGTGGACGTAATAATGTTGATATCGCCAGACATCAAGGCGCAAGGTGGCTTTTATATCGGAATGCCATTCCGGGATTTCATTAAGACAAAAGGGATCACCACCGAATGGGCTTCGCTCGAAGACGAGGGTCAATGGTACTGGCGTGCCGACGGACTATGGATTCTTCCACGGATAGAGGCTGAAGATACAAAATTAAGTTCCATGCTTATGGATCATAGAATGCCTCCGCAGGGAGCAGAAATTCCAGCCGACGCAGTAATAGAATTCATTTCCACCGGCCTCCCCTTCTGATCTGAACATGTAGCATAGTTTCCTATTATAGCAGTGTTTTACGATATTCCATTGGAGACATGCCGGTGTTACGTCGGAACACTTTGCATAGATGTGATGTGTCTTCGTAGTTCAATCGTTCGGCAATGGTCTTTATTGGAAGATTTGTACTTTCCAGAAGAGCTTTCATTGCAAGGATGAGTTTGTTTTCAATCACCTCCTTTGGCGTTTTCCCCGTGCACTCCCTAATTATTACAGACAGATAATCTGGTGTGATATTCAAGGAGTCTGCATAAAATGCGACTTTATGATGGAGCCTGTAATTCCTTGACAACGCAATTAGAAAAGATCCGGCTATTTCCCATTGCGTACCATAATATTGCATTGAGGCATCATGGACAGATCTGCCAATCAAATCTTCCATCACAATGAATAATGAATTGACCTGACGGACTATTATGTTTTCTGAGGTTTCCCTCGAACAATGATTGTAAACAAAAAGACACTCCTTTATCCAATTTTCAATTTGCTCAAAAAATACTCCCTTGAATACTTGTACCGGTGAAATATATAATGCATCCCAGAAAGATTGTGATGTAATGCTTACATAGACTTCCAAAGTACGCGATTCTGTTAAACTTACATGCCGTATTGTGAAATCCACGCTCCTATGATTTAACTCCACAACCATATCATTAAAAAGAAATACGAAGTCTCCTTCCCGTATGTCGTAGTCATGAAAGTTAAGATTGAATGACGCAATTCCTTTGATACATTGAAATATCATACACCCTTCCACAAGGAAAGGCGTTCCTGATTTAAATCGAGGAGAATACTCCCCGGCGGATATTATTTTCTGATTGATCAATTTCATAATTTACCGCAAATTTAACAAAAAAAGATGTCATACCAGTAGTCTTATCGGAAATATACCGCAAGTGTCAGGAATTATACCGTAATTAAAGGGCAGATTGAAGTAATTTTGCAGGATATTTCAGATAACATTTTCATACAGTTAAAATGAAACGCAAAATACTACCGGGCCTTATGGCATGTCTTATGATAGTATCCGGATGCAAACAGCAAAAAGAGGAGACGGAATTGCGGGAATTGCCTGTTATGACGGTATCTCCGACCGATTCCGTGACTCTTTACGAAAAGTATTCCGCCACGATTGAGGGGAGACAGGATGTTGAGATCTATCCTCAGATTTCAGGTAAACTTACACGTATATACGTATGCGAAGGCGAGGAGGTCAATCAAGGCCAGTTGATGTTTGTCATTGATCAGGTGCCATATCAGGCTGCTGTACGCATGGCAGTTGCCAATGTGCATGCGGCTAAAAGTCTGGTTGCAACTGCACGACTGGAGCGAGACAGCAAGAAAGCCCTATTTGAAGGGAATGTCATATCTGAATATGAACTACAGACAGCCCAGAATGCTCTGGCAACAAGCGAGGCACAACTCGAACAGGCACGTGCCGCTCTGACAGAAGCGCAGAACAACCTATCCTACACGGAAATTAAAAGTCCGGCAAAAGGTGTCATAGGCATTTTGCCTTATCGTGTCGGCACTTTGGTATCGCCGGATATGGCTAAGCCGCTTACCTCAGTTAGCGACAATGCCGAGATGTGGGTGTATTTCTCAATATCAGAAAAAGAGTTACAAGGCCTTATGCGTAAATATGGCTCACGTGACAAAACACTTAAGGCATTTCCTGAAGTGAGATTAACCCTTAGTGACGGTAGCGAGTACTCTTATCCCGGGAAGATAGAGACACTCAGCGGTGTTGTGAATCCACAGACGGGTGCTGTGCAGATAAAAACCGTATTCCAAAATCCCGACCGGCTGTTGTTGAGCGGAAGTGTCGGTAATGTCATAATGCCACACTCCCTGAGAGATGTAATAGTAATTCCCAAGAATGCCACTTACGAAATACAAGACAAGATATTTGTATATAAGGTAATAGATGGGAAAGTGGCATCGACAGAAATAACGGTGGCTCCTATCAATGACGGAAACAACTATATTGTTCATGGGGGACTGGAAACAGGCGATGTTATTGTGACTGAGGGCGTAGGCTCGCTGCGTGAAGGTCAGCAAATAAAAATAAGGAAAGAGAAGAAATGAATCTGAAGTTTTTTATCGACCGCCCTGTATTGTCAATAGTAGTGTCTTTGACAATAGTTCTATTAGGACTTGTAGGACTTGCCACTCTTCCCGTCGAGCAATATCCTGATATCGCACCTCCTACAGTTAATGTATGGGCAAGTTATCCGGGAGCCAATGCCGAGACTGTCCAGAAAAGTGTCGTAGTCCCTCTTGAGGAGGCGATCAATGGTGTTGAAGGCATGACCTATATTACTTCGGAAGCATCAAACGACGGCAATGCATCACTCATGATATATTTTGCGCAAGGCACTGATCCGGATATGGCGGCAGTCAATGTGCAGAACCGTGTCGCAACAGCTCAAAGCCTTCTGCCGCCTGAGGTTGTACAGATTGGTATTTATACGGAGAAACAGCAGAATGCTGAATTGAAAACACTGGGGCTTTATGATCCCGAGGGGAGATATTCAAAGCAGTTTCTCGACAATTATATCAAGATAAATGTTGAGCCGCGCATCAAGCGTGTGCAGGGTGTGGGCAAGGTTCAGTTTTATGGATCACCATATAGTATGAGACTTTGGCTGAAACCTGACCGCATGGCTCAATATGGACTTATACCTGATGACATAACCAATCTCCTTGCCGGACAGAATATCGAGGCAGCCACGGGTTCATTTGGTGAGAACTATGAGGGTGCCAATGTCTATACCATGAAATACAGGGGACGTTTTTCCACAGCCGAACAGTTTGGTGAAATTGTGGTGAAATCCCTGCCTAACGGTGACATTCTTCGGCTGAAAGAGGTGGCAGACATTGAACTCGGCGACGAGGACTATAACTTCGAGAATATAATCAACGGACAGCCTGCGGCTATGCTAACCGTTTATCAGACAGCAGGCTCGAATGCGGCGGCAGTAATCAATGAGATCGACAAGGTGCTTGACGAATGTGCAAAAGACCTTCCCAAAGGATTGGAGTTTGTGACGATGAGCGACACAAACAGGTTCCTCTACGCCTCTATCAAAGAGGTGATATGGGCGCTTGTGCTGTCGGTAGTGCTCGTGGTGATTGTCGTCTATCTGTTCTTGCAGGATTTCAAGGCGACACTGATTCCCACCATAGCAATATTCGTTTCCGTAATTGGCACATTCGGCTTTATGGCGGTTGCCGGATTTTCTTTCAACCTCCTGACACTATTTGCCCTTGTTCTTGCCATTGGTACGGTCGTGGACAATGCCATTATCGTGGTTGAGGCAGTGCAGTCGAAGTTTGACGCAGGCTATAAATCATCCTATATGGCTACGAATGATGCCATGTATGGTATAACCTCTGCAATAGTGGTGTCGACCATAATCTTTATGGCTGTCTTCATACCGACTTCGATGATGGGAGGGACATCCGGTACGTTCTACACACAGTTTGGTATAACGATGGCAGTTGCAGTCGGACTCTCAGCGGTAAATGCACTCACGCTTTCCCCGGCTCTATGCGCGATGATGATGCGTCCGACGGATGGTGACAAAGGTTTTTCGTCACGTGTCCGGAAGGCTTACAATGTAGCGTTCAATGCCACACTCGAAAGATATAAAAACGGTGTCAAATTCTTTTTAAAACGACCTTCCATAGCCTTTGTTTCCGTAGGTGTCGGGATAGGTCTGCTTGTATGGTTTATGAAGGAAACTCCGACAGGATTTGTACCTGACGAGGATACCGGCACTGTGTTCATATCCATAAATACGAAACCCGGCACATCAACCAAAAGGACAGCACAGGTAATCAGGAATTTTGATAAGAAGATAGCGCAGATTGAAGGAATTGAGTACCGAGGAGGTATCGGTGGCTTCTCATTTTCAGGTTCAGGACCCACCTCGGCAATGTTTTTCCTGTCGCTTGATCATTGGGACGACCGTAAGGATCCTTCTCAATCTGTAGATGCTATTATGGACAAGCTTTATTCCCTCGGTGACTCAATTCCCGATGCAGAATATTTTGTTACCACACCACCTATTATCGCGGGTTACGGTATGACAAATGGCTTTGAGCTGTATCTTCAGGATCGTGCCGGCGGAGACCTTGAAGAATTTAAGAGAATTGCGGATGAATTTGTAGAGGAACTCAGCAAGCGTCCGGAGATAGAGACAGCCTATTCTTTCTTTGATATAAAATATCCGCAGTATTGGGTTGATATTGATGCCGCGCAATGTGAACGTGTAGGCATTACGCCTGCTGAGGTTCTTTCAACTTTGGCAGGTTATTATGGAGGCAACTATGCGTCTAATTTCAATCGCTTCAACAAATTGTACCGTGTCATGGTGCAGGAGGATCCGGCGTCCCGTGTCACACCTGAATCATCAAAGAATTTCTATGTCAGGACAGGCAACGGAGAGATGGCTCCTATTTCACAATTCCTGACCCTGACAAAGACATACGGACCGCAGACAATATCAAGGTTCAATCTCTACAACTCTATCGCAATCAACGGTACACCTGCATCCGGCTACAGTTCGGGAGATGCAATACGGGCGGTAAGGGAGACGGCAGAAAAGGTTTTACCACGCAACTATGGATATGAGTTCGGAGGCATAAGCCGTGAGGAGGCAGCGACCGGCAATAATGTAATGATAATTTTCTCGATATGCGCAATACTTGTTTTCCTTATTCTTGCCGGACTTTATGAGAGTCTGTTGCTTCCGTTCGTTGTAATCATATCAATTCCATGTGGTTTGATGGGAAGTTTCCTATTTGCTCAGATATTCGGACTGCAGAACAATATATATCTTCAGACCGGTCTCATAATGTTGATAGGTCTGCTTGCCAAGACCGCCATACTTATCACTAAATATGCCGGTGAAAGACGCAAGAGCGGTATGACATTAAAACAGGCTACAATCGGAGCTGCGAAATCCCGTCTGAGACCAATACTTATGACAGCCCTGACAATGGTGTTCGGTATGCTCCCTCTTATGTGTGCATCGGGAGTCGGTGCCAACGGCAATTCAACTCTCGGCACCGGTGCTGTGGGAGGCATGGTGATCGGTACTCTCACTTTGTTATTTCTCGTTCCGGCTTTATGGATGGTGTTCCAGAAAATCCAGGAGCGTTTCCGTCCGGTTGAACCTCATAATCCGGACTGGGCTATGACAGCGGAAATAGAACGAGTTGCAAATATCAAAAAACAACAAGAATGATGAGAAATAGTTTGCTGATGATATTCCTCGCAGGATTGATGCTGACTTCATGCGGAACATATAAGAAGTTTCAGTCCGTAACAGATGTGCCTGATAATTTATTTGGTACTGAAAATCAAGCACCCGATACTACCACGATAGCGTCGTTCAAATGGCAAGAGTTCTTTGCTGACCCCTTTCTGCGATCATTGATAGATACTGCGCTTATTCAAAATACGGATTATCAGGTCGCTAAACTGCGGACAGAACAGGCTATGGCATCGCTCAGAGCCGCGAAACTCGCATATTTCCCTTCGCTGAATGTTGGTGCAGACGGCAATATGTCTCGTTATGACGGACTCACGACAAAGACCTACAACGTTGGTCTCACGGCATCGTGGGAGATTGATATATTCGGACGTCTTACAGCCGCCAAGCGAGGAATGGCTGCGGCAGCTGTGTCAATGCAGGAACAAGCTCAGGCTGTAAAGACTCAGCTTATTGCCTCCGTTGCAAACTCTTATTATTCACTATTGATGCTTGATCGCCAGATTGAGATTGCCCGCGCCACGCTTGAAAACTGGGAGGAAACAATCCGGGTGATGGAACTTCTGAAAAGTGCCGGCAGGGCAAATGAAGCAGGAATTTTGCAGACAAGGGCAAATAAGACAGGATTGGAGGCTGATATAGTAGCAATGGAGAAGAGCCGTAAGGAGATTGAAAACGCGCTTTGCTCGCTGCTTGCTCTCACTCCTCATGCCATAACGCGTGGCAATATCTCCGATGTTACTTTACCAGACAATCTTTCAACAGGGTTGCCTGTGCAGCTTCTTGCAAACCGTCCCGACATCAGGGCAGCGGAAATGGAATTGGCAAGGACTCATTATGCAGTAGGCGAGGCAAGGGCTTCATTTTATCCCGCTCTTACTCTTGGAGGCACTTTAGGGTTTACTAACAACGGAGGAGTTGTGGTAAATCCCGGGCAATGGCTGCTGAACGCAGTTGGGCAGATAGTACAACCGATTTTTAACCGTGGACAGCTTAAAGCCAATTATAAGATTGCTGAGGCAGACAGAGAAATTGCTTTGTTGCAGTTTAATCAGGCAGTCATAGATGCCGGAAACGAGGTAAATGATGCACTGTCAGCCATATCAACAGCGCGTGAACGTATGTCGCTTGTAAAGCAACAGATCGGCTTGCTTGACGAGGCAGTGACAAAAACGGAACTTCTGATGCGTCATTCCCCGACAAACTATCTTGAGGTACTGACCGCACAACAAGCGCTTCTCGCAGCGCAACAGGCAGAGGTAGAAGCCGTATACAATGAAATTGCAGGAATAATATCCCTTTATCATGCCCTCGGAGGAGGTGTCTGACCGATGAGAGACCGTAATTTGGATAGAGACACACTCGATTTTGGCAATGGCAAAATCGGGGTGCTTTTCAGGGCGCTGTTTTTCCCGACTCTGATAGGCATGATTTTTAATTCTGTGCTGACACTTGTTGATGGCATGTTTGTCGGGCATGGTGCCGGCGCAAACGGTATTGCAGCGGTCAATATAGTTGCTCCACTGTTCCTATTCACTATAGGGCTGGGGCTGATGCTCGGCATAGGTGCTTCTGTTGTAGCGAGCATAAGACTTTCAGAAAACAACATAAAGGCTGCGCGTATAATAATGACACAAGCTTTTATCGCCGGATTGGTCGTGATTGGTAGCATTGTCCTCGTTGCGTTGCTGTTTCCACGGTCAACGGTCTATATGCTCGGTTGTAGCCCTGAGCTTGAAGATAATGCCGTGGCGTATATTATGCCATTGTTGCCCGGAACAATATTCCTTTTAGGAGAATGTATCGGAATGATGATGATTCGTCTTGACGGCTCTCCCAGATACGCCATGTGGACCCAACTCGTTCCGGCGACAATAAACATAGTGCTTGACTATATCCTGATTTTCCCGATGGGTATGGGAGTTGCAGGAGCGGCAATCGCTACATCAATAAGCTGTGCTATCGGTGGAATAATGGTATTGTCATATCTTATATGGTTTTCAGATAAACTCAGATTCTATCGATTAAAGATGTCAATTACAAGCCTCTTACTGACAGTCCGAAATGTCGGCTATATGGCGAAGATTGGGTTTGCCACATTTCTCAGCGAAGGAGCCATGAGCGTGATGATGTTCACCGGGAATTATGTGTTTATGAATAGAGAAGGAGAAAATGGCGTAGCGGCATATTCGATAGCCTGTTTTCTGTTTCCTGTCGTATTTTCCATAGCTAATGCCGTTGCGCAGTCGGCACAACCAATCATTAGTTTCAACTACGGGGCTCATAAAAATGAGCACACAAGTCGGGCACTGAAAATCTCGCTGCTGACAGCTATTATATGTGGCGGAATAGTGACAGTAGGTCTATGGTTTGGGGCAGAATTTATCGTTGGGGCATTCCTCTCACCTCAAGAACCTGCATATTTTATAGCAGTGCATGGCGTACCTTTGTTTGCGACCTGTGCTATTTTCTTCGCTGTGAATATTACCTTTATTGGATATTACCAAAGTATTGAGGCAGCCGGCAAGTCGATATTATATACTTTTCTCAGAGGAATTGTGTTCCTTATTCCTGCGTTCCTTCTGCTACCGATGATTTTTGGTAATAACGGGCCATGGCTCGCCATACCTGCCGCAGAAATACTGACATTTGTAGTTATTTCTATCGGATACAAAATGGATCCACTTAAGAATTATAAATAAGTAATATTATAATTATCTACATGAAATATCTTTATTTAATTTGGGTGGCGTTTATCAGGTTGCAGCGAACTAAAGCCTCCCGGAAGTTGTCATGGTATGCCTTCGGTTATAATTAAGGGGTTGCCTCCGTCTATATTACCGGAGGCTGTTGAGCAATTCCGGGGATGGACACGAATAATTATCGATTCCTAAATCTATCTTTTTCAGTTCGTCAAGCGTATGGATAGCTGGGGTCACATTTTCGGGATATGGAAGATTATGGAACGTTGAGAAGTACTCAAGACAACCATCCTTCCACCATTGGGCATCGCGGGCCTGGGTTATAAGCCGTTTATACACATCGTTCCAAAGAGCCTGATCCGGCACATACGGCTTAACTTCCTTCCACGTCCTGAGCATTTCAAGCGTATATCGCCATCCCTTTTCATAATGTCGGCATAACGCATCCCAAAGAATTTCTCCTGATGCCAGCCGATAATCCCATGGAAGATGATGGAACCACAGCAGCAAGTTCTCCGGGCATGTAGCCGGATCTGCATAAAGACGGGAAAGTGAATCCGGATACTGTGCGACGGCGTTGCTACCGGAGACCGACCGGTCGAATCCGATTCCTGTTGAATCAGCCTGATGATAATACTTGGGAAGCCAGTCGGGCCTGGCCCCCTCTATATCACACCAGGGTTCCGGCCCATAGTGATGCCCGAAAGCAAACAGATGATGAAGCCCCATCGGCATCATGTAATCCACCACCGCCTCTCTCGAACCCATCATCATATCCACGATCTTCGCTTTGGCCGAACTCTCAGTGACTTTCAGCTCGGCATCAACCCACTCTTCCGCAATCCGACGAGAGCTCAAATGAGGATTGCAGGCCAATCTGCCGAAAGCATAAAGGTTGGCTGCGGCAAAAGGATGAGCTACATAATTTGGAGAATCTCCGATATTTGCAACTCCCGCTATTGCCAATTGGGTATCCGGCCTAATGGTAGCGAAAAATTCCTCCCACATCGGCGCCAGGAAAGCAAGATGATTGGTGTGGCCTAAATATTCCTGTGTGATCTGAAATTCCGGCATCGACGGAGTCTGTATTAAGCCAAAGAATAATGGAGATACCGGCTCCCGGGGCTGGAAATCTATCGGACCGTTCTTAATCTGAATTATTACATTATCCTCAAATTTTCCATCGAGGGGCTGAAATTCCAAATAAGCCTGTTTTGCCCTGTCGGCATCTGCAGGAGAATAAACGAATGCGCGCCACATCACAATACCCCCGTGTTTCTTCAAAGCCTTGGCAAGCATATTGGCACCCTGCGCATGAGTGCGACCGAAATCACATGGACCAGGCTGACCTTCGGAATTGGCTTTTACCAGAAATCCACCGAAATCGGGAATCATGCTATATATCTCATCCGCTTTGGCTCGCCACCATTTAACAACCCGCTTGTCCAAAGGGTCGGATGTCGGCAAGGAATCCAATTGCATGGGAGCTGCAAAGTTGGCTGAAAGGTATGTCCTGATTCCATGTATGCGACCCGGTATGAAAATGAGGATAAGNNAATATGTCGGCTATGGCTGCCACTTTTTTAAGATATTCACAGGAGAGAATCCTGGACGATGCATTTACATTATTAAGCACAATGCCATTTATACCGGCCTTGGCACACATTGCCGCGTATTCCTCATAACGGGGTGAGATTTTTTCGGGCAGTTCTTCCCATTTCCAGATGCTTTTGCCGGCATAGCCACGCTCAACCGTACCATCAAGATTATCCCAATGGTTGAGTATGCGATATTTGAAAAAAGGTTCTTCCTTATCCTCATTTTCATACCGGGTCATATCCGGATTATCCTGCACCGAGGCAAACGAAGGGAGCATCCCTATCATCATGGCTGCCAAACCTATGATAATTCCTTTTTTCATACCTCTCCTCCTGTCATAATTATCCAATGTGCCTGTTTTAAAAGAGCCTCCCCGGTATGAAGCGACCCCCAAAAGTTTTGTATCTAACTTTTGGGGTGCAGTTCAGTATGAGTCGGCTCTTTTCATCTAACCTCATCTATTTCGCTTTATTTTGTAATCACGTGGAAATACTTGGGCATACCATTGTATACGGCCTCCACTATTATATTGCCGGGATCCGAAGCATTGACACTCACATTCACATCCTTATTGGATGCCGTGGCTTTTACGATCGGGGCTTTCCCCACTGCCGGGCGGGCGGCTTTCACATAATAATGGTTATTATTCATGTAATTGTTTTCGCCAGTGGTCCATTCCGGAAGTTCGGGAATATTCACCTTCTTACCATCGACTGTGATGTCGATTACCGGGACTACGGGAACCTCGAATTTTTCGTCTTTCTTAGAAAAGCCTATCCCGCGGAGCGTAAACAATTGCTCTTTGTCTGCGCCTTTGGCGCGAAGATAAATGCCATGTTTCTTGTCAAGGTTATCGACTGCTGAAGATACATCGATGGAATATACATTTTCTTCTCCCTTCTTCAATGCGGCATCGAATTGGAGCTCTCCTATTTTCTTCCCGTTCCATACTGGGTTGTCGACAGGACCATCAAGCCATACCTCGATTACAAATGGCCTGTCGGTGACGGGTGTAAGTACGAGATTAAGCATCGTGCCGTTGCCCGCTTTCGTTCCTTCAAACGGAGTCAGACCTTTTGTGGCCTTATCCAGACCCCCAAAGCCAAAATATTTATAACCTAAGACGTCGCCGGCTGATACATCTACAAGCTGATCATTACTCCAAACATCGAAATTATCCCTCATCGACGGGCCGTTGGTGATATAGCATGCATGTCCGGCAGAATAATAATGGTAGGGAGGCAGGCCATAAATGTTGAATCCTTCGGATGTCACCTCGGCTCCGTCATACAGACTGCCATCGGCAGCCTTGGCTTCCCATGTGCCGGTAAATGGATCATATGCGCGTATCTTCACCCTACCTCCGTCGGTCACGCTCTTGTCATCATATTCTATGGCTATGGGAGCTGCCATTGCCTGCCGTGCAAAGCCGAAACCACGGGGTGGCCGATGATAGAACACATACCATTGGCCGTTGATTTCCTCGATACTTCCGTGTGTGTTGTGCCCATAATTCCGACATACAAGGCTCTTGCCATCTTCCGAAAGCACTACACCGCGAGAATCAACCAGCACTCCTCCACTACGCCACGGCCCCATCGGAGTATCCGCATAGGCATAACGGAGAGTGGAATTGGAATGGTCTACACCGTATTCTTTTCCTGAGCGCCCTGAATATACACTTACATATTTATTCCCCACCTTACGAATGGAAGATGCCTCGAAGAAGCCGAAATCCGCAGGATCCTCTCCGGGATATAAAGCCGGAAATTCCGAACCCTGATTCTCAAATAATGAACCATCGGGCTTCGTAGCGGGGATAAACGGCGAAACGATGCTCGTATCTGAATATGCCTGCCACATATTAGGATTCAGACGGCTGGCCGACGAACCCTGGAAGCCCCAGTATCCCCATGCACGGTAGCCTGTATCATAATCCGGGTCAGCCGGATCAGTTATAGACTCTACAAATACAGCCGGGTCAAATCCGAAAATACCTCCGGGAAGCACATTTCCTTTATCATCGACATTCACCGGAAAGAAAGGCCCGTTTGGACGCTCGCTTCTTACCACCATCGTGTTGCGCGAAAGATCATGAGGGAAAAGATAATACCACACACCCCCTTCTTTGCGCGGTACTGCCACGAGATCAGGAGCGTAGAAGCAATCTCCATTCTCGCCATTGCTCTTATAAGTGAAGATCGGACCTTCATCGCGCCAATCATTAAGATTCTCAACCGGTGCCGACCACTGATGAATATCCATTCCGCAATAGTGTTTAAACATCGTATCGTGTGAGCCGGTGATGTAGACGCGATATTTCCCCGGATTGTCCGGATCCTCGAAAACACGTGGCTCGCCATCGGGCAGATGCTCCCACAACGGTAAATAGGGATTTGCGGCAACCTTGGCCTTTGTGCTTCCGGCTTGCACTCCCAACGGAAGTATCGCTATGGCTCCTGCAGCCAAAATAATTCTGATTGATGTTTTCATTTCTGATGTGAGATTGTAGTCCTTTTTAATGTTGTAAATTCCTATCGCTATTCAACTGCAAAGATAATATATGGGCTATTCAATGGGAATCGTTTTCGTATCAAATTCCTGCGGATATGTATATGTAGCCAACGAAAGGTGGCAATATCATCCCGACATTACATCAATAATTGTCTCCATAAGATTTGTATTTGTTCCCTGATGAGTGCGGATGCCATATTCTTCCTTCCATGCTTTGCCGGCATGCCTGATTTAAATTTAAATTTATTCTCACTATCGTTACCATTCCAATCTTTTATGTTATTTTTGCATTCGGAATTAATCTGAAAACCATCAAAGAATGCGCAAGACTCCTACAAAACATCATAAATCTTCCCCATCTGGCTCCGGACGGATTATGACGCTAAAGTCAACGTCCGGCTGGAAGGACTATATTAATCTAAACGCTATTATAACCATTCTTTTCATCATTTTCATTTATTGGCTACTTGCGATGAAGAATAATTATATGATGAAATGGTACGATGAAATGTCGCTTTTCCTTCCGGGAAAGATTTTCTATATGGAACACTCCATGTATCCCGGAGGTCTAATAACTTATCTTGGATGCTGGCTCACTCAATTCTTCTATTATCCCTATCTTGGCACCACTATTATTCTAATTCTATGGTTGATTATGGCACGCCTTTCTCGATTCTGTTTCGGCCTGAGGGGGAAAGCATGGCCACTGACTCTTATCGTGCCTTTATTTTTACTTGTATCTATCGTGACCCTCGATGAGGGATTGATGTCGTTTAAATCTGAAGGATATGTATTTAGCGGGAGTATCGGTTTTCTTTTCACATTAGTCTCATTCACCATATATCGTCTCGCATCCTACTCTGCAAGGGGATCCATGTTGGTGGGTACATTGATTACATTGTTCTATGGAATCGCGGGTTATTACGCGCTCCTTTCTGCTCTACTCTGTATCGTCTCCTCCTCGATGTCAGCAAGACGGAGCCATTATTATAAACGATTCATTGAAGCCGCCATAATTCTTGCTTTTTTGATTTTAATTCCGATTCTTTATTATTATTATCTCCCCGGGAATCTCAGTGATTATGATTATCTTTATCTGAAAGGATTGCCCCCATTAATGATGGAGAGCTACGACCTTTACCTCTGGCTCCCTTTTATGATGGCGTCTTTGATCCTTCTTATTTTCCCGGTCATTACGGGCCTGATGAATCCTGCATCCCTGCAATCGGCTGCGATGAAATGGAGTGCTGTCGCGGCAGTATGCGCCTGCGCTATATGGGGAGTGATAGCCGACCGGAAAAGCGAACAGCTTCGAGCCACTGTCTTGATGTTGAAATGTATGGAATTGAATGAATGGCAGAAAATTCCATACATACTGTCGCTCACGCGCCAACAGCCATCTTATACGATGTTGATAATGAATAATCTGGCTTTGACCTATCTGGGTCGCCAAGCCCCGGAGATTCGGAATCCCGAATTGATGTTCCGGGATTTACGCCATTCAGAGAATTTCACTATGACCGGGTTTGTTCAGGTACCTGTAAATTATTACATCGGCAGATTCAATCAGTCCTACCGATGGTCGATGGAGCATACGGCCCAATATGGGAAGCGGGTGTTCTTCCTTAAATATATGGTAAAGAATGCACTATTAAGAGGAGAGATTCAGCTTGCCCGAAAATACAATGATTATCTCCTATCTACCATGTACCACCGGGCTTGGGCCTCCGGAATGCAGAAATACATCGACAATCCTGCTTTAATCAAGCAGAATGAAGAATTTACCAAGGCTCTTGAAATGCAGAAGATTGAGATGCGACGCGAAGAATAATAAATTCTCACTCATGCTTGAAGGAAGTGTTTTTGGCTTCATTTTTAAATCCTGAGACTATCTCCCGCCGTTTCACCCCTACCGGAGCAACCATAAATTCCGGCACATTATACGATTTCATCAGTTGCCTATAATAATCAGGAGTCTCCTGAGGAACAATAAATGCCTTTGAATCTTTACCGTCGGGAGAGATATAGGTGATGTAAGGGCGGGTATAAGAACCGTCATCACGCCGCGAGCTGAATACAATCCAGCGGGAATTTGACGACCATGTGTGATAGCTGTCGGTATCCTTGCTGTTAGCATTGCTTAATGCGTATTCTTTTCCGGTGGAAAGATCGGTGATATAGAGGTCGCTCTCTTTATGCCATATATGGAAGGTCCCGTAGGGAGCTTTGCAGTAAAGCAGGAATCGGCCATCGGGCGATATCCGGGGCAGCAACGCACTCTGATTTGTTGAAGACGCTGTCACTACCGTATCAGGCGATGAGAATCTTCTGGTATCTGTATTGAATTCCCGACTGACTATGTCGTATCGCACTTTGTCAAATTTATCCATGACATTATCGGGGGATACTCCGTCTGGGTATCTCGCCACTGAATAATATATCTTTTTTCCGTCGGGATGCCAGAAAGGAAATGTCTCCATCAGTTCGGGGTCGTTCGCAATGTTGGAAACCTCATGCGTCTTCATATCGTAGAGAATGATGTCTGACTTTTTATCATATACCTCTACCCTGTCATTCCCAAAAGGAAAAAACGACTGATGAGTATCGTTGGTGGAATAGGCGATAAGATCAAGAGTGGGATGCCATGCCGGATAGACTCCGGCTGATATGGTGCTGTCGGTCTTAAGATTCACCTTCACTACCGAATCGCCCGCCATAACCACCGTGCCTCCGTTGAATTGGCGAACATGAAACTGCGAACATCCATCCTTGTAATGATTTCGCGGAACGTGGCAGTTGATACAGCAACCCCTCCGCTCGTCGCATGGGGTGGCATTATTGAAAATCACACTTTCCTTAAATGTGGTAAGATCTCGCTGATTGATTGTCATGCCTGAAAAGTGCATGTAGGAAGGTTCTATCAATCTATAACTGATATAGGGATCAATCGGCTCGGCAGCGACGGTATTGCAGAAGGAATATTGTTTCCATTTCCCCGATTCATCCTTTATGAATATATCATAGACGAGCCGGCCACCCTTGGATTCTTCAAGAAGCGCATGCCATGCCTTCATTTCCCATATCACTGTTTTTCCCTTAACTGTTATTGTCCTGCCATTGGCTCCGGTCACTCTCGATATGTATTCTTCACCGGGCATATCGATTTCAAAATTCATCGGGGCTATATTGTAAGGAATCACTATATCGAGGTAATCGGGAACAAGGGTGGGGACTGCTTTTGATTTGGTCACATTTTTTACGGGTATCTGCGGAGCGCCGCATCCCGTTGGCAGGATGCTCACCACGATGCATGATACGACGATAACAACGGAATGTATATAATGTAGGGATTTATTCATAGGATTCTGAATTCATGTTCAGGATGTCATTCTTACTTAACGCTGTTTTCTGCGGTCTTTGTATATTATGCAGATTAATTGTAGGCATGAAGAGATGAGAGGCCGTTGACTCCGGCATATGTCATGATGATTGACAATGTCGCGAAAGTCAGATAATAGCTAAGCGTTCTATGGCGATTTTCAAGCCCAAACACTCTATGGAGCGGAATTGCATAAATAAGGAATGTCACAAGCGACCATGTCTCTTTCGGATCCCATCCCCAGTACCGACCCCAGGATACGTTGGCCCACATCGATCCTATTATTATGCCGATTCCTACCATATACACACCCGGCAGGAGTAATTTAGTTGCCAACGGAACATACTTATGAAGGCACGAAGTTCGCAATAATCCTATAAAGGATATTGCCGAAGCTGATGCGAGCATTGAATATCCTATTATCACAAAAAATATATGCACATATAGCCAGGGCGTTGAAAGAATAGGAAGATGAGCTTCAGCCGACTGCCCTGTAAGCCATCCGAACCATGCAAGTCCTATAATGAGGCAAAAGATTATCAATCTACGCCCCATAATCATTCGTGTTGCCATCAGCCACCCTCCCCCTATGGCAAAAAGCAGGAATCCAAGATATGTGATTCCTATACCTACGGGGTCATGGCTTACAATCAGAATCGTTCCTCCGTATTCGTCGTACGAACTTTGATAAAAACGATAACTGCCAATCCGGGCTATATGATTCATCGATATACGATACGTCTTACCCTCCCCATCGCAAATCAGCGATATATAATCCGTCGGCGTATTGGTGAGGGAGTCGATCGGTATGGAGAATGAGATGAGGGTGATTGAAGTTGGCAATTTGCGAATGGTGCCATCGTCCTCCACAAATTGAATATCGGTCACTCCGGGATGAAGAGTCAGTGTACCGCGATGAGAAAGATAACGTGTGCAAATTCCTCCGGTTATCATTAGGATAAATGATAAGTGGATAAGGAAACCCGGAATGTTCTTCCATATCTTGTAAGCAACTATCCCATATAACAACCCTGCAGCAACAACCGCCCAAATCGCAGTCCACCATCCCGAGCAATAGATATGATACCCTATAAGCGACGTCGCTCCTATGAAAAGACAAAACACCACCGACAGAACAAATAGGAGTGTCTTAAAACGGTTCATATCCGGAATCGGTAAGTTTTCTGATCGCCATGCATTCGGTCTCGACAAGCCAGCCGGGGCGACAAACAGGTGCCATCACTATGGCAACGGGAATGTCGGCATAGTTCTTATGGAATATATCTTTGACTATTTTAAAGTCGGCCATATCGCGCAAATACACGATCATATGGCAAATATCGCCTTTATCACTACCTGCCTCACGAAGAAGAATTTCAATATTTTCAAGCATCCTTAAGGTTTGAGCGATAATGTTGCCGGGAGCAACGATTCGCCCCTCATTGTCGATACTCGCAGTGCCCGAGATGTAGATATGCCGCCTGTCTCCATAATCCACGGCTACTCCACGCTCAAAAGCAACGCCATATTCATATGTAGGATTCAGATGCGTCTTGCCATATAGAAAGTTAATCTGCCCGGGTTTTACGCTAAGATCGCAACAGGAATTGAAAGCCACAATACGCCCCGGAGGCGCGCTAACACCTTCTATTCCGGTGGATGCAATAAAATGTGAAGTCCTGTTCAACCCGTGGAGTTGGAAGACCTCATTCCGGGCTTTCACCATTCCGGCGTAATTATTGTCAATATCTCGCACGAAGAACCAAGTGCGGAGACAATTGTCTTTTAATGATCCACCACGCCGGGAAAGCGTACTGCTTAACGACTCCAGATACTCCAAAGTCATTGTATGGGAATCTCCGGGAGATACGTTATTATTGTCACCCGCCCATATACGATCCCGGCCGCTTATCCATACTCCATCGCCTGCATCTTTATAATGGGCATCCTGCTCGAATATTACAAACAGTACTGCTTTTGACCCGTCTAAAGGGGGTTGCTGAATCACACTCGTGGCGCATCTCTCCTTTTCCGGCAATAGTTCCGATTGATTGGCCACATCACTCAGAAAGTATCTTTTGAAAACCGGCGTCAAGGAATATTTTACTGCTATATCTTCAGCGGCTCGATTTATCTGCTCTATCTGACAGGAAGCAAAATTATCCTGGGTTGGAGAATAAGATGAGATCGGAGTAATAATGGCATGAGCCTCCCTGCGGCCGATATCGTATAAGGCCACAAGTGCTAAGGCTCCTGAATATTCTATTTTATAATATCTAACGCTCATTATCACACCTCGTTATGGCTTTCAAAGTAAAGTTTTATAGCCAAATCTGAATATCTCAATAGGTTTCCCTGCCACGATAATCAACTCACCTCTTATCTATTTTTCACTCTCCCCCATCTTTCCTATTGCAAAATTACAAAAAATCCCGCTTATATCCTCCGTTAGAGTGATAAATATATAATGGATATGTTTTTATCCAAATAGTATCATATATTCCGCTCGCCGTCTTATGAGCTGATGGAAATGATTCAGGCAACCGGCTACCATCGGAACAAAGACCTGAGGTGCAGGAACATCCGCAGTTCCTGCACCTCATATCTTTATCTTTTTCTTGCCTTACCGGAGGACATTATTATTCAATCTGTCTCGTAATAGATAACCGTCCTGTTCGGGTTTGTGATTCTGAGATTGCCGGGTACGGTGTTTTTGGGAAATGGCTGCTGGTCCCAGGTGCCCTGTGTGAACTTGTACTCAGCAGGCAGTCGGAGTTTGAGGTCAATAGTGTAAGTGGAATCATTCACCTGCTTCATCTTGACGCCCTTAGGATTCCAGTTGTCCAAGGCATCCTGATTTCCGGTTATATATACCTCCCCGCTTAACGATTTGCCCTTAAGTTCTATATGCACGGGAAACGCCTCGATAGTCACAGGCTCATGATTGTGGGTAAGCCTATAGACGCAATAATCCTTCAGGGCATCAATAATCACAGGCTGATAACTTTGATTATGGTCATATTGCGGAGACTCATTGAATTTCATCACTATGTTGGCAGGCAAAGCAGTTGCTTCAAAATGATTCTTCACCTTATCCCAAGCCATACGCCATTCCGAAGGCCAACCGGTGTTCTCACTCTCATTAGCCATGTTAAAGAAGAAATATCGCGGTTTGCCATCATTGAATTTGAAATTAATAAGGGCATCGGCCCAAAGATCATTGTCCCAACACAGGTTTGGCGATAAGGCAATGTAATCGTCAAACATATCTTCCGTTTCCAGTGCATCAAGAATGAAAGAGGCACTGAGGGAATGACCGATAGCGAGAGTATGTCCGGAAGTGCGGTACGTGGAATCAATATAAGGCATCAGTTCCTCTTTCAGAAACTTCTTGAATTTATGGGCTCCAAAGAATTCCTCCGACTGCCCTTCCGGAATGGGAGTATTTACCGGCACAGAATAGAAATCACAATTCCTTTCAAAGTTGTATTCAGGAATGTAAAGTGGCGACGGAACTCCTACGACAATATATTGGCGTGCATCTTCATTCGGAGTTGCCAACTCCTGACAGCCATAGTGTAAGAGACTATGCACCAGTCCGAATCTTGAATAATACTGCGAATCGAATACATAGATCACGTCGTAATCGGAGTTCACGTTTTTATCATATTCCTCCGGAGTGAAGATAAGAAATGGCCGCTTGAAAGGGAACTGCTTTGAATCGAATTCTTTGTATTCCACCCGGGCAATTTCCTGCGCTGTTGCTGTGACAATTGAAGTCAACAATAGGAAAATCAATGGTATTAGTCGTTTCATAATAAATCAATGTAGACCGTTATCTCTTAATCCTACGATATAGGAAGCAAAGTAAGTCAACAAGCCACTCTTCATTTGTTGTGAGGACGAAAGGTGTTTCCCTAAGCAGTAATAGTAGAGTAAGCTCATCGTATTAGCATTCATTGCGTTAACTCTTTAATCAATGCTACTGCCGCAGCCTGATTCTCTTCTGATGCTCCTACCTTTGCATAACGCACTATGCCATCCTTATCTACAATAATTGTAAGTGGAAAACCTTGATTACGGACAAGCGCAACAAGATCCTTCGCTTCCTGAAGGTGAGTCCATGTGAAGTTATGCTGCCTTACGATAGGAAGTATCTCTGCAGTATTATGTCGTGAAGCCGAAAGAAACATTACATCAGGAAACATTTCTTTCCATTCCGATAGGATTGGCATTTCGCGCCGGCATGGTCCACATTCGGTCTGCCAGAGATTGATGACGAAGATCTTTCCTTTCAGTTTCTCATTATTCCAGATGATTTCCTCAGTATCACGATACTCAAAATCTATCATCGGTTCTCCAATCTTGACACCGATGCCCGTATAATCGGCTGTAGTTGAAGGCCTGCGCCCTTCATAGTCGCGAAGCAATTTCGCGGCATACATTACCCTGTCTGCCGGAATAGCCTTGCCGACTATAGAAGCCTCCATTTCATATCCTTGCGGCAAATAGACAGCAATTACACCTTTCCCCTCCGGATCTTTAAGAACAGCCATAGTGGATTCACCGGGAATAAGGGATTTGGCTGATACTGACTTATCGAAGAACAGACCATCCACTATTGCAGCCGCACGCACAAGACTGTCATTGGCCATCTGAGCGAAGGCACCCAAGCAACCGATTATTGAAAATGTCAATGATAAAAATATTCTCATATTACCTCCTTTTTGTTGGATTACACTAGCTTGTTATCACTATCACATTATTCCATTATACAAAGGACTATTTCGTTTCCTGATAATATTATTCTGTAGAGTAACCCTATTTATTATCTGTTCAAGTTTATTTTATCAACACTTTATGTCCCTGGTAAATATAGACTCCTTTTGGCAGCTGTTCTACATTAAAATCTGTAACATCGCGTTTAACAATAACTCCCTCAATAGAGTATATGTTGGAATCTTCCGAAACACTGTCCTCAGTATTTATTTCCTTCAATCCCGATGTTGATTGCAAATCTTTTTTCTTTACGAAATATAGATTCTCTGTACCGAGTATAATCAGGTCATCGTCAGTTTGCTTCATATCATTATACCATGGATTGTCCAGTACATGATGATAGGCGTTCTTCCAAGTTTCTCCTCCGTCAGAAGAAACCATGAAAATCCATCCTTTTCTGTCATTATCCAAGTCATTTACACCGAGTGAATATATTATATCGGGATTCAGTCTGTCAAACAACGTGACATATTGATATCCCCACGACTTAGCCTTGTGACACCATGTTCTGCCACCATCGGTGGTTTTGGCTATCACACCTTCTCCTCCAAACACCCAAGTATTAATATCATTGGGATGGAAAGCAACATCGTGGATACAGTCCTCAGCATAATCCGGCTCTTTTGGTAAGACAATATTAGATATAGGATATCCCCAAGAGTTAATCCAGTCAAGACCACCATTGTGCGATATCATGAGTGCAGGAGCCAGTGCACCATTCTCAGCATGTTGCAAAAGAATGTCAGGATTAAGAGGGTGAATTTCAAATCCACAATATGTATTGTTTGAATTTGCAATATCAGTTAGCAGTGACCATGTTTTACCAAAATCC
>DAAI01000038.1 GCA_001701105.1 Bacteroidales bacterium GP1
GATTATTGAAACCTTGGCATTCATATTCTACAATATTTAATTTGACACAAAGGTAGCCCCAATATGTCAATTTGCAAAATTTTAAATGTTAAAAAAAAGATAAATTTGTTTAATCCCATATCTTGTTATATAGATAAAATAGTTTTCATTATGAAACTAATTCTAATGTGTTATGGATGATTCCACAATTATCAATGAAGGTGCCAAAGGAAACGGTGCAGTTGGTCCCGTTCCCTCAAATCATGATTACTATCCGCCAAAAGAAGGAGCAATTCCTATAGTAGCTTACAATCCCGTGCCGTGGAAAGAGCCTTCTTTGGCCTACACACCAACTGTAGAAGCATTTAATAAAATTATTGAATGTGGATTTAATGCCATAATGGTGCGTACCGGACACACCATTCCATCATGAGATGGTACGGATGGATTACTCGACGGCTCTTTGGCATGTATGGAGGGATTGGATCTTAAGGCTGCAGTAATTGCCAGCTCTTTTTGTGCTGTCCCTTATCCTAAATTAGACAGTACATCCACAGCTCAAGAATTCTACACTTCCATGGTTTGGTTTATCAATACTTATAAATCCTATCCTCAAATATGGGGCTGGATGTTATTAGATGAACCTAAGTACATTAACCTTTTCGGGTTTAATAATCCTGAAGATATTGAGCCCTTAAGAGGTGAACAGGATATAGCAGAATCTTTCGATGCGTATAATACACTATCTCCTTGTAAAATTTCATTCTTTAATCTGGCGTGTACGGTAGGTGCAGATGTAATCGGATCAGAAATAGTATCGGATCCCCAAAAGGATACAATACTGAAACAGTATTATGCATATTTATCGAAAATAAATAGTGCATACCGTCCGGCAATGTGGTCGTTCGACATCTATCCGGTTAAGGAGAATCTTACCACCCAAGAGTTAGAGGTTCGTTCTGATTATTATGCATATCTTGAGGCTTTTAAGGCAATTGCCAATCTAAGTGCTCGGCCATTCTGGGCGTATATACTTAGTACACAACACAAAATCTATAATGATGATGGGAGTGCTGTATTAACCAGGTATCCTATGCCTACAGAGGGAACTCTGCGCTTTCAAGCTTTCACGGCCTTAGCTTATGGAGGACAAGGCATATTGTACTGGACCTACGGCCAGACATCCGATAAGTTGAATGACAATGAAACCAAAAAAGAAGCTTACTATTCCGCGCCTGTGAATAGGCAAAATCAAATCACCTCGATATGGTATGCCGCAAAGAATGTGAATCAGGAAATAAAAGACATGAATAATGTCTTCTTTGGTGCAAAATGTGTAAGCGTAGTCCATGTATATGATCCCACAACCATGGCTGCCATTAGTAATGGAGGAAGCCCGAGTGGTGTATTCGGCTGCACAACGACCATGACTAAGGCTTTCCAGTGTTTGACACAAGTATCAGTGCCAAATAATGGTAAAGGGGTGATGATAAGTCATATGACTAAGAACAATGCTAAGTTCCTGGTTTTCGTTAGTCATGATCCCGTCAATAGCCAAATGGTTACTGCATCTATAAGTAACAGCTATAACTGGAACTTTTTTGAAGCGCCGGTATCACCTGAAGATCCAAGTCAGAATTATTCGGTACATGAAGTTAAGGAAGGTCTCAATCCTGGAACAGGAGTGGCTCAAGTCGTGACTTTCACGTTAGCGCCAGGAGGTTATCGCGTATTGTACTTCTCCCCAAAATAATAGTTTGGTAAAATAATATAATCGAGTAGGTTGGAACTAAGAGGTTTCTATCCTACTCGATTTTTGTTTGGCTTAAATTATCTGATTGATATATTATGGGAAGAGGCCGGATCAACGAAATTTCATAGATACGGCCTCTTGAGAAGTCTTTAAACCGTTACGGATGTTCCTCGGTAGATGTCGGGATCAACTGTCTTCTTGGAGCTTTTATTTGATTGCGATTTTCTTGCCGTTGTGGATGTAGATACCCGGCGAAGTGGGTCGCTGATTATATTTGCGTCCGTGGAGATCATAATAAACCGTGGATTCCGCATTTTCGCTATCCTTGATGTCGGTGATTCCGGATTCGGACTTCCGCAGGCGCACGTTGGCATAGATTCCCAGCCCTTTGCCCCCGTAATATTCTGTTGTCATTACGGGTTCATCATAAGATGAACGGCTAAAATAGCCTACACTTCTTCTCCATTCTGCATCAACCATAATGGTCAAACCTCTGTACCCCCATGTTGCGTTGTAATGAAAACGATCCGGGTCATTTTCCGTTGCCCAATATTCCTTATGATCTGAATCCAATTTTTTTATTAATTTCAAAAAGGAATTGATCGACATGGAAATATGATCGTAAGAATGAAATGTATTGCCCCTTGCGAACGCATAATGTGTGAGTGAGGGGGTAAGATATGCTTCGTAGGATTTGTCTTCGAAAGTGAATCTCCCGGATAGCTGCCGGGCGTCAAAGATAATGCTGTCGCCCTTTATCGCCGCTTTCACCCATGCATCCGGCACGCTGATATTGTCAGAATCGTGTTGGGTAGATTTTGACTCGCTCGACCATTCCACCATATTGCGGAAATAGATGGTATCATTATCGACTATGGCCTCTATTGTCCTTGTAGTATCCGCCGGAATTTCATCTAGGTTGTCAGGGTATCTGATATCTTCAAGGATTGAGTAGCTGAATTCCCAAGTTTCCACAGGAAGATTTGCCGGAGGAACGATAGAGCAGATCAAACTGTCTTTATGGATAGTCACATCCCGGTCGGCGCGACCGAACAACGCGGTAAGCGATATAATTGAGATGATTATTAAAACCTTGGCCTTCATATTCTTGAAAACTATAAACGTTAGTGACAATAAATAACGCCACAAATTTAAAAAAACATTTTGATTTGGCAAATTTTTGTGCCAAAAAATAAGAAAAATTTTTAAAGAGTGGCAGAAATTGATACTCGGGCCTCAATCTCAATAAAAAAGGCCCTCTCCTCACGGAGCGGGCCCCTCAGATCAACCTAATTATGAAAAACTATATATTGGATTACTGTATCTTTTCTATAACGATTGAATATGGGCTATAAGTATGAACCATCCTCGATCTTATCATTTCCGGATCATTTTTTCTTATTTTTCTTCTCTTTCTTATCAGGTTCGGGTGGAAATTTGTTCGGGAAGTCAAATTTCACTTTTGGATGGGTCATGGCCCAGATTATCAGGAATACTCCTATCAATATGAAGGGTATGCTCAAGGCTTGCCCCATGTTGAGGCCATATTTAGCAATCATGGCATATTCGGAACTTACCTGCACATTCTTCACATATTCAATAAAGAATCGCGGGAGGAAGATTCCAATGAAGAACACTCCCGTAATGAGCCAGGGACGCTCTTCGCAATTCTTCTTCCAGTACATCCACATCAGCAGGATAAAGAGCAGGAAATAGCATCCGGCCTCATAGAGCTGCGTGGGATGCGCGGGCATAGTCTCGCCGTTGCGCACGAAGATAAATCCCCAGGGAAGATCGGTATAGGAGCCGTAAATCTCACTGTTGAATAGGTTTCCGAGGCGTATCAGCCCTCCCACAAGCGCTATTGGAATCACAATCTTGTCGAACACCCATGAGGCAGGCTTCTTGCTTACAATCCACGACCAGAGGAACAAGGCAATGATAATTGCAATCGTGCCTCCATGACTGGCGAGGCCTCCCTCCCAAATTTTCAGAATGTCGAGCGGATGCTTGGAATAGACGTCCCATTCGTAAAAGAATACATGGCCAAGGCGGGCGCCCACGAGGGTGGCCACCACAATGTAGATCAGCAGCGAGCCGAGCCAGCTTTCGGGCGCGCCCTCATGCTTGAACATTCTGGCCACGATCCAGTAACCGAGCGTGAACCCGATGGCAAACATCAGGCCATACCAGCGCGGCGCGATGGGACCCAGCGTGAAGATCACCGGGTTGGCATCCCATATTATCTGCATCAATGTCATTCTGCGGAAGGGTTGGTGCGGGGGGTTATTTTACAAGGGCAGCGGTGTCTTCGGCAATCATCATTTCCTCATCCGTCGGAATCACCACAACCTTTACTTTTGAATCAGCTCCCGAAATCACGATCTCTTCGCCACGCACTTTGTTGGCTTCAGGATTGAAAGTGACTCCAAGATAGGTGAGATGACGGCACAGGTTCTCGCGGGTAGAAGTCTGATTCTCTCCCACGCCGCCGGTGAATACGATGATGTCGACGCCATTTAGCACGGCCGCGTAGGCTCCTATATATTTCAGGATGCGGTATTCGTACATGTCCATGGCGAGCTTTGCGCGCTCGTTTCCGGCTTCGATACCGGCCTCGATATCGCGCATATCATTTGATATTCCGGAAATGCCGAGCACTCCACTCTCCTTATTGATAATCTTCTGAAGCTCTTCGGCACCGATGCCACGGCGCTCCATGAGATAGACGAGGGCGCCGGGATCCACATCGCCCACGCGTGTGCCCATCATCAGGCCTTCGGTGGGAGTAAGGCCCATCGACGTATCGATGCTCTTGCCATCCTTGATGGCCGTGATCGAGCCGCCGTTGCCGATATGGCAGGTGATGATTTTCTGGCTTTCATATGGCACGCCTAAAAATTCGCATACTCTGCGGGATACATAACGATGGCTCGTGCCGTGGAAGCCGTACCGGCGGATGCCGTATTTCTCATAATCTTCATAGGGAAGGGCATACATATAGGCTTTTGCCGGCATTGTCTGATGGAAAGCTGTATCGAATACCGCTACCTGCTTTACATCGGGAAGCAAGGCTTCCACGGCCTCTATACCCGTAATATTGGCCGGGTTGTGAAGCGGAGCCACGGGATAGCATTCCTTCACCTTCTCGATCACCTCCGGAGTGATGATGACCGATTTGTTGAAATACTCCATGCCATGCACCACGCGATGTCCTACTGCGCCTATTTCCGAAACATCCTTTATCACCCCTTTCTCCGGGTCGGTAAGCACCTTGAACACCTGGCGTATCGCCTCCTTATGATCTGGCATCGATACGGTAACGGTCTCTTTCTTGCCGTCGGGTAGTTTGAATTTAAGGAAAGAATCGGGGAGACCAATCTTTTCAACGCCTCCTTCCGCGAGCACTGTCTTATTGTCGCTTTCTATGAGCTTGTACTTAACGGAGCTCGATCCGTTGTTAAGGACCAGAATTTTCATTTGGCTTCTTGATTATGCGTTGATGGCCTGATTGCAGGTCACGATAATGGTGTTGACAATGTCGTCGACGGTAGCACCGCGGCTAAGGTCGTTGACGGGAGCTGCGAGCCCCTGCAGAATAGGGCCGACGGCGCCGGCGCCGGCAAGCCGCTGCACGAGCTTATAAGCAATATTGCCCGTTTCAAGCGACGGGAATATGAGCGTATTGGCATATCCGGCCACCGGGCTGCCCGGAGCTTTCATAGCGCCTACTTTCGGCACTATGGCTGCATCGCTCTGTAATTCTCCGTCGATGAGAAGCATGGGATCTTTTTCCTTTACAAGTTTCGTGGCCTCGATCACCTTGTCGACGCGTTCATGCGACGCGCTCCCCTTTGTGGAGAATGAGCACATAGCTACCCGCGGTTCGAGTCCTGCGATATAGCGGGTGGTCTTGGCTGTCTCTATGGCGATCTCGGCGAGTTCGGTAGCTGTCGGATCGGGCACTACTGCGCAATCGGCAAATACGAGCATACCCTCGTCGCCGAAAGGACAATCTTTAGGGAGAAGCATGATGAAGGCACCGCTCACTACGGAGATACCGGGTTTTGTCTTGAGCACCTGAAAAGCAGCGCGGAGCACATGGCTCGTGGGGCTTAAAGCACCGGCCACCATTGCATCCGCCTCCTTGGCCTTGATCATAAGGCATCCGAGATATAGGGGATTTGCGGCCTGCTTGCGGGCTTCCTCAAGAGTCATCCCTTTTTTCTTGCGCAATTCGGCAAGCAAAAGGGCATAAGGCTCTACGACTGCTGCATCAGCCGGATCAATGAAATCGGCCTTGATGATATGTTTGAAGCCGAGAGAATCGGCTTTGTTGCTTATTTCTTCACGATTACCCACGAGCGTGACGCGGGCGATCCCTTTTGCCAACACTCGGTCGGCGGCTTCCAGGGTGCGCGGTTCGAGCGACTCCGGTAATACCAGACGCTGAGGATTTTCCTGAGCTTGCTTTGTAAGTCTTTCGAATAGTGTCATCATTATTAGATTTTGGCCGGCGTCACGCGGGTGTGGGGAGAAAATCCCACAGCCCGGTATCGGGTTGCAGAATCTTTTCATCCATGCAGCAGGGTCGCCACGGCGAGTTTTTATAGGGCAAAAATACAAAAATTTTTCCATGTCACCAATTTTGAGTAATTTTACAACCGAAAAATTTGGATTTCGGCGTGTCTTTCCATCAAAAACACCCTCTTAATCCTTGAGTTTTCCGATTTGCCGGCGAGTAAAGATGCCGGCCATAGAGAAATGCGCCTTTACCGGTTTATACTGAAATCGTTCCTGCCGATGTTTGCGATGACTTTTTTCATCGTGCTCTTCATCGTGCTCATGCAGTTTCTCTGGAAATATATGGACGACCTCATTGGGAAGGGGTTGGAAATAAGTGTATTGGGAGAGTTGTTTTTCTATGCCGCGCTGTCGATGGTGCCAATGGCTCTGCCTCTCGCGATCCTTCTGGCGTCATTGATGACTTTCGGCAATCTGGGAGAGAAATCGGAACTTACAGCCATAAAAGCCTCCGGCGTGTCGTTGTTGAGGACTATGAGTCCGCTTATAGTGGTAGTTTCGCTGATTTCTGTCGGAGCTTTTTTCTTCCAGAACGATGTGCTGCCGCGCACGCAGGTAAAGATGTGGACCCTCCTTTTCTCCGCCAAGCAAAAGAGCCCGGAGCTTGAGATTCCGGAAGGCTCGTTCTATGGCCAGATTCCCGGTTACAATATATATGTAAAGGAGAAGGACCGCGAGACGGGGATGCTCTACGGCGTGATGATATATGATGTGAGCCACGGCGACAACTCCACGATCCTCCTTGCCGATACAGCCCGGCTCGCCTTCACTCCCGACATGAAGTATCTTTATCTCTACCTGAAGCGAGGTGAGCAATTCGAGAATCTGAGGGAGCAGGCCCTGAACGCGCAGAATATCCCCTTCCGGCGGGAAAAATTTCTTGACAAGGAATTGCTTCTGCCTTTTGATGCGAATTTCAACCGCCTCGATGAAGGAGGAATGCGCAATCAATATGTGGGTAAGAATATCAAGGAATTACGCGCCGGCATTGATTCGCTGACCCATATTGTCGATAGTCTGGGAGTAAAGTCGCAGCAGGATTTTCCGAAGCGGATACTTCCCACCCTCTCTCCTGATAAGATTGACCCGGTGGCGGCGGAGCTTAACGGATTCGCATCGCAAACCAATGCCCCGGCGCCTAAGACCCCGGCCGATGTGAAGGCATTGAATCTTGATTCGTTGCTTCTCTCGCTCCCCGACGGGCAGCTTGAAAGAGTCCTGACAGCGGCCGACCGCGCACGGAAAATGCGTCACGACGAATTGGAATTCCGTTCCGTGCAGATTCAAGATGAGAAGGTAAGGATCCGGCGTCATAGCATAGAGCTGATAAGAAAATACACATACTCTCTGGCCTGCCTTGTATTCTTGTTTATCGGCGCTCCATTGGGGGCTATTATCCGGAAGGGTGGCCTCGGCACGCCGATGGTTATCTCGGTATTGCTGTTCCTTGTCTACTATATATTCGACAATACGGGATTCAAGATGGCCCGGGAGGGGATGGTGAGTCCGTGGGTCGGAATATGGCTTTCCACATTCGTGCTGCTGCCACTTGGGATTTTCGTTACTTGGAAGGCTATGAACGATTCTTCCGTATTCAATCCGGATCTGTACAAGGAATGGTTCCGCCATCGGTTTGGAATCCCTATTACCCGACAGATTACGAAGAAAGAGGTTATCATCAACGACATCGATACCCCTCTTGCCCTTCAGATGGAATCCGGATTGCAACGCATCGCCGACACATGGCTGCGGCGTTACGGCAAAATCAGAGGCTACCGGACCTACTGGCTCGATCCTATGCGACGCCGGCCGGTGGAGAAGATTGGCCGTCTGGCCGACAATATGGTGGAATATTTGTCGGATTCGAGAGACCTTCATATAATTTCCTTGCTCAACAAGATTCCGGTGGTGACATGGCTGTGGATCTACGCGCCATTCCGAGGCGTAAAAATCCGTAAAGTCTTCTTCTGGTTCCCGGTGATAGGGTTTCCGGTCTATCTTCTTTCTATCCCTTATACTCGCAGATTAAGAAGCGCGATGGAAAGAATTTCAGCGGTTACGGCGTTATTAATACAAAGGACATCGGACGAGAATCTCAATTCAGACGCCGACTCCGATATGGAAGCAACGGAAGAAATAATCATTGAAGAATAGAACATATAGATATATGCTGAGTATAAAAAATCTTCATGCCGAAATAAATGGACGCGAGATTCTTCGCGGTATCAATCTTGAAATCAACCCCGGAGAGGTGCATGCCATCATGGGTCCCAACGGCTCGGGCAAGTCAACCCTGTCGATGGTGCTTGCCGGGAATCCGGCGTATAAAGTCACGTCGGGGAGCGTAACGCTCGACGGCAAGGATTTGCTTGCCATGCCTCCGGAAGTAAGGAGCCACGAGGGGCTGTTTCTCGGATTCCAGTATCCGGTGGAGATTCCGGGCGTATCGATGGTGAATTTCATGCGGGCCGCTGTAAATGCAAAACGCGAATATTTCAATGAGTCGCCGATGAGCGCGAGCGATTTCCTTAAGATGATGCGTGAGAAGCGCGCGGTGGTCGACCTCGACAATCGTCTTGCCTCGCGCTCCGTGAACGAAGGATTCTCCGGTGGAGAGAAAAAGCGAAATGAGATCTTTCAGATGGCCGTGCTCGAGCCTCGCATATCAATTCTTGACGAGACCGACTCCGGCCTCGACATTGATGCACTCAGGATCGTGGCAGAGGGTGTCAACAAGCTGAAGACTGATAGCAACTCCACAATCGTGATTACCCATTATCAGCGTTTGCTCGATTATATCCGACCCGATTTTGTGCATATTCTTTATAAAGGTGAGATAGTGATGACCGGAGGGCCTGCCCTGGCTCTGGAGTTGGAGGAACGTGGTTACGACTGGATTAAAGAGCAGCATTAAGCCATGGAAGATTCATTGCGACAATTTGTTGAACTATACCGTGATTACGGGACACGGATCGACAGCGGGAGTCCGGATGCGATTAATGCGCATCGTGCGGCCGCTCTCGCCCGGTTGGAGCAGATGACTCTCCCGGCTGCCGATTCGGAAAACTATGAATTTACCGACTTCAACGGACTCCTCACTCCTGACTACGGCCTTCCGATAGCTCCGGAAGTACCGCCGGTGGCGGCCGGGCTTCCCGGCGCATGGCCCGGGGGAGTGTTTGCCGGGTCCTTGCGTGAATTTGACAGGAAATATCCCGGAGTGCTGCGTGAGTATTACGGAAAGCTGGCAAGCCTCGACAATCCGATAGTGGCGCTGAATACTCTGTTAGTGCAGGATGGTTTCATCCTCTATGTTCCGGCCGGAGTAAAGGTGGAAAAGCCCATTCAGATTGTAAACAGGATGGCCTCCGGGCAGCCGGTCCTCTCGCCGCGCCGTCTGATAGTAATCATGGGGGAGGATGCTGAAGCCCGGCTCTTGAGTTGCGATCATACGGAGCGCATGGATTCTGAATCGTTATCCCTTGGCGTGACAGAATTATTCATAGGGAGGAATGCGCGTTTCGATTACTATGACCTTGAAGAGAGTGCGGAAAAATCCAAACGACTGTCGGCCATTTATATGAGGCAGGAAGAACACAGCCACACCACGCTGGATTGCATGACTCTGTTCAACGGCTTTACCCGGAATGAGTTCTACTGCGACATGGCCGGCGAACATTCCGGACTTGGGCTTTACGGCATGGGAATCTGCGACCGTTCCCGGCGACTTTCCGTATATTCCCATATCAATCACGGCGTGGCTCGCTGTCATAGCAATGAGCTTTTCAAGATAGCCGCTGATGAACAGGCGCGGTGCGCATTCACCGGAAGAATCCATGTGGCCAAGGGAGCCGTAGAGACTGAAGCATATCAGGCAAGCCGCAATCTCATCTCCGGCAACGAGGCCGTAGTAAAGGCGCGTCCTGAGCTTGAGATATATAACGATGATGTGAAATGCAGCCACGGATGTGCTGTGGGTCAGCTCGACGAGCAGCAGATGTTTTATATGCGCACCCGGGGGATTCCGGAATCAAAAGCCAGATTATTGCTGCGTCAGGCTTTCATGGCAGATATAATAGATGTCATCTCGATACCCTCGCTGCGCGACCGGCTTCACATCCTTGTGGAGCGCAGATTTGCCGGCCAAAATGCGTCGTGCAGTTGCGATGTAAAATAATGATGCCATGAGTTCTGACTCCGAAATCAGGGAACAATTCCCTATACTGACACGCGACGTGGCCGGACGCCGGCTGATATATCTCGATTCGGCGGCCTCATCGCAGACTCCGCGCCGCGTGGTGGATGCCATTGTCGAGATGTACGAACTCCACAAGGCCAATGTCCATAGAGGCGTGCATACACTTTCACAAGAGGCCACCGATCTTCAGGAATCGACACGCAGAAGCGTGGCTCGGTATATCAATGCGGAAAGCCACGAAGAAGTAATATTTACACGCGGCACTACCGAAGGGATAAATCTTGTGGCTTCATCATTCGGAAATCTTTTGCCCGAAGGGGGCGAGATAATCCTCACGGTGATGGAGCACCATGCCAACATCGTGCCTTGGCAATTGCTTGCCTCACGCCGTGGAATGACATTAAGGGTAGTCGACATCGACGACGCGGGCTCCCTCCGGCTGGATGAATTCCGCAACCTGTTCAATGAAAAGACTGTCATCGCGGCCTTCACTCATGTAAGCAATGTTCTGGGCACTGTGAATCCGGTTAAGGAAATGACCGCTTACGCCCATTCAAAAGGAGTTCCGGTGCTTGTCGACGGAGCGCAGGCTTCTCCTCATATGAGGATCGACGTGCGGGATATTGATGCTGATTTCTATGTCTTTTCAAGCCATAAGATGTATGGCCCCACAGGCGTCGGCATTCTTTACGGAAAGAAAGAACATCTGGAAAAAATGCCCCCCTATCAGGGAGGGGGAGAAATGATTGCCCATGTTACGTTTGAAAAGACCACCTACGCCGAGCTCCCATACAAATTTGAAGCCGGAACGCCCGATTATGTAGGCATAGCCGCATTTGCAAAGGCTCTGGAATTTATTAACGACACGGGCATGGAGAATATCGCCAACCATGAGCGCAAGCTGCTCCGGATGGCAACGGATAGACTGCTCCGGATTCCGGGGCTCACTATTTATGGCGCAGCTCCCGATAAGGATGCGGTAATCTCCTTTAATGTAGAAGGCATTCATAACTACGACATAGGAATGCTTCTCGACAAGCAGGGGGTGGCCGTCCGCACAGGGCATCATTGCGCCCAGCCTTTGATGTCGCGCCTCGGAGTGCCGGGCACGGTAAGAGTATCGTTTGCAGTCTATAATACGGAAGCCGAGGTAGAACTCCTCCTCGCAGCACTTGAGCGTGCGTTGGATATACTGCGTTGACTCCATCTCGCAGCACGGTTTTTATCGCGTTAGTAATGTAAGGCAATAAATAAGGGGGAAATGAGTTAATTATAAATAGCCGGCTCACATTATCGTAGCGCCGTCTCTTATAATGAAAACAACAAGACTTCTTTCCCTAATACTTCTGCTTGGCATGGTGCTACCCCTGCGTGCGGAGGATGATTTGAAGAGCGAGATGTTTAATCCCGTCAATACGGGCGTCACCACTCTCAGTATCGCCCCGGATGCCCGTGGCTCGTCGCTCGGCAATCTCGGTGCGGCAACCGATGCCGATATGAATTCACAATATTGGAATCCTTCGAAATATGCCTTCGGATATTCGCAGGGCGGCCTTTCGTTAAGTTATACTCCGTGGCTCCGCAAGATTGTGAACGACATCTTCCTCGCCAATCTCTCCGGTTATTATAAATTAGGATCGGGAGATAACCAGGCGTTGTCGGCCTCTTTCCGGTATTTCTCACTCGGCGAAGTGACAACCGGCAATCCGGATGCCGGCGACGGGTCGAGCCAGATAGCGGCTCAGACCATTCACCCCTACGAGTTCGCCCTCGATGTGGGTTATTCCCGCAAATTGTCAACAAAGTTCTCAATGGGTGTCGTGTTGCGATATATCCTTTCCGACCTTTCCTGGCAGGATACACAGACCGGTGAGCAAAACACGGCCGCGCATGGCTTTTCAGTCGACCTTTCCGGCTATTATGTGACCTTCCCGATGATAGGGCGCAACGAATGTCAGTTCTCATGGGGGTTCGATATTTCCAACATCGGTACGAAAGTGAGCTACGACGGCGGAGCCAATAATTATTTCCTCCCCACCAACCTTCGTATAGGCGCCAATTTTGCTTTCCCTCTTGCCGATTATCATAGTCTTTCGATCGGGCTTGACCTCAATAAACTCCTGGTGCCGACTATGCCGCAGACATGGAGCTACGACATGA
This sequence comes from Bacteroidales bacterium GP1, assembly GCA_001701105.1. Lineage (GTDB taxonomy): Bacteria > Bacteroidota > Bacteroidia > Bacteroidales > Muribaculaceae > Lepagella. The sequence goes on from DAAI01000038.1 coordinate 12,675, forward strand.
GCACCACCGAGGGGCAGGAAGAGTACCGCCAGGCATGGGATAAATGGAACACGATGTCGCCTATCACCGGCATCTTCAAATCATTCACGGATGCTCCCGGTGGCTTCAAGGAGGAACTTCAGGAAATAAATCTTGCCTTGGGCGCGGAATATGTGTATAATCAGCAGTTCTTCGGACGAATCGGTTACAACTACGAGCATCCCAATAAGGGAGGAAGAAGCTATTTTTCGTTTGGCGCAGGATTCTCGTTGAATGTGGTGCAGCTTGATGCATCGTATATGCTTGCTACAGCACAAAGCTCCCCCCTCGACCAAACCCTCCGCTTCACTCTCACTTTCGATATGGACGGCCTCCGCGACCTTATCGGAAAGCGCAACAGATAATAATAGCTTGCCATGCAGATGTTCCGGATAGGATCGGGTTATGATGTCCATCGCCTTGTGGACTCCAGGGAATTGTGGCTTGGGGGAGTTAGGGTGCCATATGAAAAGGGATTGCTGGGTCATAGCGATGCGGATGTGGCCATTCATGCTCTTTGTGACGCTCTGCTCGGAGCTCTTGCCCTCGGCGATATAGGAAAGCATTTCCCCGATTCAGATCCCCGTTACAAAGGAATTGACAGCAAATTGCTTCTCAATCAGGTGACAGCCATAATTCAAAACCGGGGTTACCGCATAGGAAATGTGGATATCACGATAGCGGCTCAGGCTCCGAAACTCCGTCCCTACATCGATGATATGCGCCGGACACTGGCAGAATGCATGGGCGTCTCCGTTGAAGCCGTATCCGTAAAGGCCACCACCACCGAGCATCTCGGATTTGAAGGCCGGGGGGAGGGAATATCCGCACAGGCTGTTGCGCTTCTATATTCCTCTCAGTCTATCTGAAAAATGACTTGGATTTATGCCCTGATCTCAATGATGGTGGTGCTCCTCGGAGTCATCGCCGGCTTTCGTAAAGGGCTTAGGGCACAAATACCATCCCTCATAGCGTTGATATTCGGAGTGGTGTGCGCGCGTTTGTTCACGATGCCACTGGCCCAGGTAATTGCTGAGGTTTATCCCGTGTGTTGCGGCAAAACTGAGGAGTGCTATGTATATTCCAATCTCGCGGCCGGATTAATATTCATATGCGTATTCTTTGTATTCAAATTCGCCACCGGTTTAATAGGAAAAGCCTTGAGACGACGTGAGAAAACCGTCTTTGACTGTATAGCGGGAGCTGTATTCGGGGTCTTCGTGTATCTTACTATTCTGTCGGTATCCTTTAATTTTCTTATAAGCGTGAATCCCGGTATAGCTCTAACGCGCCTTGCCGTGGACGGCGACGGCAATATCGCCGGAGAAGTCAGCATGCTGTCACCGTTTCTTTTAGGCACACCGTCGCCTGAGGACCTGTCACACCTTCTGCAACTCCGGGATGCTCAATTTATTTCGGGCATATCTTCCGGATTAGATTCACAAGAATCAATCCAGAATCACGAAAGATTTATAAGAGGAGCCGACGGGCCGGGAATCGGTTGAGCGCACTCCGGCACGGTACGTACCGGCAGGTGCTTTGATTCCGGTGGTTGTGTCATTGCGGCTCCATGTGCAATCGGCTCCCGAAATAAGCTGTGTATGAATTTCCCGTCCGGCTGAATCGAGGATATATAATTCAAGATTTTCATATGAAGGTGAGGAAACCGTGAATTGCATCGCATCTATTGCATATGCTGAATTGCAATTGATGGATATTTCCGGAATAGTATCCGTGATTGTAAAAGAAAAATTCCGCTCCGTGGAATTTCCGCATAGGTCAGTAATCACTATCCCGGCCGAATGATTCCCGGGCTTCAGATACCCGAGATGCAGATTAAAGGAAAAAGCCGTAACCGCCGCGGGGTCAGTAAGATTTGCTACCATGTCGCAGGGACTCCCGTCTATTGTCAGGCCGATGCCGTTGGCAGAATTCATAACAGGTAAGAACCCTACATTGTCAGCGACATCCACAGAAAGCACCTGAGTCGCCGGATCGAATGAGACGGCGAGGGCCGGGGGTTCGGAATCTGAATATCCACCTGAGGCCTGTGCATTTCCCGACTTTGCGACAGGAATCGCTACATATCCACTGTATGCAAGGCGAGTAGTCGGATCATAAGCCGAGATATAAATATGAAAAGTAGCCGACGCGGCGGTGGTTGCATTCAGGAAATGAGATGCTTCTGTCGGGATTGGGAGTTTTACCCTGAAAGAGCCCTTGCTCACTTTCGCCTTCACAGCCGTTAACCGGGTGTCGTTGATATCTATGGTATACGTATGGTTGACATCCGGCAATGGGAGAGTCACGGTCGGCGCAATGAGCTTAGCCACCACCATTCCTTCGGAATCAATGTCGGGAATATTATCTCCGTTCTCCAAAACTCCCGTAATCTCTATCACATCTCCGGGCTTATAACCCCCTTCGGGTATATTCCTCACTTCTATGCTGGCATTGCGCAACGGCATCGGAATGGTGAGGGCCGGGTCGCCGATGAAGAGATAGGCCATCTCATTAAAATTGTAGGATTGCGTTTTCATAAATGCGAAGCATTCTCCTGCTGTGGGCGAAACCTCTCTCGGACTATGTCCGTTCCCTTTAAACATCGTGCCTTGTAGGAAATATCCCACGAGTTTTGAATTGCTCGAGGAATAAGTAGTGCGCCCGGACGCTATGATTCCGGCCATTCCCCGGGGAGAATGTATTAGAGGTTCGATTCCGATTCCTGTGCCGCCGAAATCGGGCGAGATGGTTTCGCATCCCGACATCATCATGAATGTGGGCACACGGTTTCTTAGATTGTCGAATTCTTTCAATGTAAAGAAAGTATTCACTACGCCGAATCCTCCCGGACGTGCATGGCCGGTGTAGACATTTATAAGATTCCCGGAATTAAGGTGTGAGGATATGGTGTGGGTATAAGTACTTCCGTAGGTGTTCTGATGCAGGGCAGCTACCGCCGGTTTCCCCATTTTGCAGGTATTCGCCATGTCGGTAATATTCCTTTCCCATGTCTTGAGTTGATCATCGTGAATCTGGCCATCACCACCATGTGCGAATAATAAAATCTCATTCACATACCATGCAAAGTCCGCCGAATTCAGGTTCTTGAGATAATCTTCCGTTTTTGCAATGGCAATTTCGGCGGATGCTGAATCTGTCAAAGGAAGCCATCCGACTCCCACACGCATTGGCGTCTCATAAAGATTGTCGGAGGCGACATTGTCGGAAGTCATACCGAAATAATCGAATGTGATCGCCGGCCGGCGTCCCGCGCTAATGTCGGCCATCTCCTGAAAGGCTATTAAAAAATTATCAGGCTGCTCCAGACCCAGAATGTTCCTTACGTCAGATCTAATAGGACCTACGAACAATATGTTTTTTAGTGACTTGGTGCCATAGCTATAGAGTAGCCTTGCCAGCATCCTTATGGCCAGCGGATCGGCATTGCCTGCTCCGAACTCATCATATATGCTGCCAACATCCGCTGTCAGCACGTTGATGTTGTCGTATTTCCGATGGAGTCCGGCAATTTTTTCGGCATATCTTCGCGTTTCCGGCACGTGGATGATCAGTAGGCTTATATTATCGGTGACTGCGGAATGGAGATTCGTATTCTTGACTTCAATAGGATTTGACACTCTCATCTGGCTCACATCCGGATTGAAAATAGCTAATGTATGGGGCAAGATAGAGGAATCGAAGTATGCTTTTTGGCTATCGGTGGGAAGCATTATCGGCATAAAAGGATCGGAAATGTCGAAGGCTATCGTGCCGGTAGGGATTGAGACGGCTGACGCTGAGGCCTGAGTATCGATACCGGGAAAGCCTATGATTTCTTGCCGTAGAGGGGTGGAGGAGACTCCCGTATCTTTTGAATAGCTTAGAAGCCAATAATCGAAATAGGAATCTTCCGCATCCCCGGTGGTCGCGCATATCGATATATCGGCTTTTGGGTTCCCCCCGAGCGATCCTTCAGTCACTGCAGTCCATATATGATTGTACTGTAAAGATGGCTTTTTATTTACTGAAGATGAATTGACATTAAAAGCAAACGACACATTCCCCCCATCCCGCACAACATGGATACCGGCTTCAAGGACATATCGGCCGGATGACACGGCATAAGGCAGGGTGCTTGATGCCGCGAACTTATGACCCGGGTTGGCTGAGAATTTTCCTTCCCAGAAATATTGGCCGGCGTCTTCTTCTCCCATCATCAGGTCGATGTCGCGCAGGGCATATCCGAGACCGTCCGACCGTAATTCCGCAGTGTTTCGTGCCGTAGCATCCGGTCCTCCGCTTGTTATGGTGAACGGAGCGCCTGATTCGGTCAGAAAATAATGACCTTTTTGATTATAGATGTTACGCCCTTTATATGTAAACCTGTTGCCGGATAATTCTACCGTGCATATTCCCCTGCCATAGAAATAAATTTTATTGTTTTTGTGGAGCACGGGTATTTGGGGCGGATTGTCTTCTACAAAACGTTGGCCCGCTTCTCCCATATTCAGGCCACGCTTTGCTCCCCCCTCACCATAAATACTGACTGCTGAAGGATTCGCGAACCCCATGGCTTTGAGCTCGTCGTATGATATTTCATAGATTCCTTCCTGTTCGACCTCTACTTTGATCCATTTACCCGATGCCAATGGCGATTGGGTTGCGAACGTATATGTGTCGGTATATATGGCCGCCGATAGATTGTGGAGAATGCACGCCAAGAGGCTTATCAAGGAAATAGCGGGTCTTTTCATCTAAGGTGAATATCAAGAAGCAAGGATTCTGCGTCAGAGTCGTTAATTGTAAAAGAGGCAGGATAGGAAAGAATCATTCCTTCCGGATGCAGTGCGACCAATATCACATCGCCCTCCTTAAGGGTTATTTCACGGCTTAATGCTGAAATCATAGCTTCCGGACTGCAACGTAGGTTAGCTGTTCTGTAGGTCATGGCGTTGTCTCCGGAGCAGATGCGATATTCTGAATCCTTAGTCAATCCGGGAGTGAATTTACCGAGCCAGCAACACTTGTCGAAAGCAGTTGCCGCGGCCCATGGAAGGCCGTCGCGGCGAAGCTCGGCAAGTAAAGGGGTGGCCACTACCGCACAGGCTATGCCGCTATCGGCGACATAGCGCGCTGCAAATTTCTCTGCTATCCCTTTGCCAAGCCTCCCTATCCGGATGGCAAGCGAAGGGAATGCCCTGAATTCAGTGCTGAAATCCGGTAGGAAGAAAGGCTGTCCGCTGCGCAGGATTGAAGAATCCGGAATTTCATACCATACCGGGCGTGGACCTTCACCAAAAGGGGATGAAGGGAGGAAATCACCGTAGTTGCGGGTTATGGCGAAAATTTTCATTTTGGCAAACTTTCGAGTCGATTATAGATAAGGGCGAGATGAGCGTAGATGGAAGTATTGGCCATCACTACACCCTCGGCCACTTTCACTCTGTAGGGAGTAAAATTCCAGATTGCGCGTATTCCTGCTGCCACTGCGATGTCGGCAACCTCCTGAGCGCTTTCCGCCGGAACGGCAAGAATACAGATGTCGGCCGGAATCCGTTTCATTACCTCATCAATCATATCCGGATGATATATGGGTACTCCGGGGTCGGGTTGCCGCATCACGTCCGGGTCGATGTCGAATCCGGCCACGATCCTTAGTCCATAATTCGCCAATCCGGAGTCTCTCAGCAATGCGCTGCCAAGGCTTCCTACTCCCATGACATAGGCATTATGCACTTTCCTGAACCCAAGAAAGTCGGCAAGCCGATTGGCTAAGACCGATGTCTCATATCCGATTCTTGTCTTTCCTTTGATATTTAGGAACGATAAGTCTTTTGCAATCTGGGAAGCATCGACACTTAGCGCACGGGCGATGCGCGTGGATGACACAAACTCCTCGCCACGCGCTCTCAGGATTTCAACGAATGCCAGATACCATGGCAGCCGACGCAGCGTAGGCTCGGGAAGGATTATTGGCGTTTCGGCGTTCATTGAGCGGTGACAGCCAATTTGTTGGTTTTCGATGCCCATGTGCCTTCCGGGGTCACTACCCGGGCGCGATAGAGGTATATGCCTCTCGGCACACGCACCCCCGATTTGTCGCGGAGATCCCAATGGGTCGATAGGCGCGAGCTATAGTCTGTACGCTGATTGCGCTCGCTTTCCCAGAGCACTTTCCCATTCAGGTCGCACACCGTGATGGTGACATCCATCTTAGTGTTGGGCTGGTCGAGGTCGAGGATAAAGTTAACGCCCGAGGAAGCGGGATTGACATCCGTATGCAGCCGCACGATATACGGGTCGGCGGCGGCATGTACGGAGAATGTGAGCGTATCCCTGCTGGCGTTGTTATAATTATCCCATACTTCAAGCACGAGAGTATGATTTCCGGGAGCTATATCTTTCATCGGATAGGCAAGTGTGCCCGACAGGGCGTTGTCGGAATCCGCTTTAAGATAAATGGATACATCATCGTATGGCACATTATCGTCCAGCCGTAGCGATATCTTATGTCCTACACCCCCGTCGGATATATTTATGCCGGAGGGATCCGTGATCTTTGCAAACACTATAGGATTGGCATTTACGCGGCCGCCATTCTCAAAATCAGGAGTATTCAACCGGAAATACTCGATATCGGGCCCTATCGTATCGGTTACGGCGTCACCATCATAGCCATAGACATAGAAGCGGTCGCAGTATCCGTTGGCTTCGCGTCCGTCGGAATCGCTGGCGTAAGCTGAAATCAAGGCCGGAGAATAGTTGTCGGCAATTTCAAGGGGCACTATCAATTCAGCATTCCATTTCCCTGCCGTCACTTTCGCGTTAACAGAAGCAAGGCGGGTGGTGCGGTCGTTATAGACTGTAGCAACTCCGCTTGAACCGTTGCCGTGGGTGTTGATAACAGTTTCGGCATCATAGAGCTGCAGATTGACATTACCGTTAAAATCCGATGCCGGTGAGCCGTCGGGAGCCGCAACGCACCCCGACACCTTAACTCTGCTTCCTGCTCCGAGTTGAGGGAATTGATGAGTATCGTGCATATCATGGCCGGCGATAGAGTCGACAGTCACCTTATGAGAAATGTTGTTAAGCCGCATCGCCGGGTCGCCCATAAAAATGTAACGCAATTTGTTTTCATCTCCAGGAAAACGGTTTTTCCCTGCCACATATACATCTCCGAGCCGGCGGGGAAGGCCGTCGTCACCCGGACGGAACCATTCATCGGCTGTGTATCGATTCAGGCTTCCGTTGGGAGATATATAAACGGTCCGCGAGGCGGCGATCATACCCACGATTCCGCCATCGGGATTAAGAAGGAGATGCTCTCCGGCCGATACGCCCGTCTCATCCCAGGGCGCGAATCGGCAGGTGGCGGCGTAGATGAAGGTAAGGTTTGGATTGGCCATGGATGTGATCTGTGGCCATGTCCATAATTGCTCGTGACCCCAGCTTGTCGATGAAGCATGGCCGATGTAGTTTGTGAGGGCCACTCCTTCATTATAATTCGATAGCATTCTCTCCGTGGCCTGGGGATATACAAGACCAGTAGCGGAGCTTTGCAGATTGTAGGAGTCGAGATAGACCCTGTCGTAAAGATAGCCGGCGCCAGTGTCGTATTTACGCAGATTGTAATATACATCCTGCGCCTGATTGAAATGCTCGTTTGAATCGCCGTCGTCGGCTATGAGCATTATTTTATTGCGCCATGCTCCTTGTGCAGGATTAAGAGCATGAGTCTTGATCTTATTGGCTACGGTGCGGGCTTCTTCGGCAGTGGTAACGGGAATGCGTCCCACGGCCACATGAGTCGTTGCCCTGGAAATCACAAAGTCGCTTTCAGCAACATCATCAAGCATTCCTATATAGTCGTCATTGCTATATGAAGATGTCTCGGAGAGGCCGTCGGGCGATTCCCAGATGGGCATTGGAATATACCCGGCTTTGTTGAGGTCGGGGCTTGTGCCCTTGCAGTCGTAGGATGGTTTGCCCATTATGAGGCAATACTTCGGTGCGCCTCCACGATCGTGCCACATCTTAAGCAATTTCCTGAAGGCCGATACATCCGGTTTGCCACCTGAAAATTCATTGTATATGAGCCGCGGATCGATTATCTGTACGTTGAGAGAATCCTTCGCGCGGTGGATCTCTGCGATTATGGAAGCCCCGTCGAGGTAGGTCGATGAGGATATGATCAGATAGTCCGGAGCCGGAAGGGCATGGAGGTTTTGATTCGCCACCTTTGTGCCTGCAGCCGCCGCACGGGATATATTGTTGGGATTGAAAGCTACGAATTCGTAATAGCCTGCGGCCGGAATTGTGACCAGGGCGGTGGTGCCGTCAAGGTCGAATTCCACATTTGTCGGACGCTCGGAAGTGACATCGATGATTCGAGTATCGGCCGAACATCCTGAGATGGCCAGAGTGGTTCCGGCATCGTAAGATCCGTAGAAATGCAATTCGCCGTTTGAAAGAGAAAGGCGGCGGGTATAAAAGGCCTCCAGAAAATCAAGCCGAGCGAGGAACATTGTGCCGCTATTTGCGTAGGAGACGGTGAGGTCGAGTTTTTCACCTTCCAGAGGAATTTTACGCACGGTCTTCGAGAGGGCGGCATATGCGGAGGCGGTGGTGCCGGCGATGTCGTCACCCTGCGCCCGCGCTACGTCATTGCCGTTAGCCTTGTATGTAAGCTGTGACGACCCTCCCGTGATCTTTGCTCCGAACCGGGAGACAAGGGTTATCTCTTTGCCTGCGTTTCCGGGCAACGGAAGGGAGAATACCTGCGTGCGCGTGCTCCTGAAATCCTCGCCGAGGAATGTGCGCCCCGATTCGCCGAGGTGGGCGAGGTCGCGTTCATGCACCACTCTGGCAGTGAAGGTTTCCGTCCGCGTTCTTCCCGCCCCTTTGAAGGAGCGGCTTTCCACTTCATTGGAAATTTCCCTGTCGCTGATGAAATAGAGGCTTTCATCAGAATAGGGATTAATAGTATGCGAATAAGGCACGTTGCCCCCTTCCTGTTTCCATGAGATATGATTACGGCCGAAAAATACGATCCCTTTATCCGTCCTCACTGACGGAATCAACGGGAGGTCGTCGGCCATGTCGGCTGTCAGAGCTTCGGGTTCCATTCGCCCTCCCGTGCCGTAAACGCGCACTTTCGAAGGGTCGGAAAAACCAAGATTGCGGAGAGTGGCGGTGGAAATCAGATGCATTCCGGTATCGGTAATTCTGACTGTAGCCCATTTGCCCTCGGCAAGCACGGAATTTTCAGCATAGTGTGACACATCGATAGCTGATGCGGGGAGTCCGCACAGCCATAAAAGCGATAGTATTAAAATACGGGGAAACCGTAAGATAGTATTATGGATAGTAGTCTTTATCATGATAGTCAGGCGTAAAATCCGCCAACCGTTTAACGTTTTTCAAGCCCCATTTATTGTGTAGGGTCAGCGTGCCGGATAGGATTTACATTCAAATCCTTGTTGTGATATACATTCAGGTCGACATCTCCTGGGATGCCGGCCACTTTCCCGTGATGGTCATACTGCCAGAAGGCCCAGTCGGCAGCCTTGGCATTTTCTTCATCAAAAGAGCAGATCCATAATGGATAATCGCGGAAGTGCTCGAACAAATATTTATCATATCCGGCGCGATTGGAATAGAATGTTACGCGCTGGCCATTTAATATCAAGAAATCGGTAAAGGCCTGAAGCCGCTGCACCACGGAGTCTCTCGGTATCCCTTCCGGATTGCCTTGCTCCTCTACATCGATTGCAATGCCCAATTCAAGAGGACGACCGGCCAGGACTTTCAGCAGATTCAGAGCCTGCGACACTCCATCACGGTCGAATCGAAAAAAATGATATGCCCCTCTTTTTAAGCCTGCATGGCCTGCTTTCATATAATTCAACCTGAAATTGGGGTCGACAAATGATTCTCCTTCAGTAGCCTTGATGAAAACGAAGCTGATTCCATCGCGGGCCGCGGCATCAAGATCGAGCACGCCGTTATGGGCCGATACATCTATTCCGCGCACAGGAAACCGCTCATAATCCACATACGGAGGAGTGGATATATATTTATTCCATGCCCAGAACGCCGAGCCTCCGAGCAGGAGCAGCACCACCAGAAATGCGGCGGCCACGAGAATATCTTCCCGCGGGCGTTTCTTTTTTTTAATCTCCACGTCCTGATGCTCCATGATGTATAGGCGTTTTCAAAGGCAAATTTACAAAAAATTCCCGAAATTTTGCTATATTTGCGCCATGAAAGAGGAGAGCGACGCACCTATGGCCGATGGCCTGGAAAACATCATTGAAAACGCTAATATTAAGCCCGACGGATTGCAAAAACCTTCGGAAAGAAAGACGGTTCTCGCCGGAATGTTCAGGGATTGGTACCTTGAATATGCCAGCTATGTGATATTGGAGAGGGCTGTTCCTCATATCGAGGACGGATTGAAGCCTGTGCAACGTCGAATCCTCCATTCGATGTACACAATCGACGACGGCCATTTCAACAAGGTTGCCAATATTGTGGGCAATACGATGCAATATCACCCCCACGGCGACGCCTCGATAGGGGATGCGCTTGTCCAGCTCGGACAGCGTGGCTTTATGATTGACACACAAGGTAACTGGGGTAATATCCTGACAGGCGACTCGGCGGCCGCTCCGCGATATATCGAAGCCCGGCTCTCCGAACTGGCAATGGAAGCGGCATTCTCTCCCGAAATCACCGAATGGACCCTGAGCTATGACGGCAGAAAGAAAGAACCGGTGACCTTGCCGATGAAGTTCCCTTTGCTGCTTGCACAGGGTGTGGAGGGTATAGCCGTAGGATTAAGCTCTAAGATTCTTCCTCATAACTTCAATGAGATTATCGATGCGGCCATCGATACTCTTCATGGCCGGTCGTTCAGGCTGCTTCCTGATTTCCAGACCGGCGGCCTGATGGACGCCTCGCGATATAACGACGGAGCACGTGGCGGCCAGGTGAAAGTAAGGGCGAAGATTGAGAAGATTGATCAAAAGACTCTGGTTATCACTGAAATTCCTTATGGGAAGACAACTTCCTCCCTTATCACATCTATTCTCTCCGCCATGGAGAAAGGAAAGATAAAGGTGAGGAAAGTCGACGATAATACATCGGCCGAGGCACGCATTATCGTGCATCTTCAGCCGGGGGTGTCAAGCGATAAGACAATCGATGCGCTCTATGCCTTTACCGATTGTGAGGTCACGCTAAATCCTAATTGCTGCGTGGTAAGAGAGCGCAAGCCGGTGTTCCTGTCGGTAACGGAATTATTGCGTGATTCCGTGTTCCGTACGCGGGAGATAATCCGTAAGGAGCTGCAATTGGCGCTCTCCAAGACTCTTGAACAGCAGATGCTCGCCTCATTGGAGAAGATATTCATTAGCGAGAGGATGTATAAGGATGCAGAAGTGGAGAATGCCCCTGACATGGAAACAGCGATCCGAAGGGTGGAGACCCTGCTCCAACCCTTTACTGCGGATCTTGTGCGTGACATAACGGATGACGACCTTCTGCATCTATGGGAAATTAAGATGGGTCGCATTCTTCGCTTCAATGTGGAAAAGGCTGATGAAAAGATAGCCCGCCTGAAGGGAGAGGCCGACCGGCTGCGTGACGATATTGATCATATCGACCGCACAACCGAGCGATGGTACATCCATCTTAAAGAAAAATATGGGGAGCGATTCCCGAGACGCACCGTGTTGCGGGGATTCGATTCCATTGAGGCTGCAAAAGTAGCTGAAGCCAACCGCCGTCTCTATCATGATTCGGAAGGCGGATTCATAGGCACCGGACTTAAGGAGGGAGATTTTCTATTCAACTGTTCTGACCTTGACGATATTATAATCTTCTATCGCGATGGGACTTACAAAAGTGTAAAGGTAGCTGAGAAACTATATGTGGGTAAAAAGATAATCCATATCGGGTTATTCAAGAAAAACGACCGCCGTACAATCTATAATGCCATCTATCGCAATGGCAAAGGGGGCAACACATATATGAAACGGTTCTTTGTCACGGGGCTTACCCGCGACAAGGAATATAACATCACGAAGGGCCTTCCCGGCTCACGCGTGGAATGGCTCACGGCCAATCCTAACGGCGAGGCCGAGACGGTAAAGGTAACTCTTTATGATGAAGCGGTGGAGGCCGGAGGAAGACGACCGCGGAACACGGAACTTTCCATCGACTTCGCTTCGCTTCTGATAAAAGGTAAGGAATCTCTCGGAAATCTCGTTACGAAGTTCAAAGTCAAGAGTATATCCCTCGAGAAGAGAGGCCATAGTACGCTCGGAGGCCGGGAAGTATGGTTCGATAGAGATGTGATCCGCCTGAACTATGATCATCGGGGAGAAAGCATAGGAATATTCCAGGGCGACGACAAGGTGTTGATAATCACTACGGCGGGTGAATATTTCACATCTTCCTATTCGGATACGAATCATTATGAGGACAATATTCTGATTATAGAAAAATTCGATTCCGAAAAAGTATGGACTCTTGCCCTATATGATTCTACACTGGGCGCCCCCTACCTCAAGCGCTTCACTTTTGAACCTACCGTGAGGCCACAGCGATTCGTCGGCACGGAGATCACGTCCAAGATCCTCCTCCTTACAGATACCCCCCATCCGGAACTTGAACTAATATATGAAGATCCGGAGCGTCCGGCCACTCTTATAGACGCCGCTGATTTCATTGCTGTGAAGAGCTATAAGGCCAAAGGAAAACGACTTACCACCTGCGCGCTTTCTGAGGTACGTGAAATTCCGAAACCGGAGCCCGAGATTGAGCAGGCTGAGGTGATAGATGAACCGGAGTTTACCGAGCAGCCGGAAAATAAAGAAGTGAGGGACGAGGCTTCAAATGTGAAAGAACCATCATTATTTGATTTCGATGAATAGGATTATCTTCGTTGCGATAATGCTGTCATTCTTCATTCCGGCCCGGAGTGAAGACATGGAAGCACGCCGGCCCATCACGTCGGTCTACGGCGCCGAGGCGGGCTCAATGAATATCACCTCCACTTATCTATCGCCGTTGCCCTATACCGGATGGTCGACAGCTATCTTCGGAGCATGGGGAAAGGAAATGAAGCAGAATCCGGAGCATCTCGTGATGGATTTCCGCGCCGGAATGGAACTGGGGAACGCGCTTAATCCGGCAAAGACGGCCGAGATGTACGCCCTCGCCGCCCGATTCTCATGGGGTCCGGCGTGGCGTCACAAGTTTCCTTACGACCTTCAGTTGACTGCCGGAGCCGCACTCGATATCTTCGGCGGAGTGCTTTATCTTCCCCGCAATGGCAATAACCCAGCTTCCGCTATGGCATATGCGGGAATCGACCTTACGGCAGGACTGCAATGGAAAACGCATTTCGGCAGATTGCCCGTGACAATCGCCGACAGAGCAATGCTTCCGACGCTCGGAGCCTTTTTCAATCCGGCCTATGGGGAGTCATATTATGAAATATATCTCGGCAATCATAAGGACCTCGCGCATTTCGGATGGTGGGGGAATGCCTTCGGAATCGACAATCATCTTACCCTGACTCTCCATTTCGGAAGGAAAGCCTTAGAGGTGGGGTATCGTCTCGCTGCGCGTACTTATCATGCAAATAATCTTACCACTCAGTATGTCCGCAACTCGTTTACAGTGGCTTATCGCCTCAATTAGTCTCCTTGCCGTATCCTGCACCGAACCGCTGTCGTACTCCGGCGACAAGGATGATCCGATTGCAAATTTTGAGCATCTTGCCAAGATTGTAGAGGAGCATTATTGTTTCTTCAGTCAGAAAGATATAGACTGGAATGTCGTGACTGCGGAATATAGGGCGAAAATCAATGAGGATACCGACCCGGTGACTCTCTTTATAACTCTCGGCGCGATGCTTGATGAGCTACGCGATGGTCATGTGAATCTTTCAGCACCCTTTGCCACTTCTTATTATAAAAAATGGTGGAGCGATTATCCGCAAGATTTCGACGACAGGGTCTTGCAGCAATATTATCTGAAATTCGGAGGATTTCAGATAGGATCGATTCAATATGCGGTGTTCTTGCCGGATACGGTCGGTTATGTACGGATACCATCGTTCAGTTATCAGATAAGTCCGGTAACGCTCGATTATGTATTGGCGGCAATGCAGAATACTACAGGGCTTATAATCGACGTGCGGGATAATGGTGGCGGCTATCTGACCAATGTCCCGGAGGTGGTGGGCCGATTCCTCGACCACGCGATGACCGGAGGATATATCCGGCATAAGACAGGACCCGGAGCTGATGATTTTTCAGAACCTTATCCCATAGAATATAAGCCATGTGGGAAGAACCACGTCAATTATCTTGGCAAGGAAGTGCTTGTACTTACCAATCGCAGCTGCTTCAGTGCGGCTAATGATTTTGTGGCCATGATGAAAGAATTACCACAGATAAAGATAGTGGGCGCCACTACCGGAGGGGGCGGAGGATTGCCCTTTACGTCCGAACTTCCCAATGGATGGAGCGTGCGGATGTCGGCTTCCCCTATCAATGATGCCCACGACCGAATTACGGAATTCGGAATAGCTCCGTCGGAAGGTTATGAAGTGCATTGCACGCCCGAAGAATTTGCCGAAGGCAAGGATGCAATCCTGAACTTTGCCCTGAAGTATTTCCGGAGTGATTCGGAGCAGGATTGAATATTTAGCCTCCTTAATGAACAAAGCCGAAGGACTGAGGGTTATTATATCAGATAGAAGATAGATTTTGTTCATTAAGAAGGAAAGCCACTCGTGAGAGCGGCTTTCTTTTAATCTTCTTTTAAATCGGATTTCCATAATCACTCATTGGCATACGAAAGAACTGTTGGTGACTCTACATCGACGCCATATTCCTTTGCGAACCTAAGTATGGCACGTGCGAGTTTCGGTTTTAGTTCTTCAGGACAATACCTGAAATACGCTTCAGCGGCTCTTACATGAGCTGCATCGGGCATTGGGAATTCTCTTCTTTCAGGAAGGCCGTAAACGCTGTCAGGCAGTTCCCGGCGTTCCATTGTGTCTAATCTGTCATTCATAGTATTTTATCTTTAATAGTTATAAATATAACGCATTTATCCCCCGGTAGGTTGACTGGACATTGGTAAATATGCCCGGTATCGCGTGAGACGCCGGATATATCAGGTTTGATTCCTAAATGAAAGCTAAATTCAAGATGAGGGCCGGGATTGGATTTTGAAAAATGGGAAAAAAGTTGTAACTTTGCGCGTTAAAGCAAAGTTAACCCCCGGGTCCATCAGCACAATGCCAGTCGATGATGGGGCAAATGCCGCAAGCGGGCTCTATGGAATGGTATAAATGATGTTATATCAATAATATATAGCCATCATTCAGCCATATTGGCAAAGTGTCATGCAGTCATGGGGCCGCGCGCTGATTTTCCCGGGCTTAATCATAATTATTATCATGTATAGAGATACCACGTGCGGAGAATTGCGTGCCGGCGATGCCGGGCGTCGGGTGAAACTTGCCGGATGGGTGCAGCGGGTCCGCAAAATGGGAGGCATGACTTTTCTTGACCTCCGCGACCGTTATGGACTGACTCAGATTGTTTTCAGCGACGATTCAAATCCTGAGCTGGCTCGACAGGCCGAGAAACTCGGCCGCGAGTTCGTGGTTCAGATTGAGGGTATGGTGGCAGAGCGCCAGTCGAAAAACTCAAAACTCCCCACCGGGGATATTGAAATAATGGCCGATAGCCTTAAGGTGCTCAACAAATCGGAGATACCTCCGTTCACTATTGAAGAAAACACAGATGGCGGCGACGACCTCCGGATGAAATATAGATATATGGATCTTCGCCGGCCGAATCTGCGTGCCAATCTCGAATTGCGTCACCGGATGGCTTTCGAGATTCGTCGTTACCTCGATTCAAAGGGATTTCTTGAGATAGAGACTCCCATATTAGTAAAATCCACTCCGGAGGGAGCCCGGGATTTCGTAGTGCCGTCGCGAATGAATCCCGGCGAGTTTTATGCCCTTCCACAGAGCCCACAGCTTTTCAAGCAGTTGCTGATGGTTTCGGGATACGATCGTTATTTCCAGATAGCGAAGTGCTTCCGCGATGAGGATCTTCGGGCCGACCGTCAACCTGAATTTACCCAGATCGACTGCGAGATGAGTTTCGTAGAGCAGGAAGATGTGATTCAGATGTTTGAAGGATTGGTGAAGCATATCTTCAAATATGTCAAAAATATAGATTTCACGGCGCCTTTCCCTCGCATCACATGGCAGGAGGCTATGGAGAAATACGGCAGCGATAAGCCCGACATCCGTTTCGGCATGGAGTTCTGCGATCTAACCGACCTTGCCAAGGGTCATGGATTCTCCGTAGCGGATGAGGCGGAGCTTGTAGTCGGCATCGTGGCTCCCGGATGCGCAGGATGGAGCCGTAAGCAGACAGATGAGCTGACAGAATTCGTAAAGCGTCCGCAAGTAGGTGCGAAAGGGTTGATGTGGGTGAAATTCGAACCCGACGGAAAAATCAAAAGCTCAGTGGGCAAATTCTATACGGATGAACAGCTTAAGGCATGGGGCGAGCGCGCCGGCGCAAAAGAGGGCGATATGATGCTCATTATGGCCGGTGAGGCCATGAAGACACGCAAGCAACTATGCGAATTGCGTCTCGAAATGGGCAATCGGCTGGGACTCCGCGACAAGAATGAGTTTGCACCTCTCTGGGTGATTGATTTCCCATTGTTTGAATGGGATGAGGAGACTCAACGCTATTATGCGATGCACCATCCCTTCACTTCCCCTAACCCCGAGGATATACCCATGCTCCGCACGGATACCGGCAAAGTTCGAGCCACGGCATATGATATCGTAGTAAACGGCACAGAACTTGGTGGCGGCTCAATCAGAATACATGACTCGAAACTCCAGGATGAAATGTTTGAGCTTCTCGGGTTTACTCCCGAACGGGCCAAAGAGCAGTTCGGCTTCCTGATGAATGCCTTTAAATACGGCGCACCGCCTCACGGCGGTCTTGCCCTCGGCTTCGACAGATTTGTATCTATTCTTGCCGGCCTTGACTCCATCCGTGATGTTATAGCCTTCCCGAAAAATAATTCCGGCCGCGACGTGATGAATGAAAGCCCGTCGCCGCTTGAGCCGGGTCAGCTGGAGGAGCTGAATCTTAAAATCACACTTGATTGAAAATGCCTAAAGTAAAGGATATAGCTGGTGTGATCGAGGCATTTGCTCCTCTTGCCCTGCAGGAGGATTACGACAATGCGGGCCTTCAGGTAGGAAATCCGGAGGCGGAGGTGTCGGCAGTGTTGCTTTGCCTTGATGTCACGGAAGAAGTAATCGAAGAAGCGGCTGCTCGCAGCTGTTCGATGATTGTGAGCCATCATCCTTTGATTTTTAAGGGATTGAAAAGCCTGACGGGTGCGGATGAGACTCAACGTCTCGTGCTAAAGGCTTTACGACTTGGAATAGCCGTCTACTCGGCACATACTAACCTTGATTCAACCATGGGGGGTGTGAGCTACGAAATGGCCTCACGCCTCGGCCTTACCAATATCAGTCCTCTCGTGCCTACAGAACCCGGAGCAATGACCGGGCTTGGCGTGGTAGGGACGGTTAAGCCAACTCCGCGCCTCGAGTTTCTTCGTGGCGTAAAGGATAAATTCAAGGTACGCGCTCTGAGGTATTCAGCCGGCGCGCCGGGGCTGGTGGTGAAACGCGTGGCTCTTTGCGGCGGCTCGGGATCTTCTTTAATCAGCCGTGCAATAGAGGCCGGAGCGGATGCCTATGTCTCCGGAGATATAAAATATCACGACTTCACAACGTATGGCTGTGAGATTATCCTTGCCGATGTAGGGCATTTTGAATCAGAACTATGTGCCGAGAATATCTTCTCACGCATAATCCGCGAACGCTATCCGGAGATGGTTGTCTATTTTTCGGAAGCTGAAGCTAATCCTGTTAAAATATTGTAAAACACCAGAATAAGTCATCATTATGGCCACTGAAAAGAAGAAAAACGATAAAGAGCATAGCGTAGAGGACCGTCTCAAAGCCCTCTATCAGTTACAGACCTATCTATCGGAAATCGACCGGATCCGCACTCTCCGCGGAGAGCTGCCTAACGAAGTGAAGGACCGGGAGGATGAGATAGCCCGCTATGAACTCCGCATCGCCAAGCATACTGAAGAAATCGCAGCCCTCAAGACCCTGATTAAGGAGAAGGAAGCCGATATTAATGTGCGCCGTGAAAAGATTGAGCGTTATAACGATCAGATCAACAACGTGCGTAATAACCGGGAATTTGCGTTCCTGGAGAAAGAGCGTGAATATGAGGGGCTTGAGATAGAACTGGATGAGAAAAATATCCGCGATGCCAATGTAAGGATAGCAGAAAAGCAGCAGCAGCTTGAGTCCGACAATGGTGAGCTTGCCGACAATCGTCATATCCTCGAGATAAAGAAGCAAGAACTAAGCGAGATAGTATCAGAGACGAAAGAGCAAGAAGAGCAGATACGCCAGAAGGTAAAGGCTCTTGAGGAGCTGATCGATCCCTATACTCTGGCTGCATTCAAACGGATTCGCAAGAATGCCCGCAACGGACTCGGTATCGTTACCGTACAGCGTGATGCCTGCGGAGGATGCTTCAACCGTATCCCACCACAGCGGCAGCTCGAAATCAAGATGCACAAGAAGGTAATCGTGTGCGAATATTGCGGACGCATAATGATTGATGCTCAGCTTGCCGGCCTCGAAGATGCGGCTCCGGCTCCGGCTCCGGCAAAATCGCGTTCACGATCCAAGAAAAGCGCCTCGGCCAATTCATAAGCATATGTGGAAATTCCATCCGATTCTCAAGGAGACCATATGGGGAGGGAGCAGGATTGCTCCCTTCAAGGGTTTGGCCGATTCCGGCAAAGCCATAGGTGAAAGTTGGGAATTGAGCGGAGTATCCGGCTCTGAATCCGTAGTTTCGGAAGGTCCTGAAGCAGGGATGACCCTTAGTAGTCTCCTCGACAAATTCGGAGATGCCATACTCGGAGAACGGAACTATAAGAAATACGGCAACCGCTTTCCTTTGCTGATAAAATTTATAGACGCCCGTCATGATTTGTCGGTGCAGGTGCATCCTGATGATGAGACGGCACATCGCCACGGTTTGGAGAACGGCAAGACTGAAATGTGGTATGTGATGGACGGCCATCCGGGCGCCACTATAGCTAACGGATTTTCAAAATCCATACATCCTGCAGATTATGAGAATCTCGTGACATCCGGTGAGATTGAGGCCGTCCTCAATTATGTGCCTGTCAAACCGGGTGACGTATTCCTTATCCCCGGAGGCAGGGTGCATGCCATATGTGCCGGAGTATTCGTGGCAGAGATTCAGCAAACTTCTGATGCTACTTACCGTATATATGACTACCGGCGTAAGGATGCATCAGGCAATGAGCGTGAACTCCATATTGAACTCGCACGCGAAGCCTTGAGCTTCGAGCCTATTACAGGAGCGCCTATCAAATACCATGATCGCGAAGACATTCCCGTCAATCTGATAAAGACTCCATACTTTTCTGCCAATGTCTTGAATTTCAGCGAGGAAGTTATGAGAGATTATTCAGAGCTCGATTCTTTCGTGGCATTGGTGGTGATGGAGGGGAGCGGACGTCTTCACTGTGGCGCCGACAGAGTAAGCGATGTGCCTACGGAGATGGAAGTAAAGCAAGGCGATACGGTATTGGTATCGGCTTCGGCCAACGGATTGACCATAATTCCGGGCGATGACGGATTAAAAATGCTTGAGACATACGTGGCATGAGAACGGAAAAAGAATTGGAGGGAATATCTCTCTTAGGTAATCAGGGTGTGGAATATCCCACTGATTACGCACCCGGACTTCTGGAATGCTTTGAAAACAAACATCCCGACCGGGATTATGTGGTGCGTCTGGATTGCCCGGAGTTTACCACGCTCTGCCCGAAGACCGGACAGCCCGACTTCGGCCATATCTACATAAAATATATCCCCGACATGAAGATGGTGGAAAGCAAGAGCTTGAAACTCTATCTTTTCTCCTTCCGTAATCACGGAGATTTCCATGAGGATGTGGTAAACATCATTCTCAACGATTTATGGACCCTGATGGAACCGCGCTACATAGAGGTATCGGGCGAATTCATGCCGAGAGGGGGAATTTCGATCCATCCATTCGCCAACAGGGCCGATGACAGGCATATGGAACTGGCCGAACAAAGGCGAAGGGAAATGCTTGATAAATGAAAGAAGCATAAATGATCAATTGCCATGAGAGATGCAGTGATGGTGCTTAGTGGAGGGGTTGATTCCGTGACCATGCTCCATGAATATAAAGAATGGATAGCTTTAGCAGTAAGTTTTGATTACGGAAGCAATCACAATGCCCGGGAGATAGAGTGTGCGCGTTATCAGTGTGCCCTTCTTGGCATCGAGCATTTGGTGATTCCGCTCGGATTTATGCACGACCATTTTGAATCATCGCTTCTAAGTGGAAGTGAGGCTATTCCGGAAGGACATTATTCAGCGGAGAATATGAAAAGCACGGTGGTGCCGTTCCGCAACGGCATTATGCTTGCAGCCGCGGCCGGACTTGCTGAAAGCAAGGGATTAAGCTATATAATGATAGCCAATCATGGAGGCGACCATACTATCTATCCTGATTGTCGTCCCGGCTTCATATCCGCCATGAGCAAGGCGATTGAAGAAGGCACCTACACCAAGTCGAGAATCTACGCTCCGTATACCGACATCTCCAAGACCGATATAGTGCGTCGTGGCTTGCAGGCCGGCGTGGATTACAGCCATACATATTCATGCTATAAAGGGGGAGAGAAGCATTGCGGCCGCTGCGGCACATGCGTAGAACGCCGGGAGGCATTTGCCTTGGCCGGGATTGAAGACCCTGTGGAGTACGCCACTCCCGATTCTCATTCCAGATAGTCACTAATATCATTAATCTCTTCTGATGTATTACGTTAAAAAAAGACTTGAAATAAGCGCGGCTCATAGGCTCGACCTCAGCTATGAGAGTAAATGCACAAATCTGCATGGCCATAACTGGATTATAGAAGTGGAATGCAAATCGGAGGAGCTGAATGACGATGGAATGGTCGTGGATTTCTCGCATATCAAGCAACGCATAATGTCGGTCCTTGATCATAAGGTGCTCAATGAAGTTCTGCCATTTAACCCGACAGCCGAAAATATCGCACGCTGGATTGTGGATAGTGTGCAGGCATGTTATAGATGCCGGGTGATTGAGAGCGAGGGTAACGAAGCAATTTATGAGAAAGATTAACGAAATATTCTATTCAATCCAGGGAGAGGGTCACCACACAGGTGTGCCCTCCGTTTTTGTCCGGTTCTCAGGATGCAATCTGAGATGTCCGTTTTGCGATACGAATCACGAGGAAGGCGAACTTCTCAGCGACGATGAAATAATCCGCAGGGTGAATCAATTCCCCCAGGCGCGGTGGATAGTGCTCACCGGTGGCGAACCCTCATTATGGATCGACGGAGCATTTGTGCGTAAATTAAAACAATCGACGGGGAAATTAATAGCCATAGAAACCAACGGCACAAATATGGTGCCGAATGAAATAGATTGGATCACGGTAAGTCCAAAAGCGGGTATCAGTACTGTCATAGCAGAATCGGATGTAACCGGACAAACAGACAATCCCGTCTTGACGGACTCATATCAGACTCCGGAAGAGTGGATAGACAATATATCTGTTCGCCCTAATAATCCCATTGGCGGTATGGAATCAGGTCCTACGGAAATAGATGGGAAGGATACCCCTCGAAGGGGTATACGGCTGCCTATTGCTTCTGAGCTAAAGGTCGTGGATGTTGGCCAGAATCTGGATTGGTACTTCCGCTCTCCCTGGGTTGGCCGGGTCACAATCTTCTACCTCCAGCCTTGTTATGATCCGGATCCGGCGCAATGTGCCTTGAATTTAGCACGGACAGTAGCTCGGGTTCTGGCCAATCCTAAATGGAGGCTCTCCTTGCAGACCCACCGCTATATCGGCATAAAATAAAGTTTTCAGTTTATCTTCTAATTGAAATAATCACAGGCCGGGATTCTCAGTAATCCCGGCCTGCAATCAATATTAGATGCTTGCTTATTTAGCTATCTTGACAGCTTTTCCGTTAACGACACGAATGTAGATGCCACCCTTTTCGGGATTAGCTACGCGGACACCCTGCAGAGTGAACCATTCAGCGTCGGCTTCGTCAACTATTACGTTATCTATGCCGCCTACTTCTGTGATAGATGCAGTCATTGTGCTGAAATCAGCCTTGAGCAGATACGACCCATCCGTATTAATGAAGAAGGACTTTGCACTGGCTCCGGCAGGAGCGAACACGCCTGTGGCTGTAAGGCTGAGTTCCGTGTCGGTTTCGGGAGCGAAACGGTTGCCGGCTACATTAAGAGCGTCCCAGCTGTCGGCAAGAGCAACTGCAAATGAGAAGTATTTAGGAGCATCGGTGATGGTAATCTCAGTCGTAAACACATCTCCATCCTTTGTCATTGAGACACCAGTCTCGGGAGCCCAGCTGTTTCCGTTAACTTCCCCGATTACATAGAGAGTCTCGGGAGTTGCAGGAGGAGTAGGAGGTGTAAGCGTTCCGGTGAATGTCACTTTCTTGGTTTCCTTGTTGAAGGTCATGGAAACGCCGGTAGCTGTGCCGTTGAAGCCCATGTTGCTGCCTGCATCCACAGAATCGCAGTCGTATTCTGTATCCATTTCCATCTTGGTGTTCTGTGTAGTGTATCCGGGGTTCTCCTCCCAGGTAGCGCCTGTGATCTTGAACTCAGCACCTTCTGCGAAGTCCTTGCCCTCGAATGTGTAGGTCACATTGTCGGTGGTGGTAAGTTTCCAAGCCTCGTCGCCGGGAGTCCAGCTGTTGAACGAGCCGGTAAGGTAGAGAGGCTCTTCCGTCCATGTTTCCTTAACCGTGATTGTGGCCTGCATTGAAGCGAAATCTGCTGTCACTACATAATCACCATCTTCAGTCACCATAAATGCCTTGGCATAGTTGCCATCCTCGAAGAATTCGAAATCGGCAGGCGTTCCGACGGCCATGTTTACATCTGCGGTCGGGGCTATGCGGTTGTTATATCCGTTAAGCTGATCCCATGTGAGCTTGAGCTCCTGAACGAAGGAGAAGCCTTTGGGAGACTCTGCGGATGCTCCGTAGACGCTGATTTCGGCTGTAAATTTGTTGCCGCTCTTTTCCATTTCCACGCCGTTGCTCGGAGCCCATTCGTGGTTGCTTACCTCGCCGATTATGAAGAGGGTCGATGGCATATCCTGAGCGGGCAATGTAATGTTACCACTGAAGGTAACTTTCTTCGTGGTCTTGTTGAATACTATCTTAAGATTATCCACTGCTCCTGCGAAACCCATATTGGTGTTCTCTCCGGCTGCCTCAGGACAATCATATTCTTTCATCAACATCTTGACATTGCTGGTGGAATATGAGGGCACATCCCAATTCGCACCCGTAATCTTGAATACCTTTCCTTCCGGAATGGCTTTGCCTTCAAGAGTGTAGGTCTCATTATCGGTAGTGGTAAATTTCCAATCGTCCTGACCGGGCACCCATGCCTGGGCTGTCATATCGCCGGTAAGATAGAGCGGCTCTTCAATGAATGGAATTTCAACCACCTCAAGCACCAGTGTGATTGCACTGATACGAACTTGTTTCTTGCCGGTGGTTGTTACATTAAACTGAAGATAGGTAGGAGCTTCAGCTCCGGAATTCAATACCCATTTGGAAGGGGCAGTACCAGTTCCGGCAGTAAAAGTGCCTAAAGCCTGAGCATCTTCGGCAACTACTTCCTGAAGGTCGTTCTGATAGCCTGAACCATTCGGTGTGAATTCCACAGACTTGATGACATAACCGGGAAGAGTTGTGAAAGCAAGATAGCCGGATGCACTGTTATAAGCACGCAACTGTGTGGATGCCCATGGGTCCTCAGCGAGTTCAGCGTCATTGTCGGTGCTTACATAGGCATTCTGACGATAAATTCTGGTTTTATTAGAGGTACCGGCGTTTTCTGCATTTGCGCCTTCAAGGAGAATTGCATCGGCGGCTTTCAGAGGATTGCCCATGATATTGGCAAAGTCATTCTTCTTGGAGCTATTGTCACGAACCCATTCGAATGGCGTCGCAGGAGTAAATGTCGACGGATCGCAGAA
Source organism: Bacteroidales bacterium GP1 (assembly GCA_001701105.1). GTDB lineage: Bacteria > Bacteroidota > Bacteroidia > Bacteroidales > Muribaculaceae > Lepagella. The sequence continues at coordinate 36,993 of DAAI01000038.1, forward strand.
ATTGTATGTCACCGTGATTCTTTCCGGTGCGACGGTGCCTGTTACGGTCAGCACCTTGGTGGAAAGGTCGAACTCGAATGTCACGTTTTCAAGCGCAGGAGTAATCTTTAGATTGCTCGAGGAGTTCGATGCAATAAGTGTCAAAGGAGTGCCCGGCACTATTACAATACCTTCCGATGCTCCGCCGAAATTGTATTGTTCGTCCCATCCGCTGTTAGCGATCTTGAATTCACCGCTAAATTCCTCAAAAGTCTTTGTGTAGATGCCATTGTCTTTGGTCATCTTTGAGTCATCGTTTGCTTCCCACGAATTGTAAGCACCACGGATGTACAGATCCGGTTTCCCGGCCTGAATGGCGTTTGCATTAAGCAGGAGAATACTGAAAAAGACCAGTAATAGTTTTTTCATGCAGTTGATAATTAAGTTATTATGTTGATTGTATTGATAATTTCAAGCAATGAGGGCGCATTGCATCATAAGGTTAATCTGATTATCGGACTAATCTGTCAGTAAGACTGATGGGTTAGATACATCTATCTTGCCGTGTTTTAGGTCATAATGTTTTAGTTATACATTATTGAGCGATAAACGGGGCTCGAACCCGCGACCCTCAGCTTGGGAAGCTGATGCTCTACCAACTGAGCTACTATCGCGTTGGCTGAATCAAAATAACGCCTTCTCAAGGTAAGGGAATGGCGGCTGATTCGACTCGCAAAATTAGCTAATATTCCTGAAATATCAAAATTAATTTTTTAAATGTTTTCTATGCGGTCGCCGGGAGCGTAGGAATGAGGAGCGGGCGTTCCGAGCAGGCGTCGGATGTGACGGGGATGAAGACTGTGGCCGGGGCGAACGCACCTTATATTTTCTCGCGTGAACGGTTCGCCTGCTTCTATAGGAGCAGATACATAAAGGCTTCTGGCCCATTGCCTGCCATCGCTTTTCCCTGCCCGGTCAAAGTCTATGCTCCCCAAAATGGCATCATATAGATCTTCCGGAATATCACCGGAGGAGGAATCATAGGCCATGTTCCTTACCGCGGCTGCCATCTCGGCAAATTCATCGGGAGTCATCGAGAAAGCCGAGTCAGGCCCCCCTAAGCCACGGTCAAGAATGAAGTGCTTTTCAATTATTGTGGCGCCCAGCGATGTGGCGACAATCGGCACTATGCTTCCCGGGGAATGGTCGGATAGCCCGACGGGTAAGCCGTATTTTTGCCTCATGGCCGGAATCATGGCGAGATTGGCATCTTCCGGACGAGCCGGGTAGGCTGAAGTGCATTTCAGTAAAGTAATGTCATGGTTTCCTTCAGAATGACACGTTTCCAATGCTTCCCGAATCTCTCTATCGGTAGCGATGCCGGTAGAAATCACCATGGGTTTACGTTTGGAAGCGGCATAGGATATGAGTTCAAGATCCATCACTTCAAATGAAGCAATCTTATAGATTGGATTCCCAAGCGATTCGAGAAGATCCACTCCTTCGCAGTCAAATGGAGAGGAAAAGCAGACAAGTCCAATTTCACGGGCCTCATTGAAAATGGCTTCATGCCATTCATAGGGAGTTCGGGCCTCCTGGTATAATTCATATAGCCAGCGGCCATCCCAAAGTCCTCCCGACAATTTAAAATCTGGAGCCTTTACATTGAGGGTGAGGGAGTCGGGAGTATAAGTCTGAATCTTGATAGCGTCGGCACCCGATTTTGCCGCCATCCTGACAGTGGCGAGAGCCGTTTCCAACGACCCTCCATGATTTGCCGACAGTTCGGCAACAATAAATGGAGTTTTCATAATGAAGTGAGAATCTTTCGGATTTTATCTCGTGATGCCTTGAAATCGGGAAATTCGGTAGAGAGTGGGGTATTCGATTCAATCTTCCCGCGCAACCTTGATATATCAGATGACGCCATCCGGGTAAGTTCTCCAAGGGGATAAAAATAACCCTTCTTTACTCCCGCGGCATATACTTCGATCTGATTATCCGTGAAGTGGCCCGCCGCAATCGGCAATTTCCGAGCAAGAGCCTCCATACATATGGTACTTGCCGGGAAAATACCCAGGCGGCACCGGTCGAAAATATCCGCGATTTCGTCGGCTCCGAGTTGGCGGTGGATTATGGTGCGGGGCATCATGTCCACATTATCGGGAAGTAGTACCGACTCACCGGCGATAACTTCAACCGGTTCTCCGGGGAATGCCTCATGGATAATAGGCAATAACTTTCGGGTGAGCCGGAGAGGATCTGCGCCACCCATTGCCATTACGATACCCCTTCGCCGGAAGCCTCGAGGAGGGAGGCGGCGCAGGAATGGTTTTCTTAAAAATGACCATTCAAAGCCGGAGAAATACTGTGTGTAAGGTTCCAGCGAAAATGCCTCCCTGGGCAATGGAGAAAAGCTGAAGAGCACATCGGCAGGGAAATGGCGCGTCGGCATATCATCAATGCATATGAGAGCCTGCGACCTATTACGCACTGCAACCATATAATCCGTGGAATAGAAATAATTGTCGAGCACGGCGAGGGGAGAATTCTCTGATTCGAGAGCTTCCAGAAAAGCCATGTCGGCGGCTTCTTTCGATTCGGAGGGTAGCTGAACGAGGCTTATTCCTGCCTCATCGGCTATTTTTTTCATCCACGGCGATGGCGATCCGCCGTCTTCGTTTCGGGAATAAAGCCTGCATTCAAAAATATCCGAAAGATACCCTCCCAGAGACGACGATCTTACGAAATGGCCGAAACCTATATGTGAAGAAGCATCGGCACGCATAAGGATAACCTTGCGTGCCGAAGTAAGATAGCCGGGCTTTTCAAAGGGCGCGTACATAATAACGCAGTGCGTCGTCGGCGGGAGCAAATACTTCCGGAATATTGAGCCGCATCACGGGTAGTGCGCCGAGCGATGCCTCAAGTGCATTGGAAGGATTATTGGTGGAAAGCACCCGGGTGAAGACTCTCTGAAATCCCATTTGCTTCAGTTCTTCGTAGAGAGCCAGAAGGAACTTCCGGGCGTGGCCGTGACCGTGATATTCAGGGAAAAGCCAGATTCCTCTTTCCACATTTTTCTCTCCCATATTGTTTAATGTCAGAGAGCCAATAAGGACGGGGTCTTTCTCGCCCTCCCTATAATAAAGGGCGAAATAAGCCTTGTCGGGATTATTCTTCAGCGCGCGCACGAAGGCCTCGTGCTTTTCCGGCGAGATGATATTCGTGTCGAGCATCCAGCGACGGATTTTGGTATTATTCCGGCCCACGCGAAGCCGCTCACTCTCTTCCGCGCTTATAGCAGTGTAGGGGACTAAATTATATTCCCCGAAGTCGGTTGTCATATATGCCACCTTATAACTGTCGTGCAATTCTGCCTTCTTCCCTTCGGTTATTGCCAATTTGTATTTCAGTTCAGCGAGTTGCCAGTCGGTCTCGTTGTCGATGTCCTGTACATACAGGGGGGAGCGGACAATCGGAGCAGTGTTCGGCCCCCACAGGGATCCACATTCGTTAAATGCCGCCACCTTCATAAAATAAAACTGGCCTGCGTCGTGGTATGTCTTATTCAGATCCTGCGAGCGTATATCGGTATATTCAGGCTGTCTCATCCGGAGACGGTCGTTACCATCAATCACAAGGGCTCTCTGAATAGGATATGAATATTCCACACATGATACTGCTCCGTCGAATCCTTTTTTCAGACATTCGGCTGCCCGCTGCAGCAGCTCAGGCGATAAGAAGGGCGCGGTTGGATATATCACTGCAAAAGCACTGAACCTCAGTCCGATCTTGATATATCGGTCGAGCACCTCCCTCACTACGTCGGCCGTTGTGGCAAAGTCGTTGGCGTTATCAGCGGAGCGCATGAACGGTACGGAGGCACCGGCCTGGCGTGCTATGGCGGCTATCTTTTCGGAGTCAGTGGAGACCATGACTTCGGTAAAGAGCCCGCTGTCGATGGCTGCTCGGATAGAATATTCTATAATGGGGCGTCCAAGAAACGGCTTGATATTCTTTTCGGGGATTCTCTTGGAGCCACCCCGCGCCGGAATAATTGCAATCATGGGCGTTCAGGATATGTCGGTTTTATCAAAAAATTTATGGATTGTCTCGATCACCCGGGTTTGGTCGTCGTAGCTAAGCGACGGGAACATCGGGAGTGAGAGGCATTCCTCGTAATATTTTTCTGCGGTCGGGCAATCGCCGGGACGTGAACCCAGATTCCGGTAGTAAGGCATGAGATGAAGGGGAACATAATGAATCTGGGCCAAAATACCATGCTGGTGCAGGTAATCATATAGTTCTTTCCTATGTGGCGTCCGGATTACGTAGAGGTGAAAGGCATGATAAATGTCTCTCTCTCTGAATGGCGTGACAAGGCCGGGGATGCTGGCCAGTTCCCGGTCGTATCTTTCGGCAATCTCATTTCGGCGCTTTAATCCTTCATCGGCACGCTTTAGCTGGGATAGGCCGAGAGCGGCCTGAAAATCTGTGAGTCGATAGTTGAATCCGAGTTCCTGCATTTCATAGTACCATCCGCCGTCGTTTTTTTCAAGGCGTGCAGGATCCTTGGTGATTCCGTGAGTACGGAACAGCCGCAGACGCTCAATTATTTCCGGGCGTCTTGCTGTCACCATCCCTCCCTCTCCCGTGGCGATGTGCTTGACAGGATGGAATGAGAAGACAGTGGCATCCGCATAGAGGCAATCGCCGGCCTTCGAGACTTCGGCCCCATATCTACGGGACGCGCCCGGAGCGTGGCAGGCATCTTCGATCACCCATAGTCCATATCGGTCGGCTATGTCCCGCAGGCGTTTCCCATCTACGGGATATCCGGCAAAATCCACTATTACCACGCCGGCGAATGTGCCGGGCGGATTCGACTGAAGTTTTTCCTCGAGCTTGTCAAGGTCCAGAAGGAAAGTGTAGGGATCAATGTCGCAGAACTCTATATCTCCTCCGCAGAAGCGTATGCAATTGGCAGAGGCGGCAAAGGTGATTGGAGTGACTATCACTTTCTGTCCCGGCTTCACTCCAAGAGCTTTTGCTGCAATGTGCAGGCCGGCCGTGGCATTGCTTACGGCCACGCCTTCCGGAGCATTCACATAGTCGGCAAACGCACGCTCAAAGAGAGCGATACGCGGCCCTTGGGTCAGATAATCACTCTGCAACGCCTCTACCACTGCCTTGATATCCTCTTTCGTGATATGCTGGCGGCCATAAGGGATTGGGTTCACTTCACTTCAAAATTTGGGTCAACAAATTCCTTTATCTTCTTGCGCATTGTTTCCACGGTCTCCCATTCTGTGTTTTTATCGGAAGAATAGTGGAATCCATCAGGCACAGGTTTCCCGTTATGATGAGAGGTGTATTCCTCCCTCGTATGCTGGAACGACACGGAGGGGAGGATGGCGTAGTATGGGCCGATGTCAATCGTATTCAATGCATCGGTGGCTGTAATCATCTCCTCATGGAGCTTCTCGCCCGGGCGGATTCCCACTTCAATCTGCGGTAATTCCGGAGCAATGGCCGTGGCTACATCCTTGATATGATAGGAAGGAATCTTAGGAATAAATATTTCCCCACCGAGATGATGCTCTATGGCCCAAAGCACAAGATCCACTCCCGCCTGCAGGGAAATGTTGAAGCGCGTCATGCGCATATCGGTAATAGGCAACTCTTTAGCTCCTGAATCACGCTTTGCTATGAAGAAAGGAATCACGGAGCCTCGCGAGCCCATCACATTGCCGTATCTCACAACGGAGAACCTTACGGGATTATTCCCCTTGATATTATTGGCTGCTGTAAACAGTTTGTCGCTTGTCAACTTTGTAGCGCCATAAAGATTGATCGGGGCGCACGCCTTGTCGGTAGAGAGTGCCACCACATGTTTCACTCCGGTCTCCAAGGCGGCGTTGATCACATTCTGGGCACCGTTGACATTCGTCTTGATGCACTCCTCCGGGTTATATTCTGCGGTATCGACCTGCTTGATGGCCGCTGCATGAATAATTACGTCGATTCCCTGGCATGCGCGTTTCAGGCGCTCGCCATCGCGTACGTCGCCGATGAAGAACCGTAGCTGCGGATACTTCTCGTGAGGATATTTCTGCTTCAGCTCAAATTGCTTCAGCTCATCGCGTGAATATATAACGATGCGGCGTACGTCGGGGTATCTTTTCAGGATAGTCTCAATGAATTTCTTCCCGAAACTCCCAGTGCCTCCCGTGATCAGCACTGACTTATTGTTCAGCATTCGGAATTCTATTATAGATTATACATTATATAGAGTGGAGAAGGCTCCGGCCATACCGCTAATCACTAAGATTATCGTGCCGATCAGTCCAATCCCGGCAATCGCAAACGATATAATCGTCATTGTCTTGGCCGAGGAATTGGCGGCGTCGCCTTCAAGTTGCATCTGGCGGGCGTAATAATCGTTGGCCTTATTGGCCTGAACAATGCCAATAATCGAGAACACCAGCCCGATGCAACTGCAGAAGCAATTGAGCACGGTCGATACTATTGCCCATGGAAGCCAGTTGGTATGGGGGATCGGGCTAAGATAGCCACGGCCTCCCATGGGGTCGTAGGCATTCTGCGGGTTCTGATATCCGGATTGGGGATTCGGGCCGCCGGCTGCCGGATCCTGATAGGGGCGAGAGTACGGTTCGTTGTATCCTCTTCCGGTGTAAGGCCTGGGGCCCCGCTGCACGAACAAATCGGATAGATCCGCTACGGTAGAAGCCTTTACCCAGTCGGGCATCCCTTCTCTCCATACGAAGGTGTCCGGTGTTAGGCCGCGCGACATCAATTCCTCCTTATAGAAGGGGCCTGCCTGCGAGCCATTGATTATCATGAAATATTGCATATATCTATGGTATTAAGGAGAAGTTAGGTATCAGGAATTTTTGCCACAGCAATTTTTGTATTTTTTCCCGGAGCCGCAAGGGCATGGGTCATTTCGGCCCACTTTCGGCTGAGCCTTCACTGGCTGACGTGAGGGGCCGGAAGGGCGGTTGACGTTGCGTGCGGCCTGACGCTGTGCATATTCTCCTTCGTATGTCTCCCGGGTAGTGCTGTATCCGGCATAGGGATTATAATTCGAGCGTGCTGCCTGTGCGGCCTGACGGGCATGTTCGGCGGCTTTGCGCGCTTGTTCCTCGGCTTTGGCTTCTTCATAGTCGGGAGCGGCAAATTTACCACGCATAAGCGTGCCGACAACTTTTGAATCCATCTCCCAGAGCATCTTCTTCCAAAGTTCGAAAGCCTCGATTTTGTAGATTACGAGGGGGTCTTTTTGCTCATAGGCAGCATTCTGGACGCTATGACGCAGCTCGTCCATCTCGCGCAGCTGCTCCTGCCAAGAGGAATCGATCGACGATAGCAACACGGCCTTTTCCCATGCCTTCGACAGCGGCTTGCATTCATTCTCGTAGCATTCTTGAATGTCCGCCTTGATGTTGAACATCCGGCGTCCGTCGGTTACGGGCACTCCCACAGGGCCGGTGGCGCCGCGCTCCTCCACAAATTCTTTAATGTACGGATAGGAGCTTTGTGCTATCTTTTCTTTCTTTCGGGCGAGGGTAGCCATGGTTTCCTCGGCAAGGCGGTCGGCGATCTCCTGAGAATCAAGTCTGGAATACTCGGCCTCGGTAAACGGCACTTCAAGCGACAAGGTGCGGAACACCTCTTCCTTGAAATCGTCGAAGGATTCATAGCTGCCATTGGCGATGTTTCCTGCCAGCTCGTAAACCATGTTTGCGATGTCCATGCCGATTCGCATTCCCCGAAGGGCGTTCTGGCGTTTGCCGTACACTCCATTACGCTGTGCGTTCATCACATCGTCGTATTCCACCAGACGTTTACGGATGCCGTAATTGTTCTCCTCCACTCTCTTCTGGGCGTTCTCGATTGATTTTGTCACCATTGAGTTCTCAATCATCTCGCCTTCCTTGAATCCGAGGCGGTCGAGCATCTTCACGACTCTTTCGTTGGCGAACAGGCGCATTACGGTATCCTCGAATGATACGAAGAACACGGAGCTTCCCGGATCGCCCTGACGGCCGGCACGTCCGCGGAGCTGCCGGTCGACACGACGCGATTCATGGCGTTCCGTACCAATGATGGCAAGACCTCCTGCTTCCTTTACCTCAGGAGAGAGTTTGATGTCGGTACCACGTCCGGCCATATTTGTGGCTATGGTCACGGTGCCTTTCTGTCCGGCGAGTGCCACGATCTCGGCCTCTTTCTGATGCAACTTGGCATTCAGTACCTGATGGGGAATACGGCGTAATTTCAACATCTTCGACAAAAGTTCCGAAATCTCCACCGAAGTTGTGCCCACAAGCACAGGGCGCCCCTGAGCCACCATATCCTCTACTTCCTGAATGATGGCGGCATATTTCTCCTTCTTGGTCCGGTAGACACGGTCATTCATGTCGTTGCGTATCACCGGGCGGTTGGTCGGAATCTCGATGACATCGAGTTTATAGATGTCGTAGAACTCTCCGGCCTCCGTCATTGCCGTACCGGTCATACCCGCGAGCTTACGGTACATTCGGAAGTAGTTCTGGAGCGTAATCGTAGCGTAAGTCTGGGTTGCGGCCTCCACTTTAACGCCCTCTTTGGCCTCGATGGCCTGATGCAGGCCGTCGGAATAGCGGCGACCCTCCATAATACGTCCGGTCTGCTCATCGACAATCTTAATCTTATTGTCGTCGATCACATATTCCACATCCCTGTCAAAAAGCGTGTAGGCCTTAAGGAGCTGGTTTACGGTATGCACACGCTCCGCCTTGATGCTGTAATTCTGGAGCAGGGCATCTTTTTTCTCCTGCTTCTCATCGGGCGTGAGATCTTCATTCTCCACAGCCGAAAGCTGCGATGCTATGTCGGGCAGAATAAAGAAGTCGGGATCGGAGGTGGTGCCGGTCAGCACTTCGATTCCTTTATCGGTAAGCTCTATTGAATGATTTTTCTCGTCGATTACGAAATAAAGAGGCTCCACAGCCTTGGGCATCTCGCGGTTGTTGTCGGCCATATATTTGGCTTCTACTTTGAGCATTAGCTGCTTGATTCCATCTTCGGAGAGATAGCGAATGAGCGGATTGTGTTTTGGTAATCCTTTATAGGCGCGGAATAGTGCAAGGCCACCGTTTTCAAGATCGCCGTTACCGATTTTTTCCTTAGCCTCGAGGATCAGTTGCTGGGCGAGTTTTCGCTGAGCGTTCACCACCTTCTCTACATTAGGCTTGAATTCATTGAACATCTGGTCGTCGCCTTTCGGAATAGGGCCGGATATGATGAGCGGCGTACGGGCGTCGTCCACCAGCACCGAGTCCACCTCATCGACAATCGCGTAATAATGATGTTCGCGCTGCACGAGATCCTCCACTTGCGTGGCCATATTGTCGCGCAGATAGTCGAAACCGAATTCGTTGTTCGTGCCGAATGTGATGTCGGAGGCATAAGCCTCGCGCCTCTCCGGAGAATTGGGCTCCGTTTTATCGATACATCCTACGGTGAGGCCGTGGAACTGGTAAATCGGTCCCATCCATTCCGAGTCGCGGCGGGCAAGATAATCGTTCACGGTCACCACATGCACTCCTTCTCCGGTAAGAGCGTTGAGGAATACGGGCAATGTGGCTACGAGGGTCTTACCCTCGCCGGTAGCCATCTCGGCGATGTTATTGGTCACCTTGTCGCCATTCATCATGCCGTGGAGCACCATGCCTCCGATCAGCTGCACGTCATAGTGCACCATGTCCCAAGTCACGGTGTTGCCACCGGCCATCCATGAGTTCTTATATATAGCCTTGTCGCCATCGATTGTGATGAAATCTTTTCCTTCCGAAGCCAGTTTACGATCGGCATCGGTCGCGGTTACTTCGATAGTTTCGTTTTCCTTGAACCGCTTTGCCGTCTCTTTGACAATGGCGAATACTTCCGGGAGCACCCTGTCGAGATCTTTGGCGTAGTTGGAAAACATCTGTTCCCTGATTTCATCTATCTCTTTCCAATATGGCTCGCGTTTATCGTAATCCAGAGATTCTATTGTAGTCTTGATTTCTGCCATTTTATCTTTATATTCCTGAGCGTTTCCGCGTATTTCCGCGCGGATCTCATCTATTCGTCCGCGAAGCTCGTCATTGCTCATGCCGGCCACCTTCTCCGATGCCGGATTGATTTCCTTGTTCAGCCGGTTCCAAAGGGGGCGCACCGCGCGTTCCGATTGATTGCCGAATATCTTTTTCAGTACGTTATTGAACATCTTGTCCTATCTAAATTCTAATTTAAGGCCGGAGGTCAGGCCGGAGGGTGTTATTTTTTTTTCAAGGGGAGAGGGCGTGATGATGTGCCGTTAGGGGCGCGGATTCTAAGGGCACCCGTAATCGTGGGAGCCAGTGCCACGCTCTCCACTGTGGTGTCGATCACCTGCGGAGCTATCGTTCCTCCGTAAATGAAAGCAGGGGTCATCACCGGCGTCTCGCGCGATGGCTTGGCCACTGTTGATGTATCTTCATCCACTACCGACCATCCCGGAAGAAATTTCACGAGGATGTCGCCTCCGAGTTTCGGGTCGTATCCAAGACCCATGTCTCGCAGTTCGGCCGATGTGGGCGCAATCAGCTCATTGCGTGAGAATGTCCGGCCTACTCCGCTCATTTTTGCAAGGAATACGCGTGCATCGGCCGTGACTGCGGCCGGATCTAAATGCAGCCGCTCTATTTCTTTAGCGTCAAGATATACATATCCATTGCGGAACGCCGTGATATAATCGGCATTGCCATGACGCGCGGAGAGATAAGAATTGAGGAGTGATTTTGCACGGCGGATGGAGAACTCACCCCCCGGGATTCTATATCGCTTCTCATCCACGGCGGCCGCATCGTAANNGGGATGTGAGCCATATCAGGGCATTTTCCTTGCCGCAATATTTATCGACGGCATCGATTATCTGGCCTATCTGTGCATCCAGCTTGAGATATGCGTCGATTGTCTCCGCCTTCGGGTCGGCCGCCCCATATTGATATGGGGCTACGGTATAGCCTATGTTGATCATGCCGGGAGTATCGCCGGAATTCGGCAATTCCCCGATGAGGCGTATCGCCATCTCAGTCACTTCTGCATTTCCCGGAGGAGAGACGGCCAGTTTCCGGTATACGTCTCGGTCGTTTTTCGAGAATTTGTAATTGAAGGCCTGATTCCCTTTCGCCGGTTTAAGAGAAGAAATCCGTGCGAGTTTCTGTGAGGGGCGCCAGACGATGGTGTCAATCTTATGGGCCGGAGCGTAGCGAAGGTTAGCCCTTGTGGCCGGAGCCGGGAGTGAACCGTAGTAAGCGGATGAGGCCCAAAGACCGGAGGTGTTGCTGATCCATAAAGCTCCGTTGGCGGCATGGCCGGCCAGTATCAAGGCTTGCTGTGGCTCTGCGGCTACGGAATATATTATGCCTTTGCCATCAGTGCCGACTGCAAATTCATCGGCCACGGTGGAGAGGCGCAGATTTTCGGGTGTAAACGAATCATTTGTCAGGCTTCCGGAGGAGGATGCAAGAGCCGGACGGAGTGAAGATGTAGTAAGGTCGTAGACCATGGCCGACGGAACGCCGGTATATGCAGGCCAAGCTCCGGTGAGGACAGTAGCCGATGCCGCCTGGGCATCTATGCCGGGGACGCGGAAATCAACATCACGCAGATAGGCTCCATCCGACATGAGGGTGCGGAATCCTTTCTCTCCGAAAAGATTCTGCAATTGTTCCACATAGTCGGTGCGGAGTTGGTCAACGACTATTCCGACTACGAGGCGAGGAGTCTTGTCGTCGGCTGTTGCCGCCAGCGCCACGAGTCCGACGAGCCCCGCCATTGCCGATGTTGCTAACCTGTTCATTCTTTGAGGTACTTTTATCTTTATAATAACTCAATTTCGGGGCCAATATTGCATATGTGGCCGCCAATAGCAGAGTGGCACCCATAAGGGGGAAGAAGGCCAGATTCGCGCTCTGGCTCTGGAACGGCCATACGGCCAGCGTGACGCCGATTGAAATCACATTGAGCCAAGCCAAAACATCTATTGGCCATTTCATTGATTTCCACCAGATTCCTATTCCGATTATGAGTTGCAGCGGATTGAGCCAGAGAATGAGCATATTGGGATTTGTGGCCTCATGCTCCGAAACGAAAATAAGGAAAGTTATTACGGACCCGGCCAATCCGCACATTATAAACCATATGCAGTATAGGAGTTTGAAAATGCGCCGGCCTCGAATCATTATCAGGCAGAGGAGAGCAGTGATGATAAAGGCCAGCCAGCCGAAGAACAATGGTGTGAGGTACCATGGTGTCGGAGGAAGAGAGGCATTGTCCCGGCCTTCAAAAAGCACTTTCTCTTCTTTCACGAGAGGCCTCCCGTCGGCGAGACGTGCATTCCTGTATCTTTCTGCCATCACCACCGGCACGAACATTTCCTCATCAGGCGTCAATTGCCTGTCGATGCCGGAACCAAGGGCAAGGTCGATGCCGAACTGATACCATGGATAGTCTTTATGGAAGCTCCGCATTTCATTGCGGAATGTGCCGTATTTCAGCGTATCGGGGAATGTTACCGGGATGCCGGTGGCCTCCTTGAGCCTGTCGGTGATGCGGGTGGCGCAATTGTCGCGCACGTAATTGTAGCGATATACCCGGTTCCGGGGCAGGCTCTCTGTTTCGAGCAGCGATTTCAGCCGTATGGCCTCGGCGGGGGTGAGATTGAGAGTCTGCTCGAGTACCTTTCTGCCAGTCAGCACATATTCGGGCATGAACCATTCAAAAGGATACCCTCCCACCATATAGTCGGTTTCCCCTTTTACATAGCGATAGACAAAGTTAGGCTCGTTAAAATCGAATAGGCCGTAATTCCAGAGTGAATCGCCCTTCTCCGAGCGTATCCTGATAGCAGAATGGCCGCAAAGTTCGTAAATCTCGCTGCCGGGCCAGCACGTGATGAGCGATACGGTGAGGGAATCCCGCTCTGCCGCGGCCGTATAGTCCGGTCGGCAAAGCAGGATTACCGTTAACAATAATATTGCGGATATTAGTCGTCTCAATTCGCTCACTGATGATTGGCAGTAGATCCGCGGGTCAATATTCGCAGTTGTTCGGATAGCGCGGGAATGGAATCACATCGCGGATGTTCTGCATACCCGTAACGAACAAAACCAGTCGCTCGAAGCCGAGGCCGAATCCGGAATGTGGCACAGTGCCATAGCGGCGAGTATCGACATACCAGTCCATTCCGGTAAGTCCCATCTCCTCAATGCGCTTGCTTAGCTTATCGAAATCTTCTTCGCGTTGCGAGCCGCCGATTATTTCTCCGATTTTCGGGAATAGCACGTCCATGGCGCGGACGGTCTTGCCGTCGTCGTTGAGCTTCATGTAGAATGCCTTTATCTCTTTGGGGTAATCGGTGAGGATCACAGGGCGTTTGAAATGCTCCTCAACGAGGAATCTCTCATGCTCTGATGCGAGGTCGGCTCCCCAATAGACGGGAAATTCAAATTTCTTGCCACTCTCCTCGAGGATGCGGACACCCTCGGTGTAGGGGAGGCGTACGAAATCGTTTTCCACAACGAATTTGAGGCGTTCCGGCAGGTCTTTGTCGAAATGTTCGGCAAGGAAAGCTATGTCGTCGGCGCAATGTTCGAGGGCATAGTTCACGCAATATTTGATGAACTCCTCGGCGAGGTCCATGTTGTCGTCAATCTCGTAGAAAGCCATTTCAGGCTCAATCATCCAGAATTCCGACAGATGTCGCGGAGTATTTGAGTTTTCAGCCCTGAATGTGGGGCCGAAAGTGTAGATACATCCGAGCGCGGTGGCGCCAAGCTCCCCTTCAAGCTGGCCTGAAACGGTGAGCGATGCCATCTTTCCAAAGAAGTCCTGAGAATAATCCGGCTTGCCCGATTCATCGAGAGGCAATTCATTGAGCGGAAGCGTAGTGACTTGGAACTGCGCCCCGGCTCCTTCACAGTCGGAAGCCGTGATGAGCGGCGTATGGAAATAATAGAATCCTTTGTCGTTAAAGAATTTATGAATTGCGTAGGCCAGTGCGTGGCGAATACGCAACACGGCTCCGAAGGTGTTCGTGCGTGGGCGCAGATGTGCTTTTTCACGCAGGAACTCTAGAGTATGTCCTTTCTTTTGCAGGGGATAGGTGGCCGGGTCGGCTGTGCCGTAGATTTCAAGTTCTTCAGCCTGAACCTCCACGCTTTGACCTTTGCCGAAACTCTTTATCAGCTTTCCTTGAACATGAATGGAGCTGCCGGTTGTGACCGGCTTGAGGCTTTCTTCACTGAATTTCGAGAGATCGAATACGATCTGCAGGTTGTGGATTGTCGAGCCGTCGTTGAGGGCAACAAACTGAACGTTCTTATTGCCACGGCGCGTCCTTACCCATCCCTTCACATCCACGTCCTTACCCTCGAATCCGGAGGGGTTGGCGAGGATTTCCTTCACAGTAGATCTGCGTATCTTTTCCATTGTAATGGTAAATGCTTTCTGCTAATAATCATTCAAATGAGCCCATACGGAGGAAATTGACCTCTTCCTGAGTAAGGTAGCGCCAGCGGCCGCGCGGAAGGTTCTTCTTCGTGAGGCCGGCGAAATAAACACGGTCGAGCTTTGTAACCCGATAGCCGAGATGTTCGAAGATGCGGCGCACGATGCGGTTGCGTCCGGAATGAATCTCTATTCCGGCCTGATTGCGCACATCATTCACATAAGAAATTGCATCTGCATGGATTTCACCGTCTTCAAGCTCGATACCATCGGCAATCCGCTGCATGTCTTCTTCGCTGATGGGGCGGTCGGTCCATACATGGTAGATTTTTTTCTTCACGAATTTGGGATGCGTGAGCTTTGAGGCGAGGTCGCCATCGTTGGTGAGAAGCAGGACGCCGGTGGTGTTACGGTCAAGACGCCCGACGGGATAGATGCGTTCTGTGCAAGCGCTGTGCACGAGGTCGAGCACTGTGGTGCGCCCGTTGGGATCATCGCTTGTCGTTACGCAGTCTTTGGGTTTGTTGAGAAGTACATAGCATTTGCGCTCGGGAGTCACAACCTTCTCATCGCATTCCACGACATCATTGCGTGTGATTTTTGTTCCGAGTTCGGTCACTACTGTGCCGTTGACTTTCACTTTACCATTAGTGATCATCTCGTCGGCTTCACGGCGTGAGCATAATCCCGCATTGGCGATGAATTTGTTAAGACGGATTTCTGCATTCGGGTCGATGTCTTCGAGCACATAATCTATCTGCTTCGGACGCGGAGTGAATTTGCGGTTCTGGAGCGTGCCCGGGCGCTGCTGGTATCCGCCCTGTTGACGGTTCTGGTATCCACCGGGGCGCTGCTGGTATCCGCCCTGCTGACGGTTCTGGTATCCTCCGGGGCGCTGCTGGTATCCGCCTTGCTGACGGTTCTGGTATCCTCCGGGGCGTTGCTGGTATCCTCCCTGTTGACGGTTCTGGTATCCACCGGGGCGCTGCTGATATCCGCCTTGCTGACGGTTCTGGTATCCACCGGGGCGCTG
>DAAI01000034.1 GCA_001701105.1 Bacteroidales bacterium GP1
CACGTCGACGCCCTCCTGATTATCAATAACGAAAACCTTATCGAGCTATATAAGGACCTTAATTTCTTCAACGCATTCTCCAAGGCAGACGACACCCTGGCCAATGCCGCCCGCTCCATTTCGGAAATCATATCCGAATCCTGCTATATCAATGTGGATTTTCAGGATGTGAAGAGCACGCTGAAGGACAGTGGCTCGGCCATCATAGCAACAGCAGTAGGGGAGGGGGAGCACCGTATCACCAACGCTATCCGCAATGCCCTTCATTCGCCGTTGCTCAAAGCCCACGACATTAACACATCGAAGCGGCTTCTGTTCAAATTCATGTGTGCCAAGGATTCCGACAATCCGATACGCGCTGAAGAAATCGCGGAAATCACCAGCTTCACCTCCAAGCTATCGGGCATCGATGTGAAATGGGGTATCGGCGACGACCCGACCCTCGGCGACAAGGTGAAAATCACCGTGCTTGCCTCCGGATTCGATGTCACCATCAGCGAGAAAGACGACGAAAAGAAAGGAATAGTATTCAATGGTGGCCCGGAGGATGCTGAAGAGAGAGGCCGGAAAATCAACGATGAGCAGAAAGAAATCATCCAGGTCTACGGCGAAGACAAGGTGAAGAAGCAGCAGCAATTGGCCGCCAAACTGAAATATGCCGTGCTGAAGCCCTCGCAGTTTGACGATCACGAGGTAATCGCCCTTCTCGAGCGACTCCCCGTGCTTAAACGCCCGGCCACATTCAATGAAGACCTTGAACGCCTCACCGGAGCAATGCCTGCTGTCACCAACAATCAGCGCGACAATCAGGATTCCGATGTGATTACTTTTAATATGGGCTGAACGCCTTAACATTCATTATTAATTAAATACAATCCGCCAACCTTATCCTTACCTTTCTGGTTAAAATGGAGAACAAATTCGCAATGGTCGCAAAGACCTTTGAAGGGCTTGAACCGGTGCTTCGTGATGAATTAATAAGCCTCGGGGCCGAAAATGTTGAGATGGGACGCCGCATGGTGAGCTTTGAGGGTGACCTTGAGCTGATGTACAAAGCCAACCTTTGCCTTCGCACGGCCCTGCGTGTGCTCAAGCCTATCGAGAAATTCACCGCCCACGATCCCGATGAACTCTATGACATCGTCCGCGACATCCCATGGGAAAAATACATGACCCCACAGACCACCTTCGCCATCGATGCCACTGTCAACGGCGCGGAATTCTCACATTCCCGATTTGCAACCTACCGCGTGAAAGACGGCATCGTCGATCATTTCCGCGACCTTGAAGGAGAGCGTCCCTCAATACGCGTTACAGGCTACGACCTCCTCTTCAATGTCCATATCGACGGCGACAGGGTGACAATCTCGCTTGATTCGAGTGGCGAACCCCTGTCGAAGCGAGGCTACCGCGAAGAGCAGACCGAAGCCCCGATCAATGAAGTTCTGGCTGCCGGAATAATCATGACCACAGGATGGCGCGGAGACTCTAATTTCGCCGATCCGATGTGTGGCTCCGGCACTTTCCTTATCGAAGCGGCCCTGATTGCAGCCAACATCAACCCGGGTATCTTCCGGAAAGGTTTCGCTTTCGAGCGCTGGCCCGATTTCGACAGCGAGCTCTTCGAGACGCTTTACAACGACGACAGCGCCGAGCGGCCCTTTGATTTCAAAATCTACGGCGGCGACATCGATCCGGATGCCGTGGCAATTGCCCGCAAGAATATCCGCAACGCACAGGTGGATAATATGATCGAGCTCACCCGGCGCCCTCTTAGCGAATGGGTCGACAATCCTGAGCCGGGTGTGATGGTGATGAATCCTCCTTACGGACATCGCCTGAAACCGGAGGATATGACAGAACTTTACCGTGGCATCGGCCAGTGCCTGAAGCGTAACTTCCCGGGATGGACTGCCTGGATAATAGGACTTGACGATGATGACTTCGCGAATATCGGCCTCAAGCCCTCTCTGAAACTCCCAATGCTCAACGGCAGTCTGGAATGCTCACTTCGTGAATATGTGCTTTTCGACGGACGTTACGATAATTTCCGTGCTGAAGGGGGTTCTATCAAAGGATTTGAAGAGGAGGAACGTCGCGAAAGAGGCCCCAAGAAGATGCGGCGCGTCTCTGATGATGAATGGCAGGCGGAAACAAAGAAATACGGAGGACACGGAAAAACTCCGCGTCGCGACGACCGGCGCGACCCGCGCAAAGAGAATCATAAGAACTCCAGGCCGCGTAACGACAGGAAAGACTTCGCCGGCGACTATGACGACCGGCACGATTTCAAGCCCCGCGACGACCGGCGCGACCAGCGCAAAGAGGGCAATAGGAATTCCAGGCCACGCAACGACAGGCAGGACTTCGCCCGAAACCGTGACGACCGGCGCGACCCGCGCAAGGAGGGCAATAAGAATCCTCGCCAGCGTAACGACAGTAAGGATTTCGCCGGCGACCGTGACAACCGACGCGATTTCAAACCCCGCTACGATCGCGGTCCGCGTATCGTCACCGACCGTGGCCCGAGCATCAGTGCCGACAGGGAGGAAAAAATCAATCCCGTACATTTCCGTAGTCGTAAACCCCGAAAAGAAGAAGACTGACATATGGCCCGCCGGCAGGGAAATGTAGGTGTCGCTGAAGTCACGGTGATAGCCGTGGCTATGTGCGCAATATCCCGATGGGTGGATTCGCCGCGCCCCCGGGTGGAGAGCATGGGTATATGCCTTCCTTCCCCCAACCTCTGGGATCTGACACCCATCGCCGGCTGGGTGATCAACCTCGTGCTCCTCGGCGGCTCGGCGGTGGCGCTTTATTTCATAAACAAGGCATATGCGCTTGTGCCGAGTTCACGCACCATTCTTGCCGCCTTATTCATGCTGATGTCGGCATCCGTGCCTTGGGTTGGAGGAATGCTCACTTCATCCACCATCATCGCGGCGGCCGTGCTTGCCTGCGTGGCAATCCTGCTATCTTGCTTTAAAAGCCATAACGCCACGCAGGAAATATTTGTCATGGCAACTATCATAAGCCTGGGCTCCATGATTCAGTATGCATTCCTTTTCATCCTGCTCCCCATGGTGCTCATCGGAATCCTCTTCAAGTGCATTCACTTCCGCGAGACTATCGCCCTTGTAATGGGACTGATCGCGCCTTACTGGGTAACGGTCGGGATGGGGATAATTCCCCCGGAGAATTTCACGATGCCGCGGCTTATCAACATTTTTGATGTCATGATGTCGACCGGCGCTTTGTATTTCAGCCTTGTAAATATTGCCGTCAGCGCATTGGCGTGTTTCATCATCGGTCTGTACAATTCAATGAAACTCTATGCCGGCAATCCGAGACGCAGGCTTTTCAACATCGCATTCAACGTGATCGGGCTTACTACAGCAGTCTGCATGGTCTGCGACTACTATAATTTTACGGCCTATATAGTCACGTTCTTTATCTGTTGCGCTTTGCAAATCGCAAATATGTTCGCTCTCTGGAATTTACGGAAGCCACGCATAATAGGTTGGATTATCTGCTTAATTTACACATCATTATATACCGCAGCTCTACTTACATGAAAATAATAGCTGACGATAATATTCCCTATCTCCGCGGGCGTCTGGAGCCAATGGCCGACATCCGATATGTCGACCAGTCGGAATTCACACCACCGCTTGTCAAAGATGCCGATGCGCTGCTTATCCGCACCCGCACCCAATGCAACGAATCATTGCTCCGGGGCTCTTCAGTGAGCCTTGTGGCCACCGCCACCATCGGAACAGACCAGATCGACAAGGCTTGGTGCATGGAAAATGGAATTGAAGTTGCCTCTTCGCCCGGCTGCAACGCTCCGGGCGTGGCGCAATATGTATGGAGTTGCCTGCTGCGACTCGGCTTTGACCCGGCAAAAGGAATGCGGCTCGGAGTAGTGGGATGCGGAAATATCGGCTCCATTGTGGCAGAATGGGGAAGGAAAATGGGTGCCGATGTTATGATTTCCGACCCGCCAAAAGAGAGGGCCGGCATTCCCGGTAACTATCTTCCTCTCGATGACTTGATGAGTTCATGCGATGCAGTGACATTCCATACGCCGCTCACCCGCCAAGGTAAAGACGCCACATGGCATCTCGCCGCAGAACGCGAGCTGGATCTTCTCAAGCCCGGAGCCATTCTTATTAACGCCGCACGCGGACCCGTAGTCGACAACGCAGCCCTCTTGAAAAGGGTTAAGCGTGGCGACATCCGCACGGCTCTCGATGTATGGGAAGGAGAACCCGACCTTGACCGTGAGTTGCTATCGCTTGTGGATTACGGTACATTCCATATAGCCGGATATTCGCGGCAGGGAAAGGAACGCGCTACACGGATGGTGCTTGAGGCCGTGGAGAAAAAATTCGGCATTAATGTAGATAAATCGGGGCTTTGCCCCCCATATGCTCCTTCAGAAGATAAAGTGATTACACCTCTCGGAATCCTTAATTCCTACGACCCGGCAGAGGACTCCGAGTCCCTTAAGGTCAATCCGGGAGAGTTCGACACACTTCGCCGCAATTATGATTTCCGTGAAGAATACCACGGCGACCCTAAACCTTTGGACCGATGAATTATTCAAAACAATTCTTCGTAGTCTTTAAAGGGCACAATCCGGGGGTATATGTGGATTATAATGATGCCCTTGAGCAAGTGGACGGATATGAGGGAGCGTCGTTGAAGAGTTTTTCCACGGCCGAAGAAGCCACCGAGGCCTACCGCAAAGCCACAGCGCGGGCCGATAGCAACGAATTGGGGGCGTTGCTGAAGAAATCGACCGACAGGCTCGTCTCCTCCGGAAATTCCGGCACCCCCGACACAGATTACTTCCAATTTCCTGAAATCGACCTTAACGGTTGGGCTGTGGATGCCTCATGCCTCGGCAATCCCGGAGTGATGGAGTACCGGGGCGTGGAATTAATGACCGGGCGTGAGATTTTCCGGGTAGGGCCATTCAAAAAAGGCACAAACAATATAGGGGAGTTTCTTGCGATTGTCCATGCCCTCGCCCTCATGGCCCGGAAAGGAGAGACACATACCATTTATTCCGATTCAATATCGGGGATGGCATGGGTACGCAATAAAAAAGTCAAGACTCAGCTCAAGCGCGATGCCTCGACAGAGCCTGTGTTCCGCCTCCTTGAACGCGCCCTCGGCTGGCTGAATACGCACCATTATTCCGCAAAAGTGCTGAAATGGGACACCGACCGATGGGGGGAAGTGCCCGCCGATTTCGGACGAAAGGAATAGCAATCCCTCTCCATGCCGGAAAAAGAATGCCTGCGACATATTTTATTGGAAACCGGAGCCATAGCCGTCGGTTTCGCTGAAGCAGCACCCGTGCCTGACACGGTGAACGCCGACTACGAGAGATGGCTCGTAGAGGGTAATAATGCCGGGATGACATGGATGGCGCGACACGCAGAATTAAGGAAACACCCGGAAAATGTCTTGCCGGAGGTAAAGACCATAATATCGCTTGCTTACCCCTACGGCCTTACGGAAGGAGAAATTCCGCCACGGGGGATTTCAGCATATGCGCGCGGCAAGGACTACCACAAGGTTATAAAATCGCGACTCAGGCCGATTGTCGCGGCCTTCGACGGCAAATGGCGCATCTGCATAGATTCCGCTCCATTGCCTGAACGCTTCTGGGCAGTAAAAGCCGGAACAGGATATGTCGGCGACAATGGAGCATTGATCGTACCGGGCACGGGAGGGGAAGTATTCTTAACCGAAATTCTTACCGACCGGGCATATACTCCCGACTCACCCTCCGGCGGAGAATGCCTGCATTGCGGAGCGTGTAAGGAATCTTGCCCTACCGGAGCGCTGCGTGCCGGACACATTGATTGCCGCCACTGCATAAGCTACCTCACAATCGAACATCGCGGACCCTGGGTGTCGGCGGAAGCAAGGCTGGCGATGGCAACCGAGGCCGGACAATCAACTGTCGTCGGCTGCGACCGTTGCGTCCGGGTCTGTCCGCTTAATTCAAGCCCTGAAACCGTTCTCCCGGAGTTCCGCTCCGCAGAGACGGCCATAGCGATAGGGGAGGGACGAATTCCCCAGGCTGACTCGGATGTGAGGTCGATGCTAAGGGATTCTCCCATCTCCCGCATATCCCCTGACGACCTGCGCCGGAATCTCGACAACAGAAAATGAACTTTGCATCTCGCACGGCGTTAGAATTATATACTAAAAACCATTCTAACCATGCAGACAAATAAAGATTTATATATCATTAGCTTCGGCACATCGTCAAGCTATCGTCTATACGTCGGTAAGGACACCATCGAAAGTGAGATCCGCGATTATCTGAAAAAGACATTTCCCGATGGAGGCAAAATGAGATTCCTTGATAGCGCGCAAATCAAGCGCGTCGAGCCCCGCGATGAGGAGAAATATGCCTCATATCCACCGCTTGACGCAACGGCTTTGAAAACCCTTGAGAAGCATCTGGATGTGGAGCAACTTGTCAAACGTGCCACTACGGAACTAAACAGCAATGCCCCCTTCGGAGCCCTTAATCCCGATGCACTCAAGTAATACACTATTGAATATCAAAACAATGTAAATATGGATGGCTGCTTCACAAAGGCAGCCATATTTTTATTTTCGGGTGAGCTTTGATTTGCCGCAGAAACTAAATTAAACGCTAATCCTTATTATTAGGGGGTCCGGCACTTATATCCCGACATTAGTATATTGTCGACTTTATTCCGTAACGTATTTTGTGGGATATTTGTAGCATTTTGTATACTTTATATTTATCGTTTCTTTACAAATGAACATCATTTTTTTAAATTAAATTAGATTCGTATTTGGATATTAAAAATATTATTTGTAATTTTGTCACCATAAACAATAATAATCAATTACTCCTGTTGCTTATTATAATGATTAATGCGACATTTTACTATTGCCTCATATGCTGTGTAGACACAGCCTTAGCTTCTTTTAAGTTGATATGATTGATTGATTTTACTTGGATAGACTATTAAAAACCCTGAATGCTGCCTTACGGCAGGTGAAGATTGACCCGGGTCCAAAGCAAATTTGTGATTCTTTCATCACTAAAGAGAGGTTCGTCGATTAGACGCGCCTCTTTTTATTCTCCAAAATCAATATGATTGAATGGATATAGCATTCAACCCTCTTATAATATAATGATTGTTCAACTTCCTCCGCAGTTAAGATATCAGGTTTTCCCTCGCCGTTGCTCGTAACTGTCGGCTCCCCCGATTTTTCTTAGCGTGAGCATTTTCTTGAAATTTTAGAGCATTATTTATGATTCGGATTATAGTTTCAAAGATGATACGCTACGGCTGTTTCCTCGGTTAGCAGCTCGGTTTGTGTTCAGCTTTTCATAATAAATCAAAAATTATAATGGCTTTTGAGATAATTCTCATTAACTTTGCATTGCTTTTCTCCGCAACAACCGTCCGAAATCAAAATGAAGGCGGCGCAGTCGGAGCGGAAATTATATAGAAAAGCGGAAAGAGTGCGAATATGGAAGTGGGAAATAAGAAGAATAATCAGACTGCATCTTTCGGTTTCGGCAAGAGGTATCACCTCCGGCATACCACTATTGTCGATGCTCTGTTCAAGCATGGGAAAAGCATCTTCAGCCATCCGCTGAGGATGGTATGGCGTGTGGCCGATACCGCTTCGATAGCTTCTTCCTTCCGCACGGGGCTTCCCCCGAGGGTTGACCCGGTTCAGATTATGGTGATGGTGGGTAAAAAGAAGCGTCGCCACGCTGTAGACCGCGTGCTGATGCGCCGGAGGATCCGCGAGGCGGTGCGTATACGCGCTCTTCCGGCCCTTAAAACGTGGAGCATAGGGAATCCGGGTAAAACCATTAACCTCGCCATCCTTTACATCCATAATGACAATTCTTCCTACGCGGAGATTTGCAAGGCCGTTGACAAACTAATGGAAAAGCTATGGATAAAAATCACGACATCCGGCGAGGAAAGCTGCGCGGAATAGTAATAGAGACGGCCCTCCTGCCGGTGCATTTCTATCGCGTTTGCATCTCTCCGCTCTTTCCACCCTCATGCCGCTATACGCCCACCTGCTCGGAGTATGCGCTTGAGGCGCTGAGGCAGCATGGGGTGGTGCGTGGCTCGGTGCTTGCCGCCCGACGGATCTGCCGCTGCCATCCTTGGGGAGGATCAGGCTACGACCCCGTGCCGCCCCCAAGACAAACTCCGGATGTAAAAAAATAATTTCATCCCTCACAAAAGAAATTTTACCTTTTTAATTGTTTTTCTATTGATTCCGCATAATATGATACTTGATATTCACACCCATCACCCGGCACCCCAACCATTAGCCGTGATCGATGCTTCGCCCCGCAGCGAGGGGGTGGCTGTCGAGATTGCCGACGGCCAACTTTATAGCGCCGGCATTCATCCATACGACACTATCTCGGAAATCCCGGATGAGATGTGGCAACGCCTCGAGGAGCTGTTGCGATTGCCGCAGGTTGTGGCGGTGGGAGAATGCGGGGTCGACCTCTCCGGTCGGGGCGGTATGATGTACCGCCAGCTTCAGATATTCCGCCGCCAGATTGAAATGTCGGAAGCCCTGAAGAAGCCGATGATAGTTCATTGCGTTAAGGCCGATGATGTGATCTGCGGCCTGCGGCGCGACCTGAAGCCTACGCAGCCATGGGTGATCCACGGATTCAGGCGTAAACCGGGGAGCGCTTCGCAGTTATTGCGTGCCGGGTGTTATCTATCCTATGGCGCAATCTTCAATGAAGCCTCCCTTGCGGAGACACCCCCGGAGCGCATCCTCGCTGAAACCGATGAAAGCGACAAACCCATCGAGAAAGTGATCCTCGACCTCTCGATCGCCTGCGGCAGAAACCTTCGTGAAATCATTGCGGAAAACTCTGCCCTGTTTCTGCATCTGCCCCCGCAAACCCCGACGAGTTCAGAATTAATAGAACAATGAAATAATCAAAAGTAATGAAAAAACTGATAACAATCGCAGCCCTTGCCATCCTCGCTGCCCTCGCAATCCCGGTCAATGCCCAGACGCCGACCGTCTCCCCGGAAGAACAGAAAGCTCTTGAATCGGCCAATTGGTACATTCCTCTCAACTATGCCGGTTTCAATTTCGAGATTCCGGCCGGCTCGCTTGTCGACAAAGGCTCAAAGATCGTGGTTAAATACCCCGACGGTTCATTCGGAATTTCTATGGAAAATGAAGAATTCCGCGGGGGCAACCAGAAGATTGCATATGAGAAGGCCCGCAGTTATGTTAAACGCTATGAACTTAAGGATGCGAAAGTGGAGCGCGTCACTGTCGAC
The DNA here is from genome assembly GCA_001701105.1 of Bacteroidales bacterium GP1. Taxonomy (GTDB): domain Bacteria; phylum Bacteroidota; class Bacteroidia; order Bacteroidales; family Muribaculaceae; genus Lepagella. The sequence continues at coordinate 9,354 of DAAI01000034.1, forward strand.
GGAGTGAAAGGCGCCAAAGCATCCGGAATGCTCGAGGAGCACGAAGTGACTGTAATCATCCTTCCTGTCAACGACCAGCAGCTCACCACGGTGATCATGGCAACGCCCAAGCGCCAGGAATGGGCTCAGCATTTCTATACGTCCCTCAAACGATAGACATATCCGCATAATCATTTAGCCCGGCGAGCGATTCGCCGGGTTTCCTATTTTCAAATTGAGATGATAGGACGGTGGAGGGTGGCCTTTAGTGCTTTTTCCCTACGGGCTATCAGCTGACGTGAGGCCGGAGTGAGATAGCGGTCGCAAAATTTTGTCCAGATATATTCCACTGCCTGCCGCGAAGGGTGGATGAGGTCGTCGGCATAGAAGCGATAATCGCGCAAGTCATCGTATAGGATTTCAAAGGCCGGAAAGTACTCGGCATATGGCAGTTGATTGCATATCTCTTCGCAGGCAAGCAATAATACTGCTTTAGAACGAGCATTACCTTCCATACCATCTTTAAGATGACGGATCGGACTGACTGTGAAGATAATGCGCAGATCAGGATAACGGCAGCGCAAGCTTTCGGCCAATCCCTTCCAGCGCATCACTATTTCCTCAACAGTAAGTCGGCGCCGGCGGAATGAAGATGCCGGGTATTTATGGCAATTTGAAACAACATAGCCTATACGATCGGCCAATTCATAAATCCATGCCGTTCCGAAAGTGACGATGAGCGCCTGCGCGGTCGAGAGCGCGTTTTGCAAATTTACGAGCGCACTGCGGATTTTCAACTCTGTCGCTTCCGGTGTTCCGGCGGTAGCCGATGAATCCATCAGCCATGTCTCGCAAAGCTCATCGCGGAATGAGAGGCTCCCGAGTATAGCGTCGGTGAGGATTGCCGGATTGAGTTCCAATGCAAGGTCAAGGATATTTGCGATGGAGGCCGGATTGTAAAGGACGCCGCAGGTATTCACGCTTGCCTCCCATTGACAATCGCGCATCCTCCCTCCGATGGAGTCGGAGAAGCATGAGCCTAACAACACAATTCCACTATCCGGATCAAGCATCGCCTCGGCCTGCCGCGGTTCATATTCCGTCCTGAATTTCATAGTTTTTGTGATGATTTAGTCAAAAACATAAGGCATTTTTAATCATATCCTTCTTGTTTAACCACTGTAAAACACTAATTTCAAAAGCAATAACACTCGTTATAAAAAGCGATTTTTTCATCATTGTTTTTACATCTCCGGCGAATCATTCTGAAACAATTTGGCAACGTAAATCGACAGCCGCGGAGTTCCTATGAAACCCCCAATTCTTATTATGTGGGGCTATCAGCCATTCATCCATTAATATTGGAGGCTCTCCTTCCAGTAATAATCCGGGATCAATTTTTGCCGGTTCAATGTTATTGGCTTGATAATCCGGCTGGCTCATATAAATTACACTACGCGCTTTTTGCTCTGCCGTGGTAGTCTTGCCACACCATTTTGGGCCACTAATCAACACGGCACCTTTAGCATCCAATTTTTCTGACAATATCCGGTCAGTAATCCGCGGACGATGTTCCATTGTACTCAAAATACGCTATTAAGATATCAAAACTTCCTTGGCGAGAAAAAATTAAAGTGAAAGTATTCGCAGCGGCTATTATCTTCTGATTGATCTATCGCATTGGAAACAGACGGGTATTCTCAGTAACTATTCAACAGACCACATGGATAATAAATCTTTTATATGAAGATAGGGCAGGAGTTCCATTATCTGTTAAACGTAAAATTATGTGTAGAATAGAATTACCTGCATCTTCAGGTATTATGAAACTCACCTTTGAATCATTTGTTTTCAGGTCTATTTCATTTTTATATGTGCTTGGTTCCTGATAATAAATCCATTGATAAGACAAAGAGTTTCCATCCGGATCATAACTTCCATCAACATCAAGGCGCAATGTTTCTCCCGGTTTAGCCGATAAATATACCGCTTCCTTAGATGAATCATTTTTGTATTTAATGATAGGATGATGATTTGCTTCATTGTAATTTGAACAAGTTGACCATTGCATTCTTGCTGCAAAATCATTGAGAATATCAGTCCGCCATCTATTGATTGCTGAGCATCCCTCCGAAGAACTGCCAATCATATAATAAGGATCATATATCGTTTCATCAAGTCCACTCTTTTTAACCCAGTCCATCGATCTTACATTCGCAACCGGATCTGCATCAAAACGGCCTCCCCAGCCTCCCCAATCTATATGTTCAGGGAAATTAAGGCCGTTTTCAAGAACATACATAAACGATGGGGAATCTCCTTCCGATGCCCAAATTCTATCAGGGTATTCCAACCCCAACAAACCTCTATTCTGAACATTCTCTTTTATCCAATTGTCATCTGGTCCCCACCCATATATTTCTTTATTTCTGATATATAACAGATCCGGAAAATTTGTTACAATCCATGCACCTGCATCATCTTGCCCAAGAACATCATATACCCTTATTTTGCTTATAAACTGAGCCACTTCATCTGATGATCTTGAATTCTTTACTTTCCATAATGCTTGCGCAAGAGTGTTAAGTCCTGACCAAGCAGCAATCCATACCGGTCTTTCGTCAGGCATATCGACAATTTTAATAATATGTTCCGAGCCCGGCGTATCCATTCCCTCCCCGACTCCTTTCATTCCGGCAGTACGTTGTCCATACTTTAACTTCTCACGAATCGTTTCTTCCTTTGGAAATCCTTTGGAATGGACATTAAGATTATCCCATGTTTTTTTATAAGCTGTGAGAATTTTATCCACAACCTTAATTTCATCACCTACATTAATAGGAACCCAAGCATGTTGAAATATCACACCTTCGAGATCAACTTGATCAAGTGATGTCAAAAGATGCACCAACGATTCCTGATCATCGGGGTCTGAACCTCCAATATCTGTTGAAACAATAAGCCTTGTTTGCCGCGCTTGTCCAGTTAGATTGAAAATGAACAAGAAAATAAAGAGAAGCCAAGTTTTCATAATTATTAATTTGGTATGGTGGTTATTAACTCTATTGAATTTGCCGGGGCTATATTAATTTGAAGATATATCCGGTTTGAATCAAAGAGTATACATCTATACCAATAATATTAATTTAAAAAATTTTAATTCAGTTATCTTATACTTACCACAAAGATATTTAATTTTATCAAATAAAACAATTTTTTATCGGGAAAATACTGCATACGTCGGGGATTATCCCGAATATAAAAATTAAATTGAAACAATTTTGAAGAATATGTCAGATTACATTTTAATTCATGCGCAACTCCTCGGAAAGTATGTGATCTTTTGCGCTTTTTTGCGCCTCTCGGCGAGGTGGAAGCCGGGGAGGCCGGACCATACTTAATCACCGGCCAACCAAACACTCCTTTTTTAATTGTGACCGGAATCGAATCTCCCTGATGCATCCCCCTATAGCGCGATACGCTGACTCCCATAGTCTTGTGGCGCCCGTCGGCGAAGGCTATTTCCGCATAATATGCTTTATAAGGTTCTCCCTGCGCAACATATCGGCGACCCACTCTCTTTGAACGATGACGGGTTTCTGAGTACTTTCTCACTATCACGGCCATTTCCTTATGCCCTCCAGAGTCGGAGGCTCCCCAGAAATTGAGGCCAAGCAGCAACGCAATGCAGATTCCGGCCGTGAAGAAAAAATGAACGCAGAAATTCAGAGGATATGAATGGCTTCTTGTCAGGAAGTTCCATTTATTCCCTAATACTACCCCGGTAATCGCCGCCCCTCCGGCTCCTGCGATCACAGGAACGCGCCAATCCACTAATGTCATCCCATATAAAGCAATAGCGCAACCATAGGCCGCCATAGCTACAAGCACGAGAAGGATCATAAGGATAATCTTGCCCGCTCCCGGAGTATTTGATTTGGCCATATTAGATTCATTTTATAATTTTGCAGATGTAATGACCCGCTTTTTTAATGAAACGTACGTCAGTATGATTTTATTCCTGTTTACTCAAGGCTTTGCGAGGCCTCTAATAAAAATAAAATAAAAATAAAACAACACTTAATGATATGAAGATATGCAAGATTATGCTGGCCGTGATGGCCTCGCTGATTATATCTGCGCCGGCAACGGCTCAGATTAATTGGGGGAAAGTGGCCCAGGGAGCTATAAAAGGGGTTCAAGCCCTTACGGTGAGCGATGCACAGATGGCCGAGTATGTAAAGGAATCAGTTGCGGCCATGGACAAGAAGAACCCCGTAATGCCGGAAAACAGCGAATACACCAAACGCCTCAGGAAGCTCACAGAGGGGGTGACATCAGCCGATGGGATTCCTTTGAATTTCAAAGTATATAATGTAAAGGATATTAACGCTTTCGCCTGCCCCGATGGAAGCGTGCGTGTATTCTCCTCGTTGATGGACATAATGAACGACGATGAGCTGATGGGCATCATCGGCCATGAGATAGGGCATGTCATGAAGCATCATTCGCGCAAGGCTTTCCAGCAAAGCCTCGTCACGAGCGGACTGCGCGATGTGATAGCTTCTTCCGGGGGAGTGGTCGCAACCCTGACCGAATCCCAGCTCGGCACATTAGGTGAATCTCTCCTAAATGCAAAATATTCTCGCAAACAAGAGGAAGAAGCCGACAATTGCGGCTATGATTTCCTGAAGAGCAATGGTAAAAATCCTTGGGGAATGGTAATGGCATTTGAGAAATTGCAGAAGCTCGAAGGTCAAGGAGGCGCATCATCCAACTACATCACCAAAATGTTCTCCTCCCATCCCGAAACCACGGCGCGCATAAAGAAAATGACCCAGCGGTGCAAAAAGGACGGCATCCCGCGCCCGGCGGAAGATGCCACCGCCACGCCGACCAAATAACTCCCGCCAGAGGTTGAAATCAATATCCTCCCGAGCCTAACCGGATTAATAAGGCTCGGGAGGACAATTTTTTCGGGAAGGAGAGAAAAATATGTTGTAAAACATAAAAAATAGGGTTGTGAAAAGTAAAAATTAGTGTTAATTTTACATCCAAATTAAAGCGCAGGTTCCAACCAACCAGACCTCACTTTAAAAAAGCAGTGTGATTTCCATTAAAGCGGTAGTAACTAACCTAATATAAAAACTTTCAACTAACCTGACTCATGAAACGCAATCTTCACGCATTCCTCGCCACAGCAGGAATTGCCTTTCTGATATCGTGCAGCGGCGGCAAGACTGCCGATAATTCTCTGACCAAGTCGGGGCTTGATCCTGAAAAATTCGTAAGCGAAGTAAATGGTAAAAAAACTGCGCTCTACACACTCACCAACGCCAATGGCATGGAAGTATGCATCACTAATTTCGGCGGACGCATCGTCTCGATCATGGTGCCCGACCGTAACGGTGAATATAAGGATGTGGTTCTTGGGTTCGATTCAATAGGAGCCTACCTACCCGATGTCAACGCTTCCGATTTCGGAGCAGCCATCGGACGTTACGCCAACCGCATCAACCAGGGAAAAATCACTATCGACGGCACGGACTATCAGCTCCCGCAGAATAACTTCGGACATTGCCTGCACGGAGGCCCTTCAGGCTGGCAATATCAGGTATATGATGTGAAGGAGGCCACGGATTCCACTCTTGTGCTCGCAATCCTTTCGCCCGACGGCGACAACGGCTTCCCGGGCAACGTGAATGCAGAAGTGGCTTATACGCTCCGCGCCGACAACTCCCTTGCCATAGCCTACAGCGCCACTACCGACAAGCCTACCGTGATCAATATGACCAACCATTCATATTTCAACCTGAGTGGCGATCCGACATCTCCTATCACCGATAACGTGCTTACCGTTAACGCTTCGCGTTTCACTCCCGTGGACTCTACATTCATGACCACCGGCGACATCCTCCCCGTGGCAGGCACTCCGATGGATTTCACTCAGGCAAAGGTAGTAGGGGCTGAAATCGACAAAGTGGAGTACGACCAGATCAAAAACGGCAACGGCTACGATCACAATTGGGTGCTCGATACTGAAAACGACATCACCAAGCCGGCTGCCACACTTCTCTGCCCGTCCACCGGAATTATGCTCACCGTATATTCCGATGAACCCGGCATACAGGTCTACAGCGGTAATTTCCTCGACGGCACAGTGACAGGCAAGCACAACATCACCTATAATTCCCGCGCCGGCATATGCCTCGAGACGCAGCATTATCCCGATTCTCCCAACAAGGCCAACTGGCCAAGCACCCTTCTGCGTCCCGACCAGACTTACAAGAGCAATACAATCTTCAAATTCACCGTGGAGAAATAACTCTGAACTAACATAACAAAACTAACCAGACATTATGGCAGTATTAGACTGGATTGTAGTAGCAATCTTCTTCGTGGCCCTCATCGGCATCATCCTCTGGGTGATGCGCCAGAAGCAGGCCAACGCCAACGACTACTTCCTTGGAGGCAAGGACGCCACATGGATAGCTATCGGTGCTTCAATATTCGCTTCGAATATCGGTTCGGAGCATCTCATAGGCCTTGCCGGCTCGGGAGCCTCCAGCGGTATGGCGATGGCCCATTGGGAAATCCAAGGGTGGATGATCCTTCTCCTCGGCTGGGTGTTCGTGCCCTTCTATAGCCGTGCGATGGTAATAACGATGCCGGAATTCCTTGAACGTCGTTACAACCCGGCATCCCGCTCCATCCTCTCCGTAATCTCCCTTATCAGCTATGTGCTCACCAAAGTGGCCGTAACGGTATATGCCGGCGGCCTCGTATTCCAGCAAGTGTTCGGAATCGATACGCTCTGGGGCATCGACTTCTTCTGGATCGCGGCAATCGGCCTGGTGCTCCTCACGGCTCTCTATACTATCTTCGGCGGTATGAAATCTGTGCTCTATACCTCCGTGCTGCAGACTCCGATTCTTCTGCTTGGCTCCGTGATTATCCTTGTGCTCGGTCTCAAGGAGCTCGGCGGCTGGGACGAAATGATGCGCATATGCTCCGCCGTGGAGGTGAACGAATACGGCGATACGATGACCAATCTTATCCGTAACAACAACGACGCTCAATATCCCTGGCTCGGCGCGCTCATCGGCTCAGCCGTGATTGGCTTCTGGTATTGGTGTACCGACCAGTTCATCGTGCAGCGCGTGCTCTCAGGAAAGAATGAGAAGGAGGCGCGTCGGGGTACGATATTCGGCGCCTATCTGAAGCTCTTGCCCGTATTCCTGTTCCTGATCCCCGGTATGATCGCTTTTGCCCTGCATCAGAAGATGGGGTCGTTCCTGCCGCTGTTGCCCAATGGTCTTCCCAATTCCGACGCAGCTTTCCCGACTCTTGTGGCCAAGCTGCTGCCGGCCGGTGTGAAAGGTCTTATAGTATGTGGCATCCTCGCAGCCCTGATGTCGAGCCTTGCGTCGCTCTTCAACTCCTCGGCAGCCCTTTTCACCATAGATTTCTACCAGCGTTTCGCTCCTAAGACTCCGCAGAAGAAGCTCGTAAAGATCGGGCAGGCGGCCACTGTCGTGATCGTGATCCTCGGCATCCTCTGGATTCCGGTGATGCGCTCGGTGGGCGATGTGCTTTATCTCTATCTGCAGGACGTGCAATCAGTGCTTGCCCCGGGTATCGCCGCCGCCTTCCTGATGGGAGTATGCTGGAAACGCGCATCAGCAAAGGGGGGAATGTGGGGCCTTATCGCCGGCCTTACAATCGGTCTTACCCGTCTGAGCGCCAAAATCTGGTATTCAGTTGTTCCGGCCGACCAGGCTCATCATAACATCTTCAAGTATCTGTTCTATGACATGAACTGGCTCTTCTTCTGCGGCTGGATGTTGTTGTTCTGCGTGGTTGTGGTGATAGTGGTGAGCCTCTGTACCAAGGCTCCCGACCCGAAGCAAATCGAAGGATTGGTGTTCGGCACCTCGACTCCCGCTCAGCGTGCCGCAACCCGCGCCAGCTGGAACGCTTGGGATGTGATCAACTCAGTGATTATCCTCGGGATCACCGCCGCTTTCTATTGGTATTTCTGGTAATTCCCGGATACGAAAAATTCCGAACTCCCCCGCTGATATGACGAAATTCTATGAATCCAACCAGCGCTATTTTGTAAGCGTTGACTGTGTAGTGTTCGGCCTTAACGGCGGGAAGCTCAATCTCCTGCTCGGGCGTCGCTCATTCGCGCCCGAGCAAGGAAAATGGAGTCTTTTCGGAGGCTTCGTAAGGCCTGATGAAAGCCTCGACATGGCGGCGCGCCGCGTGTTGAAAGAGCTAACAGGTCTTGACAACATCTATATGGAGCAGGTGGGAGCATTCGGCGATATTGACCGTGACCCGGGAGCAAGGGTAGTCTCGGTGGCATATTACGCGCTAATCAACTTCAACGAGCAGGACCGTGAACGCGTAAGCGAGCACGAGGCCATGTGGATTCCGCTCGATGAGATTCCGGAGCTGGGATTCGACCATCCCGACATGATCCGTCGCTCGCTTGAGCTGATGCGTGTGAAATTTGAAACGCAGCCGGTGGCCTTTAGTCTGCTGCCTCCTCAATTCACGCTCTCCCAACTCCAGTCGCTCTACGAGATTGTGTGGGGCCGGACGCTTGACAAACGTAATTTCAGAAAACGCGTGCAGGAGACGATGTGCATCGAACCCACCGGCGAAATCGACAAGCAGACATCGCGCCGAGGCGCCGCCCTCTATCATTTCAACCAGACTATCTACAGTAAGGACCCCCGATTCAAACTCTGATTTTTAATACATTTCAATCATGCTCGAAGACTTGAAAAAAGAAGTTTGCCACGCAAATCTTGAGCTTGTGAAGCACGGCCTCGTGATCTTTACATGGGGAAATGTCTCCGGTATCGACCGTGAAAAGGGGCTTGTTGTGATCAAGCCGAGCGGCGTGAGTTATGATGATATGAAACCCGACGACATGGTTGTTGTCGACCTTGCCACCGGGGCTGTGGTGGAGGGAAATCTTCGCCCGTCGAGCGATACCCCCACTCATCTCGCCATCTACCGCGCATTCCCCGAAATCGGGGGCGTGGTGCATACGCATTCCACATATGCCACGGCATGGGCGCAGGCCGGAATCGACCTCCCAAACATCGGCACCACGCACGCCGATTACTTTCATAACGCCATTCCATGCACCCCCGATATGACCCGCGAGGAAGTGGAGGGCGATTATGAACTTGAGACCGGCAATGTAATCGTGCGCCGTTTCGACGGGATGAATCCCATGCATACTCCCGGAGTGCTGGTGAAAAACCACGGTCCCTTCGCATGGGGCAAGAACCCTATGGATGCCGTGCACAACGCCGTGGTGATGGAACAGGTGGCCAAGATGGCTTCCATCGCCTTCGCAGTGAACCCGGCCCTCACGATGAACCCGCTTCTCATCGAAAAGCATTACAACCGCAAGCATGGCCCCAACTCATATTACGGCCAGAAATAATCTCTCAATTCAAAAAATCCAATTCAAAAATCCTCAGTTATGGCATTTGAAAATCTCGAAATATGGTGGGTAACCGGCGCCCAGCTCCTTTACGGAGGCGATGCCGTTGTGAAAGTCGACGCTCATTCCAAAGAAATGGTGGAGGGGCTTAACAATTCAGGACGTCTGCCCATAAAGGTGGTCTACAAAGGCACTGCCAACTCAAGCCGCGAGGTAAGCGACATCATGAGCGCGGCCAGCAACGATAACAAGTGTGTGGGCCTGATAACATGGATGCACACCTTCTCTCCGGCCAAGATGTGGATTCACGGACTCCAGCAACTCCGCAAACCCTTGCTCCATCTTCACACTCAATACAATGCCGAAATTCCATGGGATACGATGGACATGGATTTCATGAACCTAAACCAGAGCGCTCATGGCGACCGTGAGTTCGGTCATATCTGCGCGCGTATGCGGGTTCGCCGCAAGGTTGTTGTCGGCTACTGGCAGNNCGCCACTCAGGATCAGATAGCAGTCTGGAGCCGTGTCTGCGCAGGCTGGGCCGATGCACAGGATATGCGCGTAATCCGATTCGGCGACCAGATGAATAATGTAGCTGTCACCGACGGCGACAAGGTCGATGCCGAGATGCGCATGGGATACCATGTAGACTATTGTCCGGTAAGCACCCTGATGGAATATGGCAAGCAGATCACGGACGCTCAGGTCGATGAGCTCGTGGCCGAGTATCATCGGCTCTATGATGTGGCAGAGGATTGTAAGACTCCCGGCACGGATGGCTACAAATCCGTATGGAATGCCGCCAAGGCCGAGCTAACCCTCCGCGCCTGCCTGAAGGATATGAATGCAAAGGCCTTCACAACCAATTTCGACGACCTCGGCTCGGCCGATGTCAACGATCCGATGTTCGTGGGATTCGACCAGATTCCGGGTCTTGCCTCGCAGAGGCTCATGGCCGAGGGTATAGGCTTCGGAGCTGAAGGCGACTGGAAATCGGCTGCCCTCTACCGCACTCTCTGGGTAATGACCCAGGGGCTGCCCGGCGGCTGCTCATTCCTGGAGGACTATACCTTGAATTTCAACCGCGATGGCCAAAGCTCGATCCTGCAGGCCCATATGCTGGAAGTATGTCCGCTCATCGCAGCGCAGAAACCGCGTCTGGAAGTGCATTTCCTCGGAATAGGCATCCGCAAGGCCAAGACAGCGCGTCTCGTATTTACTTCCAAGCCCGCCGATGGCGTTACCGCAACCGTAGTCGATATGGGCAACCGGTTCCGCCTTATCGTGAACGACGTGAAGTGCATCGAGCCGAAACCGCTGCCGATGCTCCCCGTAGCTTCCGCCCTCTGGATTCCGATGCCTAATTTTGAAGTGGGTGCCGGAGCATGGATTATGGCCGGTGGAACCCANNTACTTCCAGCATATGGGCCTGCAGGTGATGTGACCCCGGAATACTGGGAGGATTATGCTGAAATCGCAGGCATTGAGATGCTTCATATCAACAAAGACACCACAATGCCGGAGTTCAAGCGTGAGATGCGCTATAATGAAGTGTACTACATGCTTAATAAATCGCTTTGCTAAGCCATGGCGACCGATAATAAGAAAATGATAGCCGAGGGTCGCGCGATCCTCGGCATCGAGTTCGGCTCGACGAGAATAAAAGCCGTGCTCATCAATCCCGACGACCATAGACCCGTGGCGCAAGGATCCCATACGTGGGAGAATCAGTTTGTCGACGGCCTATGGACCTACAGCCTTGAATCAATATGGTTCGGCCTTCAGGACTGCTACCGC
>DAAI01000026.1 GCA_001701105.1 Bacteroidales bacterium GP1
GTTCAACGGATAGAATAGAAGTTTCCTAAACTTTAGATAGGGGTTCGATTCCCCTCGGAGGTACCTGCACAGCTGGCGAGCCGTAGGCCAAGTCAGCTGTGAAACTACAAAAAATTGAATAAAGTGGGAAAATTCACGGCCTATAAAGTAGAGCTTGCATCGAGAGGTGACGGGCATTATGAGCAGGATTTTGAGATAGGGAAGCAATTCTTCGAGAATATGGAGAACCACGACATCCTTAGCTCCGACATCCATGTGCACATGGATATGGAGAAGCGTCAGGACCGCTACGAATGCGTGTTCCATTGCTCCGGGATGCTCCAGATTCCGTGCGACCGTTGCCTCGACCCGATGGATCATGAGGTAGATACGGATTATCGCGTCACCGTGAAATACGGAGAAAATTACGACGACGGAGCCGACAATCTGCTTGTGATACCCTACAGCAACAGCTATCTCAATGTGGCTTATATGCTTTACGATACCATACTTCTGACCATACCGTTGCGTCATGTGCATGCTCCGGGCAAATGCAACCGGGCGATGCTCGACGCACTGCGCAAGCACCGCGGCAACGACTCCGACGAGGCCGAACAGGTACGTGAAGAGGCCACGGAAGAAGCCATCAACGACATGGCCGAAGATTAAAGAATAAAATAAAACAATAAAAAATAAAGAAAAATGGCACATCCTAAACGCAGACAATCACATACGCGTACAGCAAAACGTCGTACCCACGACAAGGCACTTATCCCGACCATCGCACTCTGCCCGAATTGCGGCGCATGGCATGTATATCATACCATCTGCCCCGAGTGCGGATATTACCGTGGCCGTCAGGTTATTGAAAAATAATTCGGCAACCGGGAAGCCGAGGGCCAGGCACTACATTGAATGCCGGTCAGCGGCGAAAGTCCTGTCATAGTCAAGGGGCGGGGCACGCGAAATTTAATAACATCACTATGCCAAACGCAAAAATCAGCGGAATAGCCTCATACGTTCCCGAGGAGATCCTCGATAACGATGCAATCTCGAAGATGGTGGATACCAACGACGAGTGGATCACAACGCGCGTCGGTATCAAGGAGCGTCGGATTCTGAAGGATGTCGATAAAGGATCGAGCTTCATGGGCGCTAAATGCGTGGAGAAGCTGCTTTCCGAGAAAGGTATTGCAAAGGACGAGATCGAACTCGTGCTCTGTGCCACATCGAATCCCGATTACCGGTTTCCTTCCACAGCATCGATCATAATCCATGAAACCGGGCTTAAAAAGGCATATGGCTACGACATCCAGGCCGCATGTGCCGGATTCATAGTTGCCCTGCAGTCGGCGAGAGCATATGTGGAGGCAGGCCTCTACAAGAAGGTGCTTGTAGTATGCACGGAGAAGATGTCGAGCATGGTCAACTACTCCGACCGGGCCACCTGCCCATTGTTCGGCGATGCAGCGGCGGCAGTGCTTGTGGAGCCTACCGATGAGCCTGTAGGAATAATCGACGGCGAATTCCACGTCGACGGCTCCGGGTTGCCTCATCTTCTGATGAAAGCGGGAGGCTCTGCCCGCCCGGCAAGTCAGGAGACCCTCGACAACGGTGAGCATTACATCTTCCAGGAGGGGCGCGTGGTCTATAAGAATGCCGTGCAGGATATGTTGCGCTCATCGCAGACCGTAATGGAGCGCAATCATCTTGACATTGATTCAGTCGACTGGTTTGTGCCTCATCAGGCCAATCTCCGAATCATCGAAGCCGTAGGAGGAAGAATCAAGATTCCCGCCGAAAAGACGCTGGTGAATATCCAGCATTACGGCAATACATCTGCCGCCTCGATTCCGCTATGCCTTGATGAATTCAAGAATAAGCTCAAGAAAGGCGACCGGATCGTGATGACCGCTTTCGGTGCAGGATTCACATGGGGAGCCATGTACCTTATCTGGGCGATAGATCCTGAATAATCAATCTTTACCCATATCAGGCGAGACATTGAATCCACTCGGGCCGAACCGGCTCAGAAAAGAATCAAGACAAAGCATTGCAGCCGTCGTGTTCTTAGGCACGGCGGCTGCAATGGTAATCTTCAGGGAGGGTAAAACTAAGGCTGAGACCCGTAACTCCATCACCCACACCCCGCGATGTTACGGCTATAGCCAACGGATTTTGCGCAGAATGATGTAGACTATTACGGAAAGAGCCAGCGAACCACAAAGAATCAGCCAGAAAGCATACGGATTATTGCCATAATTTATCTCAACGTTCATCCCATAGAAACTTGCCACGAGGGTAGGAATCATCAGCACAATTGAAACTCCCGTCATTTTCTTCATTATGTCGTTGACATTGTTGGAGATCACAGATGCAAACGAATCCATCGTGCTGCTCAGAATGTCGGTATATATTTTTACGGTGTTGTCAGCCTGTTGAAGCTCTATTTCCACGTCTTCGAGCAGATCCTGATTGAAATTATCTTTATGAATACGATGAATCTTACCCAGAATCATCTCATTGCCCCTGATGGAAGTGTTGAAGAAAACGAGAGTCTCCTGCAGATTCATTATTTCAAGGAGATCCTTATTGCGAATGCTTTTTTCTAATTGACTGGTGTAATTCTTGAGTCGAAGGCTGATTTCCCGGAGGTATCGGAGGTACCAGAAAGCCGATGAATATATCAGGCGCAGTATAAAATCCGCCTCGGAGGAAACGTCGATACCCCGGGCGCGAGTATGCTCGATGAAATCGGGAATCATGTCGGTATATCCGTAACATAATGTGATGATAAGCTCATCATTCATTATGATTCCAAGCGGCAGCGTCACGTATGTGCCTGGTGCGTCTTCGGAACGCATGGGAATCCTGATGATTGTGAGCCTCCAATTTCCCTCGCTGTCGGTGTGCGGCCTTTCGTCAAGGTCGGCCACGCTTTCAAGGAATGCGTGAGGCACATTCAGGTCATCGGTCAAGAATTTCACGCCGTCCTCATCCGGGCATTCCACGTTCACCCAGCAATTCGGAAGCCATTCATTGTTTTCTACAAAGCCATTTTCGTTATGAAGGAATCTGCGCATAATATCATTTTGTCAGAGGAGTCTACCGGCGGGTGTCGATAAGGCCGTGACGGTAGGCATAGAGCAGTTTTTTCAATTCATCTATCTGGCTCTGCAATTCGCGTCCTATATCCGTGTCACGCACTCTCATCCTGTTTGCGCTGAGCTCCACAAGCTGCGTGGTAGAGACGATATCGCTTCCTTCCCTTACCACTGTCTCCATCGAGCTGAATGGCTCATGCTGCACGAGGACGAAACCACGGGAGTGGTAGACAAGAGTATATCCTGCGATGCCCGTGGTATTATGGTAGGCCTTGGCAAACCCCCCGTCGATCACCATCAGCTTCCCGTTGGCCTTTATGGGCTGTTCACCTTTCCCGACCTTTACAGGCACATGACCGTTGATTATGTGCCGGTGGATTCCGGTTACTCCAAATTCATCCAGAATCGCGTCACAAATCTCCTCCTTTTCCCGAAGGGTGAAATAATTTCCTTTCGGTTCTTCATGTGTGGTCTTGTCGGCTATGAAATATCTTTCGAAGGTGGTCATTTTTCCCTTGTCGAACAATGGAGAATCGGGTCCACACCATAGATACCAGTAAAAATCTCTGCCGTATTCGCAGATTTCCGGGGCGGAGGTGCGAGTATATGCCGCCCGCATCAGCATTTCAATGCCTTCAAGCAGGGCTTTGCCGTGCATCTTCGTGCCCATCACATCGACGTCCTTCAGCCGGCCGTCGGGATGCATTGGCACCGATGCATGATACATCAGATTGGAATTCCTTATATTGAACAAATGTCCATAGTCAAGGAAAATCCGCATATGCCTTTTCAATCTTTCAGAAATTGTGAAAGAGCGGTGCAGCTTGTTGATGAGTTGTTCCTCCTCGGGGGTGAGGGTATAGGGATCGACCGGATCGATGGTAGGCAGATTCGAGTCACGCATATCATACTCCACCCCTTCAATGGTCACTTTCTTCCTGTCGGGGCTTATCTCACCCAACAGCATCCGCGATTCCATATGCCATTCCGGATGCTTCATTATCAGTTGGCCTTCTATCTTGAATTGGATCACTGCAATTGCCTTGTGCATTCTGGCGAGGAGTTGGCGGGTCTTCTCGGCAACCTTAGGGAGTCCGGGAGTCTCCTTAGGCATAAACACGGTGCAAGGATCATCGGCGTATGCATCCATAGCGAATGTGGCCAAAGGGAGGAGATTAATGCCATAACCCTCTTCGATGGTATTGGTATCGGCGTACCTTAGAGCGATGCGGAGCACATTGGCTATGCAGGCCACATTCCCAGCGGCCGCCCCCATCCATAAGGCGTCGTGATTGCCCCATACGATGTCAAAATCTTTATAACCAAGGAGGTTTTCCATTATAATATGCGCACCGGGGCCACGGTCGTAGATGTCGCCGAGGAGATGAAGCGAATCGATGGTGAGCCTCTGGATCACATTGCAGATGGCAATGATAAAATCCTCGGCCTGCCCGCACGAAATGATTGTCTCGACGATGCGGCTGTAGTACAATTGCTTGCTCGGGTCGCTCGGCGTCTCATGCAGCAATTCCTCGATTATGTAGGCATATTCCTTCGGGAGGGCTTTCCTCACCTTCGAGCGGGTATACTTCGAGGATACGCTCTGGAGCACTTTCACAAGCCTGTGGAGGGTAATATTATAGAAATTCTCAAGGTCGTCATCTTCCTCGGCTATCAATTCCAATTTGCGTTCCGGATAATAAATCAGCGAGCATAATTGAGCGATCTCCGATTCGCGCATCGTGTCGGCGAAAATTTCGCGTACCTTTCGTTTGATATCGCCCGAGGCGTTGCGCAGAATATGCAGGAAGGCTTCATTCTCACCGTGCACGTCGGCTACGAAATGCTCCGTTCCCTTAGGCAGATTAAGGATGGCCTCAAGGTTGATTATTTCCGTGCTGGCTGCTGAAATCGACCCGAAATTCTGGGCCAGCAGCTCCAGTACGCGCCGGTCGCGCAGGATAGCTTCGCGTGTAAACTCCGCTTCTTTCTCCTTCTCTTCCATAATGCTGATTATTTCCATTCATTAATGATATGGCTCACATGGCGTGCCTCGTCAAGAGTCATGGCCGGGCTCATCGGCAGCGATNNTGCGCCAACTATGATAAAGAGTACGCAAATGAAGCGCCGGGTATTCCCGGTGATTCCATTCTTTGTAGGCCTCCTGCTTATGTGGCGGTACGGGATAATGGATAAGAGTGCCGATTCCGTTGGCCGCAAGATATGCCTGCAATTCATCCCGCCTTTCGGTGAGCACCGGGAAAATATGGAATACATTCTCATTCCATTCATTCACCCCGGGTAATATTACTTCCGGATGCCTTATGGATTCGAGATATATGCGGGCTATTTCACGGCGTCGGTCATTGTCGGCGTCAAGGTACGCCAATTTTGCCGTAAGGACGGCGGCCTGAATCTCATCGAGCCGGGAATTCCATCCCTTATATTTGAAGATATATTTCTTTTCAGAACCGTAATTGGCCAAGGTGCGCACGATGTCAGCAAGTTCTGCGTCATGGGTGGTCACAGCGCCTCCGTCGCCTAATGCCCCAAGGTTCTTGCCGGGATAAAAGCTATGGCCGGCAGCAAGACCCAGGCTTCCTGTCCGGCACCCTTTATACAGGCAGCCGTGAGCCTGGGCATTATCCTCTATTATTATAAGATTATTTTTTTCGGCGATTTGGCTGACAGCCTCATTATACGAGCAGCGGCCGTAGAGATGAACGAGCAGGATGGCGCGTGTAGCATTCGTGATTTGTCGCTCTATGAGGGATGCGTCAATCTGGAAAGTGATAGGATCAGGTTCCACCGGCACCGGGATGAGATTATTGTCGGTGATGGCAAGAATTGAGGCGATATATGTATTAGCCGGGACAATTACCTCATCCCCCTGCTTCAGCTTGCCCTGCTCGATCAATCCCCGGAATATTAGGCGGAGCGCATCAAGGCCATTGCCACACCCTATGCAATGCGATGTTCCGGTAAAGAAAGAATATTGCTCCTCGAAATGCCGGTTTTCGCGTCCGTGAAGATACCACCCCGATCGCACGGTGCGCTCCACGGCCTCATTGATATCCGGTGCATGTAGAGCCGTTACTTTTTCAAGGTCAAGGAATTTAATATCTTTCATGGTGTCTGAATATCTCCGGCTATCGGCCGGCTTCCTTAGTCCTGAATTTCAGGAAATCCTCATAATCTCTGATATAATCCTCCTCTCTGTAGAAATCCGAGGCCATCACCAAGGCCACTGCCCCTGAGGAGAAGTCGACGAGAGTGCACCATATTCCGGGCGCCACATATAGCCCGAGCCAAGGGCGATTAAGGAAGAACGACCTTCTGGCATGGCCGTCGTCAAGCGTAATTGAAAAGCTGCCGCTGGCTGCCACTATCAATTGGGAGAGCTCATGATGGGCATGGCTGCCCCGATCTTCTCCACCCGGCACATCATATATGTAGAACACGCGCTTCACATCGAAAGGAACGGTGACCCCGCTCTCTGCAACTGTGAGATTGCCCTGCCGGTCGCTGTGATGCTTACTGAGCTCTATTATACCGCAATCAAATACCGTATACATAATCTGCATCCTCGTATGAGCGGGAGGCCAGAATCAAGGCCACCGCGTTGGTGCTGAAATTGCGTAATTCCCTCCAATGGCCCGCAGGCAGGTAAAGCCCGTAGTAGGAACGGTTGAGAGAATAAATCCTTTCCGAAGACACTGCTTCCTTATCGTGGTCAGGGCTTACCACCCGCACCTCGAATGCTCCCGACAGAGCTATGATAAGCTCCTCATTCTCACGGTAAGCATGGCCATGACGGTGTTCCCCGCCCGGAACGTCATAGATCCAGTAGGCTCGCCTTATCCTGAACGGCACATGGTGAGTCTCCTCAACGAAACTTAGATTGCCCCTCTCGTCGAGAATCTTGGGGAGATTGATAAGTCTTGGCTGCTCCATACGCTGAAATGACTGTAGTCGGAACTCATAGTCTTTACAATAAAAACCTCCCGACCGACCGTTTTATTATACTTCCCGCTCTTCTTACCCCCATTTTATTCAAGAATATGATGAATTAAACCTTTCAGGGGGTCCGGACGTTCTTATATTGAAATCAAAATTTACTATTATGGAAGACACAATGAAATTAATCGCGCAGGCAAAAGATAAACTTGCCGAAGACATGCGCACGAGAGATATTGCCGCAATAATTTGGAATATCGGTCAGGCCGGATTCCATTTTATCCCTGAAGTCGTGGTAGGTCAGGATAAGGACGGCAAGGATATAGTAAAGCGAATCACGGGACTTTATTCATACCGCAACGACTTATACGCCATAGAAGAGGGTGCTAAGGGAACCAATATTTCGAATTACTACACATCCGGAGTAGATGTACCCCCTGTAGTAGTTACCCTTACAAAGGATATGGCTGAGAAGAAACTTGGCGCGCCGGATAATGAGCCGGGATATACACGCGCCGGTTCCGGACGCGAATGGCTCACCATCGCCGACTGCTATTTCGAGGCTCTCAACGAGGCTTGAATGGAGGCTGCCAGGGTTGAATAAATGTTAAATAAGCCTTAAGGCTGAACCCAATGTTGCATTGAAAGGTTATTAATATAGACCGGTTGAAAAGGAGAAACTAAAAATCTCGAGAGATTATTAACCATCACCTTTTCGTAACCTTGATGTTGCGGGAGCGAGTACTATTCTTGCTCCCGTTTTTGCATCAGCATGGTTTCCCATTATCATATAGTGTTTTAACGCCGGGCACAGTTGCCATGTGGCCAGGGATAGATATTATTCCGCGCTAACAATCGATTTTAATGCAGGATTATGAACATCTAAGGGCTCCGGAGGGTTTTAACATAAAGACCCCGGCATCACCGGGGGGAATGTCAATAATAAAAACTGTAATTATGGAAGAGAAAGATATTATCAGCCCCGACCATCGCGCCGGCTTTGTAAATATAGTAGGCAACCCGAATGTCGGCAAGTCGACATTGATGAATCGTCTGGTAGGGGAGCGGCTTTCGATTATCACTAACAAGGCTCAGACCACGCGCCATCGCATCATGGGAATTGTAAATACTCCGGAATATCAGATAGTATATTCAGATACTCCGGGCGTGCTGAAGCCTAAATATAAACTTCAGGAATCAATGCTTGAGTTCTCCGAGGGTGCCCTTACTGATGCGGATGTGCTGGTGTATGTGACAGATGTTGTTGAGGATCCGGAGAAGAACAAGGATTTCCTCGACCGCGTTGCCAGGGAGACAGTGCCCGTACTGCTCGTGATCAATAAGATCGACCTCCTGAAAGGGGATGGTGAACTCGAACTGATTGTATCGAAATGGAAAGAGCGTCTGCCAAAAGCGGAAATATTCCCCACAAGTGCGACAGAAGATTTCAATGTCGGCAATCTGCAACGCCGCATCGTAGAACTTCTTCCTCCGTCGCCACCCTTCTTCGGTAAGGATGCCCTGACCGACAAGCCAGCCCGATTCTTCGTTACCGAAACAATCCGTGAAAAACTACTGCAGGATTACGATAAGGAGATTCCGTATTCATCGGAGGTGATTGTCGAGAAATTCGAGGAAAAGGAGACAGCCATCCATATCATGGCCGTGATCTATGTGGAGCGTGATTCCCAGAAAGGTATCATTATCGGCAAGGGAGGCACGAAAATTAAGAAAGTAGGTATCGAGGCTCGTGAAGACATAGAGAGATTCTTCGGCAAGAAAGTATTTCTTGAGCTTTTCGTGAAAGTGGAGAAGGACTGGCGTAACCGCGAGAATAAGTTGCGCGAGTTCGGATATATCAATAAATAAGTCCGTAAGACTAAGAAAAATAAAAGGTTATGGGAAAATTGATAGCTATTGTAGGGCGGCCGAATGTGGGGAAATCGACGCTGTTCAACAGGCTGACGCAGAGCCGGAAGGCTATTGTCGATGATACGGCGGGCACCACGCGCGACCGTCAATATGGAAAAGTCGACTGGGCCGGACAGGAATTTTCAATAGTCGATACCGGGGGATGGGTCGTAAATTCTGACGATATATTCGAAGAAGAAATAAATAAGCAGGTGCAGATTGCCATAGATGAAGCCGATGTGATCCTTTTTGTGGTGGATGCTGCAACGGGAGTGACCGACCTTGATGATCAGGTGGCTCGTATCCTCCGCCGCTCAAAGAAGCCTGTGATTGTGGTGGCCAATAAGGACGATCTCAGTCAGGCACGTTACAACAGCGCCGAATTTTATTCCTTTGGCCTTGGCGACCCGATAGAAGTATCGTCGGCCAATGGCAGCGGCACCGGTGAGCTGCTCGACGAGATAGTGAAAGATATGCCTCAGAAGGATGATGAGGAGGATACTGAGGAAAACATCGCTAAATTCGCAATCGTTGGCCGTCCGAATGCAGGAAAATCATCGCTCATCAACGCTTTCATCGGCGAGGAAAGGCATATCGTGACAGATATCGCAGGCACAACCCGCGACTCTATCTATCATCGCTACAATAAATTCGGCTTTGATTTTTATCTTGTTGACACTGCCGGAATCCGCAAGAAGCAAAAGGTGAACGAGGATATAGAATATTATTCCGTGATACGCTCCATCCGGGCTATCGAGGCTTCAGATGTGTGTATCCTGATGATAGATGCGACGCGAGGAATCGAGGGCCAGGACGCGAACATATTCGGCCTTATCCAAAGAAACAGGAAAGGACTCGTGGTATGCGTAAATAAATGGGATCTTGTCGAGGATAAGAGTCTCGAGACTCAGAAACGTTTCGAGGAAGCTATCCGCTCCCGGTTCGCCCCATTCACTGACTTTCCCATAATTTTTACATCCGCACTCACGAAGCAACGCATCTACAATGTCCTCGAGACGGCTGTGAAAGTTTATGAGAATCGCCGGCGCATCATCCCTACTGCCCAGCTCAATAACTATATGCTCGAGCAGATTGCTGTCACGCCCCCCCCTGCCAACAAAGGCAAGTATATTAAGATTAAATATGTGACCATGCTTAAGGATTCGGTGATTCCAACCTTCGTGTTCTTCTGCAATCTTCCCCAATGGGTGAAAGAACCTTACCGGAGGTTCCTTGAAAATCGCATACGCGACCATTGGGACTTCCACGGCACTCCTATCTCAATCTTTATGCGTGAGAAATAAGGGTTATAATAATAAGAATATACAACAAACGCCGCTCTGCATCAACAGGGCGGCGTTGTGACTGTGTTATTATCTGCGAGGTCAGCTGTCGAGGTCGAAGTCATCACCGAAAAGATCATCCGTCTCCTCACGCGTATCGTTGAGGAAACCATCGTCCTCATCATCCACACGCTCCGACTCCTCTACGCGTTCGCTTCCTTTGCCGGGAAGGAACGGATTGCCATTCTTCTTCTTGGCCTCCTTTTCGGCATTCATTTTGGCTATGATCTGGGTTGCAAGCTCTTCAGCAAGCTCAGGATTGTCGGCTATGACACCCTTTACGGCATCCCGACCCTGGCCGAGTTTATTACCGTTATAACTGAACCATGCACCGGATTTCTTGACTATGCCATGCTCCACGGCAAGATCGATTATCTCTCCGGCTCGCGATATGCCCTCGCCGAACATTATCTCAAACTCCGCTTTCATAAACGGAGGGGCTACTTTGTTTTTCACCACTTTGACTTTAGCAAGACGCCCGATAGGCACATCATCTTTCTTAATCACTGACGAAGGCCTGATTTCGATCCTCACGGATGAATAGAATTTCAGGGCGTTACCGCCAGTGGTAGTCTCGGGGTTGCCGAAAGTCACGCCGATTTTCTCGCGGATCTGGTTGATGAAGATGCAGCAAGTGCGTGTGCGGGAGATGGTGCCTGTAAGTTTACGCATGGCCTGCGACATGAGGCGTGCATGCAAGCCCACATTCTTGTCGCCCATCTCGCCCTCTATCTCTGCTTTAGGAGTAAGGGCCGCAACCGAGTCTATCACAAGCACATCGATGGCTCCCGAATTAATCAATTGCTCCGCTATGTCGAGTGCCTGCTCCCCATTGTCGGGCTGGGCTATCCATAAATTATTGACATCCACACCGAGCTTTTCGGCATAAAAGCGGTCGAAAGCGTGCTCTGCGTCAATAATGGCGCAAATGCCCCCCTTCTTCTGTGCCTCTGCTATAACATGAATGGCAAGAGTGGTTTTACCCGAAGATTCGGGTCCATATATCTCAGTAACCCGTCCGCGAGGAAGTCCTCCTACTCCGAGAGCATAATCGAGTCCGAGCGAACCCGTCGATACCACTTCAACATCTTGCACCTTGTCGTCGCCGAGGCGCATGATCGCACCCGAACCGAAATCTTTCTCCAGATGCTCCATGGCCACGCCGAGAGCCTTTAGCTTTTCAGCACGGTCGGTGATCGGCCCGCGGCTTTCTTCTTTTTTCTTTTTCTTCTTCTCTGCCATATGTTGATGCTTATTAAATTTCGTAATTATATCTGCCGGTGCGCCTATCGCTATTCCGCGAAGCTAATCCGGAGGGATGGCCGGATATTCCAGGGGTTCTCGTCGGGAGCAGGAGCGCAGCCGGATAGCAATTTGCTTCCGATTGCAAAGTTACTACAAATTCAGTCGAAAAGCTAATTTTCATACCGTCAATATTCTTAATAAAACCTAACTCCCTGCAAAAACTTTGCAGTAATGCCCGCAAATCATTATTTATAAGATTTATAAATTAATATCTCCTATGTTTTTTCCGCGCTGCAGTCATTGTCTCTTTAATCCCGCCTGTGGAGATAAAATCAGCTTCTATTTTTTTAAGTACTTTAGCAAGCATAGCATCTATCTGCCGAATTTGAGTAATTATTATATTGGCTACCGTCTCGTCACTACGCTCCCGCCATTTGTCTACAAAAACTTTAGGGTCATCATTTTTTATACAGTAATGCCGTGTAGATATTGTCCGAGGGTCATCCACTGGCCATATCTGAAGATTGTTCTGTCGGAGGAAATCTCCATAGTCTTCTAAAAGTTCGCGTGCCGAGCCACGTGCTACTCCCAATAACTTTATGCATATTTCCGCAGGAACTGTACCATCGCCAGTCCCTTCCACAATATTTTGCTTACATGATCGGGCCGCTTGACGCATTTGGTCCACTGTCCGCGAGCCATAAGGTAAAGCCCGCTGGATAAATAATTCTGTGACATCACAAATAATAACAGACTTTCTATACACATTCCAATTTGAATAATCTCCCGCTATTTTAGAAAAGAATCCATTATAATGTGTGGGAATGTTATAGAACCCTGTGAGACAATAAGCGATTTCCCGGATGCTCACACCGAGATAGGGGCTTTGATGGCAGGGTAGGGGTCGTAGTCGGTAAGGGTAAAATCGGAATAATTAAAGGAAAAAATATCTTTCACATCGGGGTTGAGCTCCATCCCGGGCAATGCACGCGGAGTGCGGCTAAGTTGCTCCTTCACCTGATCAAGATGATTGAGATAGATATGCGCATCGCCGAGAGTGTGAATAAAATCGCCGGGCTTGAGGTTGGCGCATTGTGCCATCATCATGGTAAGCAGGGCGTAGGAGGCGATATTGAAAGGAACGCCGAGGAAGGTGTCGCCGCTGCGTTGGTAGAGTTGGCATGAAAGCCTTCCGTCGGCCACATAGAATTGGAAGAAAGCATGGCATGGAGGCAGGTTCATGTTTCCGAGGTCGGCCACATTCCATGCCGACACAATGATTCGCCTCGAATCAGGATTGTGGCGGATATCATCGAGCGCCTGCGTGATCTGGTCGACATGGCCTCCGTTGTAGTCGGGCCATGACCGCCACTGGTAGCCGTAAATATGCCCGAGGCTCCCGTCGGGGTCGGCCCATTCGTTCCAGATCCTCACTCCGTTATCCTGAAGATATTTCACGTTTGTATCACCTTTAAGGAACCACAGCAACTCATGGATGATACTCTTGAGATGGGTTTTCTTTGTGGTCACCAGCGGAAACCCTTCGGAAAGGTCGAAGCGCATCTGATAGCCGAATGTGGAGATTGTGCCGGTGCCGGTGCGGTCGTGTTTCACTGTGCCATGATCGAGGATATGGTGAAGAAGGTCGAGGTATTGTTTCATGCTTTGTCTGCTTTTTTGACGCGTGATAGAAGTGGTGATGCAGGACGGTTGCGGTTTACCTGCATCTTGATAGCCTGATCCGGACATTTGGCGATACAGTCAAGGCATCGGACGCATCGGGAATTATCGATATACCGGCTCACCACCTTAATGCACGAGGACCGGCATATATCTTCGCAGAGGCCACACGAAGAGCATTTGTCGCGGTCGATGTCAAGATGATAGATGGAATTATTGGCAATAAATCCCAGTCCTACGCCTACGGGGCAGTAGTCCGTGCAGAATCTGCGTCCATAGAAAAGCGACAACACCGCAATGAATATCACGGCAAGAATCCCCCCGGCTATTCCAAAGAGAGAACCAAGGCCGATGGTGGCCCAGGTAGAGGAGATGGCGTCCGGATTAATTATGGCGCAGATGTTCCTCATGATGTTCCAGGGCTCGATTAGGAATGGAATCACGAAGATGCCGAGGATCACACAAAGAATGTAGATCCAAAGGATATGCACCGAGAGTTTCGACCTATGCCGGTAGGAGAATGGCTTGGCAAGCGAGGGAAGCTTGTTGCGGATCCGCAGGAAAAAATCGGATATTGTGCCGATGGGGCATATCGTGGAGCAATAAATCCGTCCGAAAAGAAAAGTCACCACAATCCATACGAGAGTAGCCCCGGCAGTGGCCGAGAGCGCCGACAGCACTATCTGCAGCCGGGCAACCGGCATGGTAATCGCAGCAGCCTTTCCCACCATGGTCAAGCATATCACGCTGGCCGCCAAAAAGATGGCGGCCAAGACTATGCGGATTATTCGGAGGCTCTTCATGGCGGAGAGAAGGTTTCGCAGAGGTTATCGGCGCCCCTGCTTCTTCTGCTGCTCGCGGAGCATGGCCTGCTGCTGACGCTGCATCTCCTCGAGACGCGACATAAAGCCTGATTTCTTGCGTGGCTTCTTGGCATTCTCCGCCATCTGCTTCCGCACTGCGTCTTCCTTGATGATGAAGCGGAATGAATATGTCTGGAGAATGGTGATCAGGAGCGATACGAAATAGTAATAAGAGAGGCCTGCGGCATAGTTGTTGAAGAAAATCATGAAGAACACCGGCATCAGGTACATCATCCATTTCATTCCCGGCATGGTATTGGCCTGGGTCTGATTGTTAAGATAGGTGTAAAGAATGTTGGTGGCCGTCATCAGGAGGCAGAACAGCGATATATGGTTTCCGAAATATTTTGTCACCAATGGAATGTTGCCGCTCCAGGAGATTATGGCGTCGGGGGCAGAAAGGTCGTGGGCCCATAGGAAGCTCTGTCCGCGCAATTCGATGCAGCTCGGGAAGAAGGCGAACATGGCGAAGAGAATCGGCATCTGCAGCAGCATCGGCAGGCATCCCGACATCGGATTGGCTCCGGCTTTATTGTAGAGTGCCATTGTCTTCTGTTGGCGTGTCATGGCATTCTCCGTGCCTGGATATTTATCGTTGATAGCCTTTATATCCGGGGCCAGCAGGCGCATCACGGCCTGCGAGCGATAGCTCTTGTAGGTGAGCGGGAAAAGAATAAGCTTGATAAAGATAGTGAGGAGAAGAATGATGATGCCATAGTTGGAAATGAATTTTCCTAAGAAATTGAATACCGGGATCACGATACCCGTATTTATCCAGCGGAAGATGCTCCAGCCGAGCGGAATCATGCGCGTGAGGCGAAGATCTTCTCCGGCATCGATAGTCTTGTCAAGACTTGAGAGAAGGGGATATAGATTAGGACCGAGGTAGAGAGAGAAGGTCACCGGATTCGGTGTCTGCCAGTCGTAGCCGCTTACCTGAGCTTCGGTCTGGAAATTCTTCAGATATTCATTGCCGTTGAGCACGGTGGATTTGAAGTCGGCTGTGTCGAAATTGGAGTGGGCTACGATCACGGATGAGAAGAATTGATTCTTGAAGCCTATCCACCGGATCTTGGATTTCCTGTCCTCCGTGTCGTTCTTATTCTCGCTAAGATTTTCCACGGAGCCTCCTGCATACTTGTAATAGAGCGCGGAGTTGCGTTCTTCGAACATCCGGCCCTTTTCCTGGCGTTTCAGATCCTGACTCCATGAGAAGCCGAGGTTGCGGTTGTTGCTCTGCACGATCGAGGCCATGTTCTGTTGCACCACGCGCATCTTGACTACATATGAGTCGCCCTTGGGCAATGTATATTCAATGCCCCAGAAAGTCTGCGGGTCGAAGTCGAGTGCCATCAGGACTGTAGAGTCCGTAAGCTGCCGGGGGGTAAAATAGAGCATAGCGGTCTCCACCGGCGAAGGGAGAGGGAGCTGAAAGTTGAAGCTGTTTTTGTCGCCTTCAAAGAGCACTACAGGATGCTTCGTCCTGTCGGTCTCATCGGGATTATATTCGGAGTCATATTTTTTCAGGCGTGCCCTGGATATGGAGCCTGACCGGGTATTGAAGTCGAGGGCAAGGACGTCGTTCTCGAGCTTGAGTGATTTATCGGTGCCGGATAGAAAGCGGGCAAACCGGCCGTACTTCCCAAGGGCAATGCTCTCGTCGCGCACCATCTCGATGGCCTTTCGCTGCTGCGCGAGGGTCATGACTGTGGTGTTGCCGTTGGCAACGTCTATCCAGTCGAGGTTGCGGCCTTCCACTGTAACGGTGCCTGTGATTTCGCCGTTAAGAAGCGTGAGGTTGACGCCGTTCTGGTTGATTACGGTTGCTGACGGATTGATGCTGTCGCGTCGGCCATAGTCGGAGATATTTTTGATAAGCCAGTCGCGTTCGGTGGCGGTCAGCGAATCAAGAGATAATTTTACCGGCGCTTCCGCGGTGGTCTCCGGTGATTCCACCGGCTGCTGGGTGTTCTGCTCTTTCGGCGATAGCCACATGAACAGTACGAATACGAGGCACATCAGCAGCAGGGCGTTCAGTGTATTTTTGTCCATTATCGGTTATATTTTTGCGGTCGGCATCTTATGCCGTTGTTATTTGCTGTTGTTCTTCTCATCGCTGTAAGCTATGGCGGCTTTTACGAATGAGATAAAGATGGGATTGGGATGAAGCACCGTCGATGAATATTCCGGATGGTATTGCGTGCCTATGAACCATCGCTTTTCCGGAATCTCGACCACCTCCACAAGGCCGGTATCAGGATTGCGTCCCACGCATTTCATCCCTTTTCCCTCGAATGCTTCGCGATAATCATCGTTGAACTCAAATCTATGACGGTGCCGCTCCATGATGTCGGTAGCGCCATATGCCTCTGCAGCCTTTGATCCATCGTCGAGCACGCATTTATACGCTCCGAGACGCATCGTGCCCCCGAGATTCGAGATGCTTTTCTGCTCCTCCATGAGGTCGATCACATTGTATGGGGTATGCGTATCCATTTCCGTGGAATTGGCATTCTCCATTCCGAGCACATTCCGGGCGAACTCAATCACCATGCACTGCATTCCGAGGCAGATGCCGAAAGTGGGGACATCATGCTCGCGACACCATTTCAGAGCGTCGAATTTCCCCTCTATACCCCGATGTCCGAAGCCCGGCGCTATTATGACACCATCCATCGGCGAGAGCTTTTCTTCGGCATTCGCAGCGTTCAGCTTCTCGGAATGGATATACACGATCTCGACCTTATGGTCAAGATAGGTGGCCGCTTGCATCAGGCTTTCGCATATCGATTTATAGGCATCCTGCAGTTCGACGTATTTTCCCACGAGGCCGATCTTTACCACTTTCTCGGCATTGGCCAGTTTGTGCAGGAAGAGATTCCAGCGGGTGAGGTCGGGTTCCGGGCCCTCCTCCACTCCGGTGAGCTTCAGCACCATCTGATCCAGTCCCTGCTCATGCATCCGCAGCGGCACCTGATAGATGGTGGGCTGATTGAGGCTTTCTATCACTGCCTCCGGTGCAACGTTGCAGAACTGGGCCACCTTCCGGCGCATCGAGGCCGGCAATTCTTTCTCGGTGCGCAACACGAGGATGTCAGGCTGGATGCCGACGCTCTGCAGCTGCTTCACGCTATGCTGCGTGGGCTTCGTCTTAAGCTCTCCCGCGGCCTTCAGGTAAGGCACATATGTGAGATGGATGAAGAGGGCATTGCGGCCAAGTTCCCATTTCAGCTGGCGCACTGCCTCAAGGAATGGCGTCGACTCGATATCGCCTACCGTGCCTCCGATCTCCGTTATTACAAAATCGTAATTGCCGGTATTGCCTAATATCTTCACGTTGCGCTTTATCTCATCCGTGATGTGCGGGATTATCTGAACGGTCTTTCCAAGATAATCGCCATGACGCTCCTTATCGATTACGGTCTGGTAGATGCGGCCGGTGGTAACATTATTGGAGCGGGTGGTGGAAATGTCGGTAAACCTCTCGTAGTGGCCGAGGTCGAGATCGGCTTCATGGCCGTCGACGGTGACATAGCATTCCCCGTGTTCATAGGGATTCAAGGTTCCCGGGTCGATATTGATGTATGGGTCAAATTTTTGGATAGTTACCCGGTAGCCACGGCTCAACAGCAACCGCGCCAGCGAACTCGATAGGATTCCTTTCCCTAAGGAAGACACCACTCCGCCTGTGACGAAAATATATTTTGTCTCCACGTTCTGCAAAAATTATTAAAGTGACCGCACTTGAAACGCGCAGGCACTATTCCGGTACAAAGTTACACCAAAATCCCCTAACCGCCAAATTAAATTTCAACCCCGCACTCCCAAATTTGCTCCCAAATTTGCTGAATGGGAATAATCGGAGGAATACCGGTTATTATCGAGCGGAAACAGCGCGGTCAATCGCCATCC
This sequence comes from Bacteroidales bacterium GP1, assembly GCA_001701105.1. Taxonomy (GTDB): domain Bacteria; phylum Bacteroidota; class Bacteroidia; order Bacteroidales; family Muribaculaceae; genus Lepagella. The sequence goes on from DAAI01000026.1 coordinate 17,995, forward strand.
TTTACCGAAGACTGACAAAAATAGCCGAACATAGCTTCAGACGCACGGCCCGTGCGTCCTTACTTTCATATAACATTGGCAAGAACGCCGTTTACAACGGGGGGATGGGGAGAGGAGAGTCGGGGTTATGGACGAGGTGACGAATTATGGCGGCAAGCTGCGTGGGGGTGTAGCCGGAGTCGCGCAGCTTCTCCCAGACAATAGGCTTGAAGAAGCGGACGCTGAACGTCTTTCCTTTAGCCGCAAGAAGTTCTGCCGGTAGTAGCACTTGCTCGATGTTGAATTTCACGCCCAGGCGGGTACGCCATTTGCTGGTGTTATAGAACCGGTGACGGTTAACTCCCTCGAAGCGGATTGGGATTATGTCGCGGTGATATTCAATGGCCTTGGAGATGAATGATTTCTGCCATTCAAGGTCGGCGATGCGATTTTTGCCGTCGGCGCGGGAGCATAATCCCGCCGGGAATATGATAATCTGTCCGGTGCCTTCATATGCCCGGGCGATGGATGCTGCCGCGGCACGCCCTTGTGCCCCGAATTTATTGATGGGGAGAAACACGGGTCGCAACGGCTCCACTGCCATCAGCATATCGTTGACAAGGAATTTGATGTTCTCGTCGCCATAAATCCCTCCAAGAATCTTGATCAGCCCTATTCCGTCGAGTCCTCCGAGAGGATGATTTGAGGCGAAGATGTATCTCCCCTCGCGAGGAATATTTTCCAGGCCCTCCACATTTAGATGAATGTCGAGATAATCATACAAAGCCTCGGCAAAGGCAGTGCCTTCGGCCGGGGCTGTGGCATCGAGCGCATCGTTGAGCTCGTCCTGACGCACGAGCCTCTCCAGCGTTGATATTAGAAATCCCGGAATCATATTGCCGTGAGGCACACGGCTGCGAAGGATCTTGTTAAGGTCTATCTTCTCCATCTGGCATCCAAAGAATCAGTTTACTGAAGATTCCTCTTCCCAGAAATCATTTTCCCAGTCGGGTTCTTCCTCGTCGGGCAGCTCCTCTCTTGCGGGCGCATCGAAGATGAATTCATCTTCTTCCTCTACTCGGTGACGACGGTCGAGGGGGCGGTGCGACACGGTAAAACGCGCCTGATTCTCCTCTGAATTGATTTCGCGCCAGAGGATGTCTTTCAATTCGGTAAGCCCCTGGCCCGTAACAGCCGAAATGAATAGCGTAGGGATGTCGGCGGGGAGAGTCTTCTTTATTTCTTCGCGAAGTTCATCATCCAGCATATCGCTCTTCGATATGGCCAGCACACGGTTTTTGAGCTCCAGATCGGGATTGAATTCCTTTATTTCTTTCAATAGAATCTCGTATTGCCCCTTTATATCATCCGCATCTGCCGGAACCAGAAACAAAAGTACGGCATTCCTNNTTCCTTTCGATATGCCGGAGGAACCGGAGGCCGAGACCTTTTCCCTCAGCGGCTCCCTCGATGATGCCGGGGATGTCGGCCATTACAAAAGAGCGGTCGCCCCGGTATTCCACGATTCCCAACTGCGGCTCCATCGTGGTGAAGGGATAATCGGCAATCTTCGGGCGAGCTGCCGAGAGCGACGACAGAAGTGTGGATTTGCCGGCATTTGGAAATCCTACCAATCCTACATCTCCGAGAAGTTTCAACTCAAGCACCACCGACTTTTCCAGCCCGGGCTGACCGGGCTGCGCATAGCGGGGCGTACGATTGGTGGCGGTAGCGAAATGCACATTCCCCAACCCCCCTTTTCCGCCACGCAGAAGGTTTACTTCCTGTCCGTCTTCGGTAACTTCACATAGAAATTCACCCGTATCGGAATCGAATACGGCCGTTCCGACCGGCACGTCGATGATCTGATCCTCGCCATCGGAGCCATGCGATCGGTTCTCGCCTCCGCTTTGGCCGTCGGTAGCGAAGATATGACGCTTATATCGGAGAGGCAGTAGGGTCCATAAATGGCGGTTTCCTCTTAGAATCACATGTCCGCCCCGGCCCCCGTCTCCTCCATCGGGCCCACCTTTCGGGATATATTTCGCACGGTGGAAATGCCGGCTTCCGGCTCCCCCTTTTCCCGAGCGGCATAATATCTTTACATAATCAATGAAATTTGAGTCTGCCATGATTGTAGTAGTTTTAATATTAATAACAACCGAAAGGGTGGAAAATATCAGGAAGATTGCCCCGGAATGGTATCATTGTCGTACATCCTCAGCGACGATCTCAATTGGTCGGTGATCATCATCACCAGTTCGCGTGGGGCGAGCACCTTCAGCGAATCGCCGAACGACAGCAATTCATGTACGAGCTCATAATTGAGTTTCAGCCGATAGGAAAACACGGAATAAGAATCGTGTAGCGTCTCCTCTTGGGTGGAGTGGAAGGGGAGGGCGCGGAAATATTTAGCCTGCGTGGGAGTGGTCATTATCCGCACGGTGCGCACATCGGCTTTTGATGAAGTGATGCCGATAAGATTCTCGAAGAATGTGGAGGGATTAAGCCCGGGCATCTCGAAATGCTCGTTAAGCACCTGCATCTCCTGTACACGATCGAGGGCATATGTGCGCACATCGCCCGATTTCTCGCGGATGCCGATCATGTACCACCTCTGTTTATACCGCTTAACGAAGCATGGCAGGAATCGTATACCCTTCTCCGGCCGCGAACGGGAAAAGCCGGCATATGTGAATAAAAGTTTCGACGAATCTCCGATGGCCGTAAGCACAAGCGGGAGAAACTCGCGCGCTGAGGGAACTTCCTCCATCGATACCCTGTCGGACGGAACCGAGCTTTCCTTGAATGCGCTGTTCACGGCATAGGATTCAAGAAGCCAGTTGGTCACGACATGACCCGCGCTCCCTTCGCCATTGTCGATGTAATATTTCCCCGACTTGTCGCAAAGAATATCGATGTGAAAATTTTCTTCTATGCCGCGGCGATAATAGTAGAATGTGCGTTCAGGCATCGGATTGCCGTCGGAACGCGACGACTTCACCCACAATGCGTTAAGCTCATCACGACTTAGCCGGCCGTAACGGTTGAGGGTGTCGACTATCCAGATATATCGGCTGATGAGATCTCTCATTGGAAAAATTTTTTCATAAAAAAACCGCTTTCAAGCGAACCAAATTGAGAGCGCGGATGTTTTAAAATCGAAAGGTTGATGAAACCAACATTAATAAGATAAAACAAGCCTCCGGGCTTCAAAGATATACTGCTACAAGCGTTCTGAAAAAGTTGTTATTGTTGTTTTAATTGAAGAAACAAGGCCGACGTGAGTCGGCCTTTTTCTATTCTGCGATAAGCCAATAGACAAAGTGCCGCGGAGGCACTTTGTTTATCTTCCTTCGTACATATTGCGGTAATATTCCAGATAATCTCCGGAAGTGATATTGTCGATCCAATCTTGATTTTCGAGGTACCATCTTACCGTCTTCTCAATTCCCTCCTCAAACTGTAGGGAAGGCTCCCATCCCAGCTCCTTTTGCAATTTTCGGGAATCGATGGCGTAGCGCATATCATGTCCGGGACGGTCAGTGACGTAGGTGATAAGTTTTTCCGAATATCCTTCCGGATTGCCGAGCAAGCGGTCGACGGTGCGGATAATCACCTTAATCAGGTCGATATTCTTCCATTCGTTGAAGCCGCCGATGTTGTAGGTCTGAGCCGGCTTTCCGTTGTTGAAGATAAGGTCGATTGCACGGGCATGATCCTCCACAAACAGCCAGTCGCGTACGTTCTCTCCCTTGCCATACACGGGTAGCGGCTTGCCATGCCGGATGTTGTTGATGAATAATGGAATCAACTTTTCCGGGAATTGGTATGGTCCATAATTGTTCGAGCAATTGGTCACGATGGTGGGCATTCCGTAGGTGTCATGGTAGGCTCGGACGAAATGGTCGGAGCTTGCTTTAGAAGCCGAATAGGGAGAATGGGGATTATATTTGGTAGTCTCGAGGAAGAATTCCGTGCCGAAAGCAAGATGATGCTCGGAAGATGATGCGGTGGTTGTGAAAGGTGATTCCACACCCTCTGGGTCGGTAAGTTCAAGCGCGCCGTAGACCTCATCGGTAGAAATATGATAGAATAGCTTGCCTTCATATTTCTCAGGCAGGCTATCCCAATATTCCTTGGCAGCCTGCAGCAGAGCCAGAGTGCCCATCACGTTAGTGCGGGCGAACGTAAACGGATCTTTAATCGAGCGGTCCACATGGCTTTCGGCCGCAAGGTGAATGATGCCGTCGATTTCGTATTCGCGCACGATCCGGCGCATTTCGTCAAGGTCGGCTATGTCGGCGCGGACGAATGTATAGTTGGGTTTATCCTCTATGTCCTTCAGATTCGCAAGGTTTCCGGCATATGTCAGCTTATCGAGATTGACGATATGCGCGTCGGGATATTTGTTCACGAATAGCCTTACTACATGCGAGCCTATGAAGCCGGCTCCGCCGGTGATCAATATATTCTTATGCTTCATGTTTAAATGATGTGGTTGTCCAACTTATTTAATAATCGGAACGATATGCCATATTATTGTTCCGGAAGGAGGGTATTGGTAAGGGTTACGAAATCTTCCACCGAGAGTCGTTCCGGCCGTTCAGCCATCATATGCTCAATGGCATCCCGACGGCTTTCAGGGCAATTAGCCAGCATAGGAGCGAGTGAATTTCGCAATGTCTTGCGGCGCATACTGAAAGCCTGCTTTACCAAGGCCTTGAATTTTGCCTCATCGCACCCAAGCTCTGTCCGGCCGTTGCGCGTGAGACGCAATACGCCGCTTCTTACCTTTGGAGGAGGAGAGAATACGAAAGGCTCCACCGTGAAGAGATATTCGCAGTCGTACCAGGCTTGCAGCAACACCGACAATATCCCGCGGTCGCGTCCTCCCGGAGTGGCGCAAATGCGCTCGGCCACTTCCTTCTGTAGCATTCCCGCTGCCACCGGTATCCGCTCCTTATTTTCCAGAATCTTAAAGAAAATCTGCGAAGATATATTATAAGGGAAATTCCCTATCACCGTAAATTCACTGCCGGGATAAATCTCTGAAAGGTCATATTTCAGGAAGTCGGCTTCTACCACTTTAAGTTCCGGATATAGTCTATGCAGGAATTCAACGCTTTCGGTGTCGAGTTCTATGGCTGTAAGTTGCCGCCCGGTGGAAAGGAGATATTTTGTAAGCATCCCCATTCCGGGTCCTATCTCAAGTATAGGCAATTCTCCCCACTCCTCAGCCGTGGTGGGGAGTTGCGCCCTGGTTATGGTGGCGGCAATTTCTGCGGCGGTATGTTCGTCATTGAGGAAGTGCTGTCCCAGACTCTTTTTGGCCCTTACTGATTTCATCCGATGTTACTGATTTTGGAGCTTATGAATGATGATTAGAACTTAGCCCTCAGGTCGCGGCAGATCATTTTGCCGGCGTTGAGGATGCCGCCGGCGGCATGACTTTGTTCACGGTGATCTGGAGGAGGATGATGTCGTCGAGCTGCAGATTGATAATCTCGGCCCGCTGTCCGAGCAATTCCTCGGCCGATGTTGCGAATAAAGCTGTCTCCCCCTGCTTCATTGTCATGAAGATGTCGCACATCACGGGCTGCATCGACTCGCGTCCTACAGTCACTTCCTCCGGATTAGGCATTCCGAGGCTTTCTCCGTCGGTATGCATATATTTGATGTCAACGTCGATAGTGGCGCCGCTGTCGACAGGCAGCCCCGATCCCTCTTTCAGCACTTTTGAATATAAAAGGTCGTTGATGCGCTTCATGCCACGCTTTTGTGCTATTTCAGAAAGCATTAGCCGGGCATTGGCTCTCTCGAGCTGTTCGCGGTGCACATTGAGTTTATTGAGCAGTGTATAATATTCATGCTGTGTTTGGGCCAGATTTACGGTATCAGCATCGAGGATCCCATGACGTACCGCCGAAAGAAGATATTTTGTGTCAAGTTTTGTGTCGTAATCCTCTTCAAAGCGGTCGATCCGGAGAGCCATCCGCATACCTTCCCTTACTCCCTGATTGTAGATTTCATCGTCGTCTGTAATCATGTTGATGCCATCGCGGATTCCTTTAAGGTATCGTTCCTTGGAATCGAGATGGCGCAGATTAGTATCTGCCACACTCAGTTGGTAATACTTATAAGCGCGGAGCATACCATAGTAATATACGAGGGAGTCGACTGCTGTCATATCCTCGAAGTCATCGAGAGTTTTGCCTCTCTCGGAGCTGCAGCCGCTCCCCAGGAGGATAATCAAGGCGGCTATGGGTATCAAGATTTTGTTCATGCGGCTTTAATTTCGTTCATGGTTTGTATAAAGGTCGGATGCCGGATTTAATCCGCCGGTTGGATGCGGGAGGAATCGATACTTTCGGGATTATCTTGGTCGGTTGCCTCGCCGGCGGGCATCGGATTTACTTCCACCGTGTCGCCTGTGGGTACCATATTATGGAGGGTACGCCCTTTGCATGAAGCCAATGCCAGGGAAGCCACCGCCATAATGGCTATCGCAGCAACACGACAGATTGTCCCCGCGGCTTTCGCCACGGAGACATTGTGTCGGTTAACGTGAATCATTCTCCTACTTTGATGAGTTCCACTTCAAAGATAAGATCCTCATTAGGGCCGATTGTCGGAGGAGCTCCGGCGGGTCCGTAAGCTAACTCGGAAGGGATGTAGAAGATGGTCTTGCCACCCTCTTTCATCAATTGGAGACCTTCTGTCCATCCGGGAATAACACGGCTCAGAGGGAATGTGGCGGGCTCACCGCGGGTCAATGATGAATCGAACACCACTCCGTTGGTCAATTTGCCCCTGTAATGCACAGTCACGGCATCCTCGGCTTTCGGCGATTTGCCTGTCCCTTCTGTCATGACAATGTATTTCAAGCCCGAAGGAGTTTCGGCATAAGTTGAGTCGGTGGCCACTTCCGATTTGCGCGCCGGATCGGCGAATACATCGGCCACCGGGTCACGGTTTTCCTTTAGTGCCGGAGCTTCTGTTGCGACAGGCTCTGATTCCTCGGCGGCAGTGGTCTCCGAGGATGTCTTATTGCCGGAGCAGGAGGTGAGGATGCCTCCGAACAGGAATAGCCCGGTGGCGATCAGATGGATTTTCTTCATTTCTTATTAACTTTGATTAATTCTACGTCGAATATAAGCGTGGAATGGGGCGGGATGGCGTTTGGGATGCCCTGGGGCCCATAAGCAAGGTCGCTCGGGATGAAGAAGGTGTATTTTGCGCCCTCTTTCATCAGCTGCACGCCTTCCGTCCAGCCCGGAATAACACGGTTGAGGGGGAATGTAGCCGGCTCGCCTCGGTTGACTGAAGAATCGAACACCTGGCCGGAAAGCAGTTTGCCGGTATAGTGTACGGTCACTTCATCCTCGGCCGTAGGCTGTGCGCCGGTGCCTTCCTTCTCCACAATGTATTGAAGTCCGGACGCCGTGGTCTTTACGCCCTCCTTAAGGCCGTTCTCGGCCAGAAATTTCTCGCCTTCGGCGCGTGCGGCGGCCTCGGCCTTCTTCTGGAGGTCCGTGAGATAGTCGTTTATCAGTTTCTGTGCTTCTTCAATAGGAATCTTCGGCTCTCCGCCGTCGAATGCTACCTTCACACCATCTTTAAATTCTTCGGAGTTGATTTCCTTAACTCCCATTCCTTGTAACTGGCGTCCCATTGCGAGACCCCATGCATAACTCAGTTTATCCATAGTAATTTCTAATTTAATGCCGTTGCTATATGTAGCCGCGGCTCGTTCTCATATTATAACAATTTCATCGTGCGTATTGTTAGTTAGCGCGTGGCGGTGATGTGGAAACATCCTCCCGTGCGTTCATACTTCACAAGGCATCGGTTTCGGTTCCTGAGGTCGAGGAGCACTTCGGCAAGGAGATTTTTCAAGTCTTCCTCATTGATGGTGCGTGTGGTGTCAAGGCAATGGAATCTCACATACGAAATGTCGAATGTAGTCGCGAATTGATGCGTTGACGAGTCGACGGCATCAGCTTAGCAAAGTTTTCAATGATTNNGCATTCCTATTGACGCGCCTTAACTTCTTGACGGTGTGTGGAGTGCGCAGTAGGCTTGTGACGCGCACCCGGTAGCCGTCGGCACCCCGGCTTCCCAGTGAGTCGATGAAATTGCGTCCGATGTCGCTCAATAATCTCTCCGCCTCCGGAACCAGAAAAGGGAGTGAATGCTTGAGCGTATCGAGGGTATAATATGGTCCTGATGTAATTCTGACTATGGGGCGGCGGGTGAAATATGCCGCCTGCAGATTGGTCAGCGGTGATATTCCCAGCCTTTCGGCGGCCGCATATTGATATTTGTTGGAATCATTGAAAACTTTGCTAAGCTGCCCGATGGGATTTATACGGATGCGGTCGTGGAATCGGGGCCCTTGTTTGATGGCATATGAGTGGGGCTCGCGTGGCTGCTCCTGCTTTTCTGCCTCCGGTTGAGTCGGTTGAGCCGGGATATTTATGGCTGCTTCGTCGGGAGCATCGGAGGCTTTGATAGCATTGACGGTGGCCTCCGTGAAATCATGGTGACGCCGGCCGCACCCTGCCATTAGCAGTAGGACAAGAACCGCCACAAAGAGGAATATTATCCATAATCCTCTGAATGATTCGTTCCGGTGTAGTTCGTTGTGGCTCATCATGTGCAAAATTACAAAAAAAATCCTAAATTTGCATTATGAAATCAAATGGAAAGCACCCCTGGCGCGCCTCACTGATTGATATGGACGGCGTTTTATATGACTCGATGCCGGGTCATACCCTGGCATGGCATCGGATGATGAGTGAAAATGGGTTCAATATCCCGCGTGAGGAGTTTTACTTATATGAGGGTATGACCGGGCCGGCCACGATCGAAATGCTTTACCGCAGGGAACGAGGCGAGGAGCTAACGCCTCAGCGGGGCCGTGAACTATATGCTATAAAGGCCGGGTACTTCAAGGAGATGGGAGAGGCTCCGGTAATATCCGGCGCCCAAAGGATGGTGACTGCGCTCGGAGAAAAAGGGATGATAAGGATTCTTGTCACCGGCTCGGCGCAGGAGAGCCTGCTGACAAAACTGAATCGGGATTACCCCGGGGTATTTATCGACGGGCATCGCGTCACGGCTCTTGATGTGGCTCATGGCAAGCCCGACCCGGAACCTTATCTTAGAGGCGCGGCATTGGCGGGGGTGGCCCCGAATGATTGTCTGGTGGTCGAGAACGCACCTCTCGGAGTGTTGGCCGGGAAAAGGGCCGGATGTACTGTGGCAGCCGTAATGACCGGACCTATTCCCAAGAAGGAATTTGAGCAGGCCGGAGCGGATTATATATTCGAATCGATGGATGATTTTGCCGATTGGATAGAGAGCGGATTCGATGATGAGGGAAGAATTATATAAAATTGACGAATACGGAATCTTCGACCGCATTCTTCTGCTTACCGACAGCAATCTGCACCCGTTATTACCTGCATTTATGCAAGGATACTCGGTGATGGAGGTGCAAGCCGGGGAGGCTTCCAAGAGTATTGAGGTGCTTTCGGACGTATGGCAGCGTATGGTAGAGGAAGGGATGACTCGCCGGTCGCTGCTTTTGAATGTGGGGGGAGGAGTGGTAACCGACCTCGGAGGGTTTGCTGCCGCCACTTTTAAAAGGGGTATCCGGCATATAAATGTGCCTACAACATTGCTTGGAATGGCCGATGCGGCCATCGGCGGCAAAACAGGAATCGACTTCGCCGGTGCCAAGAACGAAATAGGGGCATTCCATATGCCCATTGATGTCATTATCGACCCGCAATGGCTTGAAACCCTCCCGACGAAAGAAATACTCAACGGGATGGCAGAGGTGGTGAAGTCGTTGCTGCTCGATTCAGAGCCGGAAGCGAATCGATCTTACCGTTCGCTCCTAAGCCTGCGGCATATTCCAGATAATTTCATCCTGGGCAGGATTGCATCGATGGCGGCGGAGTTCAAACGAAAAATTGTGGCTGAAGATCCCCGCGATGCAGGGTTAAGGATGATATTGAATTTCGGCCATACTTCAGGCCATGCCTTCGAGAGTCTCGCGGCCGCCTCGGGAACCCCCGTAGGACACGGAGAGGCTGTGGCGTGGGGAATGCTTTTCGCGTTGCTCCTCAGTGAGGAAAAGGCGGGCCTGACGAAAGGATTTGCCGAGGAATACAGGAGGGGGTTCCTTGAGCCGAACTATGCTCCTTTGCCCCCGGCCTCTCTTAATCCTGAAAGTGTTGTTGAGATGATGGGGCGCGATAAGAAAAATGCCCGCCTCGGAGAGGTGAGCATGGTTCTTCTGGAGGCACCCGGGAAGCCGTTAACGGGAATCCCGGTGAGCCGTCGGGAGATTCTGGACACTCTCCACAAGATGGATCCAATGAGCGGATAATTGACTCCACGGCACAATCTTCCCTTCTCCCTTGATCGGCTCGATGTTTCTGCCATTAAGTCTTACTGCGGCATAATCCCTGCCGGATGGACCGGAGAGTATAATCACTGCCAGATTTGCCGCAAGCGGCGTGACATTCTGAAGCTGCCATTCTTTATAAAGCTCATCATAGTCATGGGGAAGGGCGAAACATCCGGGCAGCTGCAATGCCGACAGCAGGGGCATCAATGTCTCCGCGTGGCCAAACCAGCCTTGAAACGCCGGCCCGTCATAACCCGGTGCAAGCGATTTATTGACATGGGCGATAATCGAATATATCAATGGCGTGGTGGCTGTGGCGGCAAGCGTGCTTAGCGGAGTCACCGTATTGCGCAGATAATGGGTTAGATTCGAGACGCGCCAGCAGGCTTCATATTCCTTTGCAGTCATCCATTCCGCGTCGGGAGCAGGGAGCCCCATCGCTCTTTGCGACTGAAGGAGGGAATATAATTGCTGGGTCAGCTCCTGCAATCTCTCTTTCGACATCCCTTTTGTATCGATCAGACGCTTTACGGGAGCCGTGGGAATCATCCTCGCCGTATATTCCTTCACCACTTCGCGCCAATCTCCGTCCTTACGGTAAGCCGCATATTCTTTATCATATGCAAAGCAATACACCAGCCGCGAGAATTGTGGCCCGGAAGCCGCTGTTATTTCAAGAGAATCATTACAAAGCGAGAGTGAATGGTTGAACTCGTACATTGTCATTATAGCTCTGGGCACGAATGATGAGCAGGCGTCGGCCGAAGCATTCAGGGTTAGGGCCGGAATCATCTCCGCCATCCGGCGACCGAGTTCGCGTTCTTCCCGGAGCCCTACCGGTGATAACTGGCCCCAGCGTCCGGCCGTGACGCTCCGCACGGTATCGATCATTTTCAGGATGCCCTGGCCCTGAAGGGTTATCATGCCTTTCGATTCCGCTTCACGCAGAGCCTTCTCGAGCTTGTCGAATTTTTTAGCTGATGTAAGGAAGCGTGCGCCATGTCGGGCAACATATGCGCAGAATCGCGGTGTCAGTGAATCGGGCCATTGCGTAGCCTCCACTTTCTCAAAATCATACGGCATCATCGACCCTTCCCATTTAGCGGGAAGCGCCTCGGCTTCTCTTCCGAAGGAAAGAGTGGCAAAGATAATAGAAGCAGCTATTATCAGGGGCAGTCGTTTTTTCATTTTAATAATGTGTTTTTAATCCGGTAATGATACTATCAGCACCTCTTTTGATTTAGAAACACTTAAAGCATACTTTATGTCGTTAGAATAATAGATTTTATTTGTACGCTTTTTGCCTTCTAATAGCTTGACAAGGCTATTAATGGTAGGAATACCGTTAGAACGATACGAAAAGACCAAAATACTGCTTTTAAAATTATCTACCAAATCGTTAAATCCATTGATTATATTATGAGGATCATTCCATATAGAATAATTGCGTTTTAATCTCCGATGTTTACTTGAATAGTCGATTTTATCTTTCCAATTATCATAGTCCAGCATACCGTTAAGGAAATGATAAAAATCTGCATAATCAACCCCTGCCCCTTTGTCATTGAGGTATGGAGTGTCAATATACACTAAATCATATTCATCAGCCAATGTAAGCGCGTCCTGATTGAGGGCCGTACATCGTTCATCATTATTAAATATCGCCCGGTTAGCTTCATCTACAAAGTATCGGAAATGAGTCTCAAATGGCGTATCCCATGTTTTTTTATTACCAAAAGAACGCTCCACATCTGAAAGCCGGATATATAGATTTTTCCTGTGAAAAAGATTATAGGGACGTTTGATAATACACGCTTGAAACAGAGCGAACCAGGCAATAGCTTTTTTATATTCATCCTCGATTCCGTGCCTGATGTTATGAATCACGATATCAAGCCAGTGGTTTTCTTGGTCCGTATAATAAATATCTTGAAAATTGTCGGAAATAAAATGAGGATATTGTATTCCGGGATGCTTGGTAATAATGTTGTCTACTTCACATTCTTCTAATCTGGTAAATGAATTTTCAATAATAGCTTTGCCAATAGTAGCATTAAACGGAAGTATGTCGTTATAGGTCACTTTCTTTCCTTTGTCTTTGAGCATATAGGCCACACTACCGGTGCCTCCAAAGGCATCGAGGACCGTATGAAAATGAAGGTCACCCAATATATGCCCGATCCAATCAGTAAATTTAGCTTTACTGCCTTGATAGCGAGTTGAAGGAAAAACATTTTTCGTTTCTACTTCCGGAAATAAAGAGTACTGCATCTTATTTGATGTTTCTAAAGATCTTATATGCGGCGATATTGTTATAGTAGGGCTCTCGGAGTTCTGCTTTAAGAGCCATGTCGGGTGTCAGGTAATTCATCCAGTAATCATCAAATACATCTTCGCCTAATTCGGCAAAGGGTCCACGACCGTTAATCAATTGGTTTATAGAAGTTACGGAACCTATGTTTTTGGTGTTTCCGCTGCCGGGACGTTCACTTGCAATACGCCATTTCTCCTGTACAAAAAATGTAATGTCCCTTATGACAGATTTTATTTTGTCGAGGGTATCCAATGTATATACATCCCTTTCATCCGGAACTGTAGATTCTGTATATATCATTCCCAACGCAATATGGCATTGTATTGACCATATGGGTGTGCGGTATTTTTCGTACTTTCCCGGTTTCTGAAATATTCTGTAAATGCGCCTAATGTCATTCCATTGATCTTATCATTCTGCTTGCGGTAACTGCTTTTTAAATCTACCGCAAAGAGATTTCCTTCGGAATCCCTGAGTGTAATGTCGGGATAATAATTTTGTTCTTCTGTCAATTCAATACTTAACCCGTTATCTTTTGCAAATTGATTTAGAAGGGGAAGATGTAGAGTTACTGATTTTCGACACTACCTTCGTATCGGCTGAAATAGAATAAATGTTTTTATAAACATCAATGAATCCTTTTACCACCCATTCTCCATCTTTCGTCATGACGTAGGTTGAGTATTCGCTTACAGCTTTACGCAAACTTGATATAAATTCGTTTTTTGTCATGTAGCAAAGTTAAGAAAATAATTTGAATCTACAATTATCCATTAAGATTATATTGCGAACGGGAAGAAGATCATGGTTAAATAATGGCAGGACAGATTAGTAATGATTAGATAGATTAGCAAGATACATTACGGGATAAGCGGAAAGATATTGCAA
>DAAI01000023.1 GCA_001701105.1 Bacteroidales bacterium GP1
AATCGCCGATACAAAATTACTGATTACATTAGTGGTTGGTCAGATTACAAATAAAATTGTCTTAATCCTTATAAGACACTCACCATAATTTAAATCATCCTCTAATACGCATCTATCAACATGCATCAATGCGACTCCGGTGGATATTAATAAGATAATACCAAACCAAGCCCCATTATAAAATGCAAAGTTAGGAAAACAACCTGTAATAGCAAACCCCGCATTTCGCTGATTTCTTCATCCATTGGAGCGGAATGGTTAGAATAGTGCGGAAAAATGTGCGGAAAAATGTGCGGAAAGTGTGCGGAAATAGTGCGGAAAATACATCAAATACATGGACAATCAGATAGTTAACATACTATTACAAAATTTCGTGCCAACACTACGGAAATAATGCAACCGAACAAAAACCGAACAATCTCATAAACATATGAATTTGTAACATCAATAAAAACGAACCCTGCGGAAGTCCACAGAGTACGAAATTACTCTACCTACTGCAACCCGAACGATATGTGTCCGAGAGGAAGATAGAGCAGAATTGGATGAATGTTCGGGTAGCCATCCGGAGGCCATCTCGGTTGTGAGGCCGGTGATGCCGGAAAGCCTTCCAATGGAAAATAATTTGAAGGAACTTAGGGAATTGGTTTTAAAAGAATATGAACTTCTGCAGGAAAAATCGTTGCAACGGGCAGAAACGGTTCCTGAAATACTTATTTCCCCATCCTGCGGAAAATAAGTCGATAATGAGATAGAATGTAATTACCCACTATCCGGGCATCTGTGAATATAAACTGAAACGCGATCCGGGAATCAGAACCAGAGGGCGAAGCGGGCGATTATGCCCCCCAGCCCGAAATAGAGGCCATTGTCGGATACTGCCTGAATATTATATCCCATTGAATATTGAAAATGGCGGTGGCGGAGTCCGAAAGCAAATTCACCGCATGGAGCGCCTTCGCCCGTGTGAGGAGCTCCGAGCATTACAGCCCATCCTGCATCGAGCGAGACAAACGGCGTGGTGTTTTTATGCGCAAGTACGATATATTTAAGGTTAAGCGTCACCGGCATTGAGAGGCCAAAGGTGTTCACATTGAAGGCGAGTCCGATACCGGCGGAAATGTTGGGATTGAACCTGATGCCTTGAATGGTGCGCACTTCAAGGCGACTCGCCTCATACCATGGAAATCCGAGACAAAGGCCTACGTCGACTTCCGGCTGATACCTTACGCCTGAATTGGTTTTTGAAAACCAGGAGCGACCTTCGGCTCGGCAATTAAAGGGAATGCCCACCGCGAATATGGCGATGAGCATTCCGCAGATCATTTTTGATATTATCTTTCCTCCTGAACAGGGGAGAGGATTAGAGTCCATCAAGGTCCGGCTGCTTAATATTTTGTAAGATTAAGGCCAAATTCAATTCGGCCGGTCTGTTCGAGGAGCAGAGGCAGGGCGTCGTAAATTCCCATGATAAGCAATTCTTGATCTGCCAGTTCCGGATTCGACCGGATAAATTCCACGATTCCGGTCCTTACCTCTGTATTAGTGAGGATGGGGATGATGCCCTGCTTAATGAGCGGAATGAGAACCTCCGACGGGAGGAAGAGCGACATAGTGGAGCCGGAGCGCACGGCAGCCATCGGGAAACCATCGGACAGCATGGGAAGCACCATAGAGACAAGATTAGCCACGAGGAGTTGCAACGGCGTTTCGGCGCGTTGTTTAATTCCGAAGGGATTCTCCGGTATGTCGGGGTCACGGTTGGTGTTGTTAAGAAGCACGAGGCTGAGAATGTCGGTGGGATTCACAAACACTTTCACCGACGCCTCGGAGAGAGGGATGTATTGGAAAGTGCATTTCGGAGCGAGTGTGAACACCGAAGCCCCGTTTGCGGTCTGAAGATATGTGACCGGCAGATTCCCATCCTTGTCGAAGGCAAGCGAACGCAGGCCGTTGGCAATCACTTCAGTGATCGACATTTTAGCGGTGTTGCCATAGACATCGATAAATGGGATGTTTACCAAAAGACGCAGCACATCCTGAATCTCGCGTTCGAGGGCAGGGATAGGAATCGGGAGATTCGTTTCCCATACGATATGGATCGGCTGAGAGTCGTCGGTGGGAAGTCCGGACTGTGGCAGAGGTTTCCAGGACGTGCCTCCGAAGGTCTGATTCTTCAATGTCACATCGGTGAAATTGATGTCGAGCGCAGTGGCGGAGATGTGTCCATTATATTTATAAGTCACGAACTCAGTGTCTCCATTGCCGGCGAATGAATATTTATCGGCGGAAGGCTTTAGCTGCAAAGCGAGTGAAAGTTCCGGAGATCCGGGTAAGACTCCCGGAGCCTTAAGTGCCGGCAGTCCTTTAAAGCTCTCGGAAAGCTGGCCAAGGTCGAATTCCGACGACATGGTCAGCGATGCTTCGTTTCCATTTCCGGGAGTGAAGGCCCCTTGCTTGCCGGCCATTTCGGTGCCGTTGAACATGACGGTTATCGCTTCGCGGCCGGAATAAGTCTTGGCTTCGAGCGATTCGGGCTTATCTTTATGCTTGTCGCATGCGCCGAGACAGAGAAGCGTCGCCGCGGCGGCGATAAAGGGAAATGTCCTGAATTTCATAATGATAGGATGTTAATTAAAAGTAAAGGATGCCTGAAAATGAGTGAGCCTCAGCAGTCCACGCAAGCTCGTTGGTCAATATGGCCCTTGATTATTTCCACGCAGGCCTGATGAGCGGGGTGCGCGCTATATGCCGCTATCGCGTCAAGATCCGCAGCTTTTGCAATGAGCATCACATCCCAAGTCTCGGTGGGATTTATGTTTAGCCCTGTTTCCATTGAATCAAGTTCCGGGATAAGAGCCGGCAATTGATTCAGAGCCTCAGCGAAGCGCGAGGCCAGTTCACGCCTCTGCTCTGCGCTACCTTTTAATTTGAACATCACTATGTGTTTCATAACCGGGAGAATTTAAGGGTTATTTGGAGCCGTATAGTCGTTCTCGGGCCGCGAGCACTTTGGCATCGTCGACATAATCATCATAATCCATCATCTTGTCGATGATTCCATGGGGAGTAAGCTCGATTATACGATTGCAGACGGTTTGGATAAACTCATGGTCATGGCTGGACATTAGGATTACTCCCTTGAAAGTCTGGAGCGTATTGTTGAAAGCCTGGATGGATTCGAGGTCAAGATGATTGGTAGGGGAATCAAGCACCATGGTATTCGCATCGGCCAACATCATCCTTGCGATCATGCAGCGGATTTTTTCGCCGCCCGAAAGCACCGATGCTTTTTTCAGGACCTCCTCCCCGCTGAAGAGCATCTTGCCGAGGAATCCCTTCAGATATATTTCCGATGAATCGGAACTCCATTGGCATAGCCAGTCGACAAGGTTAAGGTCAGTCTGGAAGAATGCGGAGTTGTCGAGCGGGAGATATGCTTTTGTTATAGTCTGTCCCCATTCGTATGTTCCCTCGTCGGCCTGCCGATTGCCGTTGATGATCTCAAAGAGAGCAGTCATGGCTCGCGGATCGCGGCTGAGGAAGGCCACTTTGTCGCCCTTCTCTATCTGGAAATTCACATCGGAGAAAAGCACCTCTCCATCCACGCTCGCCTTAAGTCCTTTTACTTCCAGAATCTTATTTCCTACCTCACGGGCAGGGGTGAAAATAATGCCGGGATAGCGTCGCTGAGAAGGCTGAATCTCCTCGACGTTGAGCTTTTCAAGCATCTTCTTGCGGCTGGTGGTCTGCTTTGATTTAGCCACATTTGCCGAGAATCGCCGGATGAATTCCAGCAGCTCCTTGCGTTTCTCCTCGGCTTTCTTGTTGGCGGCCTGTTGCTGGCGGAGGGCAAGCTGCGATGACTGATACCAGAAATCGTAATTACCTGCAAAGAGAGAGATTTTATTGTAGTCTATGTCGAGCGTATGGGTGCTTACGGCATTTAGGAAATGTCGGTCGTGGCTTACCACGAGCACGGTGTTCTCGAAATTGGCCAGCCAATTTTCGAGCCATGCCACGGTCTCAAGGTCGAGGTCGTTGGTAGGCTCGTCGAGCAGAAGATTGTCGGGATTTCCGAAAAGGGCTTTGGCAAGGAGCACCCTCACCTTTTCGTTGGCGCTCATGTCCTTCATGAGCATATAATGGCGATCTTCCTTTATGCCGAGGCCGGAGAGGAGGGCGGCCGCATCGCTCTCGGCATTCCATCCCTCAAGTTCGGCAAACTTCTCCTCAAGTTCGGCGGCGGCAATGCCGTCGGCATCGGAAAAATCAGGCTTCGCGTAGAGAGCGTTTTTCTTTTCCATTATGTCCCACAGCACCGTATGGCCGCGCATCACGGTATCAAGCACCGTGCATTCATCAAACTCGAAGTGGTCCTGACTCAATACCGAGAGTCTTTCGCCGGGGCCGAAAGTGACGGTGCCTTGCGTGGCCGGGAGTTCTCCGGAAAGGATCTTCATCAGCGTGGATTTTCCGGCACCATTGGCTCCGATCACGCCATAGCAGTTGCCATGGTTGAAAGTAAGGTTCACATCCTGAAAGAGAACTCTCTTTCCGAATTGCATTCCTAAATTATTAACTTGAATCATTGCGGATTAATGAGACAGTGAAACATCAGCGTCGTCCCTGGCGGGCTTTCATCGAGCGCATCATCTGGGCCGGATTCTTGAGGTTAGAGGCCATATGCATCATCTTTCTCATCTCCTCAAACTGGCGCAGCAATCTGTTGACATCCTGCAGCGAAGTTCCCGACCCTTTGGCGATGCGTTGACGGCGCGAGCCCTTGATGATGTCGGGGTTCTGGCGCTCATAGGGGGTCATGGAGCTTATTATGGCCTCAATTCCCTTGAAGGCATTATCGTCGATGTCAATATCCTTGATGGCTTTCCCAACTCCGGGAATCATGGCTGCAAGATCCTTAATGTTACCCATCTTCTTAATCTGCTGGATCTGGCGCATAAAATCCTCAAAGTCGAATTTATTCTTGCGAAGTTTTTCCTGCAGACGTTCAGCCTCCTTCTGGTCGTAGACTTCCTGAGCCCTCTTTGCAAGCTCAACGATGTCGCCCATTCCGAGAATACGCGAAGCCATTCCTTCAGGATTGAATTCCTGGATGTCTTCGAGTTTCTCGCCGGTGCCGATGTATTTGATAGGCTTGTTTACCACGGCGCGTATAGATAGCGCGGCACCACCGCGTGTGTCGCCGTCGAGCTTTGTAAGGACCACGCCATCGAAGTCGATACGGTCGTTAAATGCCTTGGCCGTGTTGACGGCATCCTGACCGGTCATCGAGTCGACTACGAAAAGGATCTCATTCGGACGGAGCGCATCCTTGAGATTGGCTATCTCGTCCACCTTCGCCGGAAAACTGGCCAAGAANNCATTTCGGCATCCACTGCCAGACGGCCGGCGGTATCGACAATCACAAGGTCGTGATGATTCGCGCGGGCGTACTCCACGGCGTCGAGAGCTATTTTCACCGGATCCTTGCTTTCATCGTCGGTGAATACGGGCACGCCAATCGAATCAGCCAGCACGCGGAGCTGTTCGCGCGCGGCCGGGCGATAGACGTCGGCGCCGACAAGCAAGGGATTCTTGCCGCGTGTGGATTTAATCTTCTTGGCCAGTTTTCCGGCGAAGGTGGTCTTTCCGGCTCCCTGCAGACCGGCCATGAGAATCACCGCAGGCTTGCCGTCGAGATTAAGAGGGGCAGCATTCCCACCCATAAGGGCAGCGAGCTCATCGTGCACAATCTTCACCATCAGCTCCTTGGGTTTGAGAGCATTGATTACGTTCTGGCCTAAGGCTTTCTGCTTGACTGTGTCGGTGAATGTCTTGGCTACCTTATAGTTGACATCCGCATCGAGCAATGCCCGGCGAACATCCTTGAGGGTTTCGGCGATGTTTATTTCCGTGATGCGGCCTTCGCCTTTGAGTATCTTGAATGAGCGTTCAAGCCGCTCGGATAAGCTGTTAAACATTTATCTGGGTTTAATTATGGTTACAAAGTATTGGTGGCAGTATCAGGGAAAATTACGTTAGGCTTCCAGTTTCGGGCCTCATCAGGAGTCATCGAGGCATAAGCGAGGATAATGATGATGTCGCCTACCTGTGCTTTGCGGGCGGCGGCCCCGTTCAGGCAGATTACCCCGCTGCCGGGCTCGCCGGCAATGGCGTATGTGTCGAAACGCTCGCCATTGTTATTGTTCACGACATATACTCTCTCTCCCGGGAGAATGCCGGCGGCATCGAGGAGGGCAGAGTCAACAGTGATGCTGCCGATATAATTAAGGTTCGCCTCGGTCACCGTGACGCGGTGAATCTTGGCTTTCAACATTTCTATCATCATGGTGCTGATGGATATATGATGTTTAGTCGGCTTAATTGGCCGACGAATTATGATTCCTGTTTGTAAGTGATGTTATCGATCAGACGGACGTTGCCGCAATAGACGGTGATACATCCCACTATCCAGGGGCTCTCGGCCCAGTCCTCTACCGGCATCAGGGTGCGGCCGTCGACAATCTCGAAATACTCCACGCGCAGATGAGGCTGGGCGTCGAGATATTCCACGACCGTGTCGTGAGTGGCTTGCAGAGAATGGGTATGGGCGTATTTACGGGATTCTTCGAGAGCCTTGTGGATTTCCGGGGCAATGGCGCGTTGCTCGGGCGAGAGCAGGGCATTGCGGCTTGAGAGAGCGAGACCATCGGCATCACGCCTTATCGGGCAGGCTATAATGTCGACGCCGATTCCTTCGGATTCCACCATATTTCGTATTACGGCAATCTGCTGGAAGTCTTTCTCTCCGAAATAGGCTCTTACCGGACGCACGAGGCTGAAAAGACGGCTAACCACCTGCGCCACCCCCTGAAAATGCCCCGGACGGAACTTTCCTTCCATCACCTCCGCGGCTGTTCCGAGGCGGAAGCTATGGGTCGAGATTGTGCCATCGGGATATATCTGCTCCACTGAAGGGAGAAACATCACCGTGGCCCCGGCCCGGGCGAGGAGTTTCGCATCGGCTTCCTCGTTGCGGGGATATGTGGCGAGGTCGTCAGGATTGTTGAATTGGGTGGGGTTAACGAAGACGCTCACCACTGTGGTGTCGTTCTCTTCCACACAACGTTTCACGAGGGATATATGTCCTTCGTGAAGCGCACCCATTGTGGGGACGAAGCCTATGGATCGGCCATTGTTTTTTTCGCGGGCAACGAAACTTTCCAGTTCCGCGGCTTCCTTGATTATGATCATAGATTTATCGATTCGCTGTATGTTGTTCACAATGAAAGCTGTCCGAGATTGTGGCGCACGTCTGCCCTGTCGAAATATTGAGAGGAACGACGGCGGAATCGGGCCGCATATCATTATTTGGATACAAAATTACTAAATATTTGGTAAATACGCGCGATGCACCGGTTAAAATACGCTCAAATTCGGAAATTTTTTGTAACTT
>DAAI01000043.1 GCA_001701105.1 Bacteroidales bacterium GP1
TCATCTCTATTATAATTCTACTGCAAAATGAAGAACACTTTCAGAATCATTGGTATGGCAATGATGGCCGTGTTCCTCTCCCTAAGCCTCGCAGCTTGTGGCTCCGACGACGAACCTTCAGATCCCGAAACGCACGATAAGAATCTTGTCGGCACATGGGTGAGCTCCTACGAAACCGAGGATTATGTTGAATCTACTACTGTAGAATTTAAAGCCAACGGCTCTTTCCGTCTTGATTTCTATTACAAGGATGACGAGGAAACCGAGAAAGGCTGGGTTAAAGGAAACTGGGAGACAGAAGAGGGACTTATCCACGTCAGCATCACCGGATCTTCCGACAATATGGGATATGATGAGGTGGAATTCACATCCTCATACTACATAAAAGGAAAGAAACTATATCTCGACGGCGAGGAATTTACACGCAAATAAATTCCACGGAGAATCCGGAGTTCCTATATAACTCCGCGACTCCCCAAGGGATGGGAGAGCGAATATATCCGACATTGAAAGAGGATATTCCAAAATTAGAAGTGACCCCCAAAAGTTATTATCTAACTTTTTGGGGGTCAACTCATAGTCACACCCTTCTTACTTTATTATCCGTTTATAAGATTCGGTTCTATCGCGCTGCAGTTATGGGCATCAATACATAGGAGTGAACGGAGCCGTGCGGAATAGATGCTTGTTGATCTCTCCGGCCAGGTCCTGACTCTTTGAGGTATCGAGCTTCAGCACCGGAGCCCCTTTACGAAGATCGAGCGTCTTGAGATTTACATAATAATACCCGGTATTGGTTACAAGGTCGAAGTAATAGCACAAATCGCGCGTATCTGCATAGCTGCGCCATTGAGTAGAGCTAAGATTTGGCTCGCCTTCGATCTCATAGGTGTAAGGCACACATGAATTCATCAGCACCGAGCGGGCGATCGACACGCCTAACGATTGCTCCGAAACGGCCTTTACATGATGGGCGAAATAATTTGCACGCACGCAACGGTCGGGACTCGTAACAGTGCCCGGCAACATATTTTTGCCGCCTATCTTCTCCCAGTAGTCGATTATGGCTGTCATCTGCGGCCATGTCGGATCATTGGTCATTGCCCGATAATCGCCCATGTCGTGGACCTCAATCTCGCCGTTGACAAATTCAAAAATAATGCTTTTGCCGGTTGCATCGGTCACACCCCAGTGAAGCGCGCTTACCGTTCCTCCATCAAATGTAGCGCCCTGGATATTGAAATCATGCTTCTCAAGCACTGCCTTCACTTCATCGACAGTTTCATTCATGTCAAGAAGCCATGCCACGAGCATTGCGAGCGACATCATCGGACGCCCGTCGGTCTTCGGACTGTCATAAACTGTGCCTTTGCAAAACAGGCCGTTTACTACCAATCCCTTCTCATTCATTCCTTCCGTGACTCCACCGTCGTATCCTACAGCATACACAGCTCCATATTTTGAAGTCCATGTCACTCCTCCGGGTTGATCTGATCCTTTCTTGAACATTCCACGAGGATATACATAAAGATTCGTGGGAATAGGCGTTTTCCAATCCAACGACCGTGCTACTACATAGAGAGAATCCGTTCCCTTATATAGCACTCTCGTGCAGGCGTCGCTCGTTGCAGAACTTCCTATCAACATGGCGCCCAACATTGCCGGGGCGATAATTTTTGTCAATTTATTCATAGCTCTTTCTATAATCGAGAAATAACGTCACTTCTCTTCCTACACTATTAACAATAATGTTATTCTCATGGTTTACATTTTTTCAAACATACCGAATGCCGATATAATTTCAGGAATGCATCTTGCGACCTGATTCCTTCCTATCGTGGAAATTGATTACCGAGATATCAAATATTTTCATTAACTTTGACCTCTGAAAACCGTTCTGCCAATATCGGCAGATTAATACTGAGATTGAAAACAACGATTATTTTGATATGAAGAAAACTGTATTGACCCTCGCCGCGGCCACATTGCTGGCGGCAGGATGCACCCACAAGACAACGGCCTCCGGCGATTTGGGCCCCGGCGTTGCCGTAGGCAACGGATTGCTTCCCGTCTCTGAAGGGGGAGAAAATTATGTGCCCAAGGCCACGGCCTTTAAGCTCTCCGGCCCATACGCCGATAAAGTAGCCGTGACTTTATCACCCTCCGGCGAACTTTCTTATTACCCGGCTCCATCCGACATAACCTCTGCCTCCGCACCCACCTATCTCGGCGATGGATGGTGGCTCAACAATCAGGGAATCTCAGCAAATTCTGTATTTACCAGCTGGACTTTCACCGAATACGCATCCCTGAAGACAACACCCTCAATTGCCGAAATAAAGGCTCACATAATCCCCGAATCGGGCATTACCGAATTCAGACGCCTCTCCATGCCTATCTACAACGCTTCTTCCTCCCTCCCGCAGATCCGCCGCGAACTCGGCATAAAATAATCGATCCATTTGTCCACAAAAAAAGGAGAGAATAATTCTCTCCTTTTTTATTGTTTGAATATTATTGCATCTTACTTAACGAGTTGTGCGCCTTTGTTGGTAATGAGGATTTCGTTCTGCTTGATTATTGAATCATCATTATAGATAAGGGCGAATCCGAATGTGAGGCTCATAGTATCTTCCGGGCAGAGGTAAGAGTAGGCTGCGCAATCTTTCACCTGCTCTGCTATTGCGGCATCGTAAAGGGCGATGGCTTTTTCTTTCGAGATGCCATACTTCGGCCATTCACGCGGGAGCACTTCCTCATAAAGAGAGTCGGTGATGTAGCTTAGTTCTGACTCATCAACATTCTCATTCAATACGTAAGGCATACCTAAGTTATAGGCGGTGGTCGGGATTACGGAGATTGTCTCGAAAACGATTTCACTCTTCTCTCCATAGATTCTTACAAGACTCATACGGGATACCGAAGAACCGCACTGCATTGCAAGAGCTACTTCTGCATATTTACCCTCTGGAATCCAGTCGGAACCGGCTTTGAAATGATTGGCCACTTGCTCAACTATTTCGTTGAAGCGGGTGGTGGTCTTTTCTGCTGTCATCTTGTTGGTGTCATTAACCTGGATGGAAGTCAGATAGTCTGAGACATCAATCTTCAGAGAATCCATCATTGCCTTCTTTACAGTCTTGTCCATTCCGGTAATGGATTGCACGGCTGCTTTGTATAGTCCGTACGGTTCTACAACCACTTCTTTCTCTTTCTTACAGGAGGAAAGGGTGCCGACCATCATCACCAATACGGCAAGCAGGCTGCAAATTTTCCAATTTTTCATACTCTATATTTTTGTTGTTATTATGTTGATTCAATACTTGGCTTATAGTTTCCTACAAAATTAATTAAATATTTTTAATATTCCAAAGATATATTAAAATTATTTTAGTTTAATTTCACGAAAGCAGTTCCTGATTCTGTTCATGTGGTCAATGTTTCTATTGAATCTAAGTATCGTAGCACATTATATCGAATCCATATTTACTATAACGCCAACCGCTCTGATGTATTATAGTTAATATTCTATAGCAAAAGGGAGCGCCTTAAGGCACTCCCCTCTTTATTAATTAAAGGTCCTTTATTAGCGAGCGATGTGCTTGCTTACCTTGTTGCCTTTCTTAACGATTACGAGTTCTCCCTTGGCAGGCTTAGCGATCTCAAGACCCTGGAGGTTGTAGTAGCGCGGGGTAGCGTTGTTGTCAACCATAGTGCTGTTGATTCCGCTGAAGTACTCAGGAAGCATGATTGTAGTAAGTTTGGGCTCGCCTTCCGGCCATTTTGTCCACCAGTAAGATGCACCGGGGGCATAGTCAGGTGAGAAGTAGAGATTGAAGAGGTTCATCTCTCTGTTGTCTATGAGTGAAGAGCCTTCCTTACCGGTGAGTGCCCATTCCTCTGCCATTACTTCGAGATCTTCACCGTTGTAGCCGGCCATACCTTCTTCATTCCATACATACCAGTCATGGAGATCCGGAGCCTGACCTTCATCAGCATCGTCCATTACCATACCGCTCTCTACCAGAGGAAGTACCTGTACCATGTCGGGATATGTAGTATCGATCAGGATATAGCCTTCGCCTGATGTGTTTTCTGCGCGGAGACCAACTGTTACCCAGTCATTGCTTGCATAGGGGTTCACGAGGACAATCTTGTTCTCATCATCGTTGTTCTGATAGCAAGCAATCGAGAGGTCGTCGATTGTCGGTTCATTAGCGATCATACAGAGTGAGTTGAACCATCCGTCGTTGAAGATAGCATCACCACGGTTAGTATAGCCGTCGAGACTCGGAGTGTTCATAGGAGTGCGCGCGAAGTAGAGCTGGCCATCGAGGTAGTAGTATGAACCGCCGGGCTCGATGTCGGGATTTGAGCAACCGATAGCTGCCTCTGCGGGGAATTCAATAGAACCATCCTCGAGGATTTCACCTACAATTCTGGAAGCTGCAGTCTTCTTGGTGATCTTTCCTTCATCATTTGATTCGATTGTGTAGGTATACCAGTAAGTCTGGTCAGAGCCGTTGACGATCGGGCCTACAGTCTTGTTGGTGATGGTGATGGTACCCTTACCGATGTTAACGGCTGCTTTGCATGCGCCAATCGGGAAGTTGATATTTACGGAAGTTGCATCAATTGCAGAGATGGTAACGATGCTATTACGCGGACCACCTTTATCAGCTGAATTCAGGTAGCCTACGCAGCTCCACTTATAGACACCAACGAGATCGCCGATCTCGGTTACGTCCTTAAGCGGACCGCCAACTTTCTCAAGACGTACGTTCTTTACCGTCTGGATCTCGGGATCGAACTGAGCGGTTGTCTCTGAAGCGCGTGTTGCCTTCGGTGCTGCCATGGCAGTCATTCCGAATGCCAATGCGATACCCATCAAGGTGTAAACTTTCTTCATAATGAATTTTTTTTGTTGATTATTGTGTTGTTTATCTCTCAGCTTCTTTCATCTGCTCCCGAGGGGAGTAGATTATCTGACTGCAAATATACGCACATTTTTTTTAATATGCAAACATTCTTTCACATTTTATTCCTCCCATATCACGGCTCTTTCATTTAAGGTAAA
>DAAI01000007.1 GCA_001701105.1 Bacteroidales bacterium GP1
CGCTTTTCGCTGGGATTTTATAGCTTAAGGCTTTGCCGTAAGGGTCGCGTTGCCCGGTCGGTTACCGAATCAGGGCGTATGCAGAGTCTTACTGTCGCTTGAATTTCACTGATGCGTCGGGACGGAAATATTCATTGTGGATAATCACTTCGCCGTCAGAGCCTACAGCGACGGTGGTAGTGGTCTGGAAGCGGCACCTGATGGTATGATTCGCATTTATCACGCCCGTATTAATATCGTTTGACCCGTCGTTAACGTAGGGGTGCATATATTCCTGATAGGTAACGGTCTTGATATACTGAATAGTCACAAAATCCTCGTTATCGCCGGTCGGGAATAAAGTAGAGCCTGTATTTACCACCATATTGTCCGACTTGTGGTTTTCAAGCCCCTGATTCAAGGCTTCGAGAGTGAAGTCAAGTGGGAACATCGATTCCGGAAGGTCGTTGGGGAGATTGAAATAAACCGTGGCCGGCTCCTGCGCATCCTTGCTTATTGGCTGGGGGGTGGCAATGGTGTAAAGATTGTTCGTATTGGGAGCTATGGTAGCCGTAAAATCGGTGTTGCCGATTTTTGCATATTGCCAGGGTCGCCGTAAGATCAAATTGATGGTACGGCCCAGCCCGTCGTTATCCACGATATAAAACTTCTGCGTTTTTACCGTATTGGTCGGATTATTAATCTGCAACCGGATTCTCCTCCAGCTCACTCCATTTATCGTGATATCTTCCGGCTCCGAAAAACCCTTTATAACATCTCCTATTGTGAGTCCGATCGGACCGGCGGCTGTGTTGTCCGTTTGCTTGTCGGTCAGGATATCCTTTATATATCGATACAATACGTCTACGGTCTGGTTATTGTCAATAATGATATGATTAGTATCGTTCACGATAAGCATATTCTGACCGTTGGATACATTGAGAATCGATGACGTCTCCACCGCGCCGATTAGATTATTGAACGGCGCTCTTGCAATTGCTTCGGCCACTGTGGATGTGCCCGGAGACAGAGCTCTTGTGATATTTACTTTGTAATGGATATTGCGTATCAGATTGTAATAAGTAAACGTTCCATCGGTGTTGTTTTGAACTCCGAGGTCGAGCTTGTAGAAGCCGGTGGTCGATACGTTATTATTATCCGTATATTTCCCGTGGATTATCAGATATGTTCGGCGTGTCGATTCATAAGGATGCTCATAGAGGAAACGCGGATTTCTCGAAAGCATATTCTGGGATGTCGCTGTCCATTGTTTTGCATCCGACTCCAAATTCCTGAACTGGGCATTGCCCGGCACTATTCCGCCATATTCTATTTCATCATAGACTTTCATGCTATTGTCGGCATTCAGAAGCAGAGGGATATTCTGAGTCGACTTATTCCATGGAGCCACCGTACCCGATGTCGGAACATTAACCAAGTCCCAGCCGAGAAGTTCAAAATTATCAAGGCTTTCACTCACTGAAACCATGGCAAAATTTCGTATCACA
The DNA here is from genome assembly GCA_001701105.1 of Bacteroidales bacterium GP1. GTDB lineage: Bacteria > Bacteroidota > Bacteroidia > Bacteroidales > Muribaculaceae > Lepagella. The sequence goes on from DAAI01000007.1 coordinate 1,488, forward strand.
GGCACTTGGGTCAGCTTCTGCGTCACCTCCGGCAGAAGCGTCGGTACTCCCTCCGCATCAGAAATATCTGTGAATCCGTTTGGAAAGTCAGCAGAACCCCAATAGGCTTCATATTCGCTGCCGGGCGAGCCGATGGTGAGCGACGGTAATATCGAAGCCACCGATCCATACTCGGAAGTCAGATTGTCGTTGGCTATAAAGAGATGCAATTCCTTCGGGGTTGTGGCCGCCTTCAAAGTAAATTCAAACGTAACCACTCCATTATTGCCCACTGCTGTCGATTCCGATGTGATGGTGGCATTATAGATGTTGGATAAGAACGAATGTTCGGCATCACTCCCTTTGTCGAATTCAAAAATCGTGAGTTTAAGATCCGCTTTGGGAGTCTCTCCCATAATGCCGCGCGTTGTGATGTCCGGGGCATCAGGAATGCGTATTGAACCCTTGACAGTCAATCCGCTCTTGTCACTCTCCGGATAGTCACGATTGCCGACCGATTCATCGCTGCATGAAACGGTAGCCACTAACAGGGCAATAATGAATAATGCCTTCTTGATATATTTATATGATATAAATGAGAATCCGTTCATATTCATCAAACTTATTGAGCGCCCCGCGGCACATCGCCCAGCCAATAGGTAAACTTGCCGTCGGCATCAGGAGAAATTTGGTATTGCGGATATTCCGACCAATACCATTCATCATATACGGCCCGGACGTGCCATGTGGTATTTTGATTAGCACTCCTTAGGATTTGTCCATCCGATGTTCCCTTGTATACTCCTTCAGAGGTCCAATAATATGCGTCCGGTGTATATAAATGGGGTATCTTGTTTTCATTTGATAATTTATTTATATAGCAGAATTCTGCGAGAGTCGGGATACGCCATCTTCCTGCGGGATATGCGTTTTCCTGATAAAGGGCACATCTGTATCTTGCACATACGCGGTCGATACCACCCGTAACGCCCCAGGAAGAAGCTACCCTGATTCTTGGCGCTATCATATTCTTGACGGTTCCATCTTCCAATGTTATGTAATAATACGTCAATCTTCTTTGAGGTCCTCCATACAATGCGTCAGACACTCTACAATATGGTGCTTGTGCGGCACCCTCATCACTCGTTCCTGTATTTTGATTCGACCAACCTATCCTGCCTCCTCTATTGGTGGTATTAAATTGATTTGTACAGAATTTTGACCGAGGATCACCAATCACATAATTATAAGTTTCTTCTGCTTTTGTCGCTTCATCCTTAACTGTAAAAGTAATATCTTCAGATAATGAAGTTATATTAATAATATACATGTTAGGATTTTTATTTGATCCTGTTCTGAGACCACGTGTATCTCCATAACATATCCCCTGATTGTTAACCTGTTGAGTAAATGCTCTATTAAATATATAAGCTCCGCTAACATTTGAAAAGCCATTTACAAATATATTGCCTTGAGCTTCTGTGGCCGGATTTCGGTCTGCTTCAATATAAATGGCCGGATATTGGTAGATGGTTATCTGTTCATTATATTCCGGCTTATCTATATGGCGCAGCGTGCATGTGATCTTATACTTTGAAAATGCCGGTTCTTCAATAGGCTTGTAATAGGCAATGCTATCGTTTACAATCTGCGCCTCCTGATTTAAGGCCGCTAAATCGGAATAAGTCTTATTATGGCCGTATAGCAGGATTTCTTTTTCAACCCCGTTGAACACACCATAGGCATTCCATAAATTGAGGGGATGATAAATGTTAAGGTAGGTCTGTCCGGCTACGTTGCTCAGATTATATGAGAATATGTTTTGATCCGGATATTTTTCATTTGTAGCATTGATTTTGGCTTCATTGATGGTAAAAGTAACGACTCGGCCGATATCTGGATTTGACTCGTCGGAAACAAAATTGAACCGCTCATATTCAATCGTAATGTCGGTGAGTTCCACCGGATGAGACGTATAATATGGAATAGCCATGTTTGTCTCATTATTGAAGGTGTACTCATTCGGGTTTACCACAAGATAGCGGTAGTCGTCGATAGGGACATCTACACCCCACTCGCTCCAATTCACGATCTGGTATGAAACATCCCTGACTGTGACTGGCGTATCAGGAACAAGGCTTCCGAGCATTCCCACGGTAAGATTCACGGTATATGCGTAATTGCTTTGCAGGAAGGATTTCTCGGCCGGAATTATCGGCACCTGGTAATAGAAAGATGTGAATGACCCGGCAGTATCCCCTTTCTTATGCCAGGGCACGATGAGGGTCATCGTGGTTTTGCGCGTTTCCTCCGCACTTTCAGTCCAATAGTTGGGATAGGTATAGAACGGCACCTCCAAAGAGTAGGGATATGATTCGTTGGTGCCGACTCCCGACTTTAATGATCGCAGATTGCTGTTGTAATAATAAGGATCGTCCTCATCATCTGTGAGAGGCTTGTCGGCGGGCACGGCGGTGGCTTTGTTTACGCCGTTGATCAGACTTACGTTCAATGAATTCTCATTAAGCTGGGGCTCCCATGTCTCCACCACATTTCCATTCTCATCTGTGACCTCGATTTCCGTCGGCACAGCCACATTCAGGATAATTTTCCGACGCCATGGCCACAGCCCTNNTTCAGCATAATTTTGGCTACGGCGCGGGTGAGAGCCACCGTGCCGGCGGCCTTCCCTTTCTGCGCCTGTGATGCAGGGGCGGAATAGGTGATTTCGTTATTATCCCCGGTCATAATGAAAGAGGTCTGCAACCCGGTCCCCTCATCGAAAGGTGAATCAAAAACCATCGCTTTCATTGTCGCAATTGGAGTAAAGGGCTCGATTGTGACTCCTTCGGGCAGATTGGCCAATGCAAATATCCGGCATTTGGCGCCATCAGTGTTATTGAAGAGGGCTGTGGCCATGGCGTCGGAAAGCTGCATCGTAACCTGCTTGGTAGTATATGCTTCCAGATACTCATAGGATGCCCATGCCACGGGGATGGCGGTCTCTTCGGCCCCGATAGGACAAAGCGCTATTGTCAGATTGTCGATAAGCACTTCCGATTTGTTGGAATCGTCGCTACGGGTCATGTTGGAATTGTTGAAGGATATGGTGATCGACCCGGGAGAATCGGGCTCCGGTACCGACGGCATATCAATACTGTCGCTGCAGCCGTAACAGAGACCCAGCACAGCCGTAAGGATGATTAATTTATATAGTTTTATCAACATCTGCTATTGGATATTAATAGGATTCTGGACAATCGTATAATTCTTATAGGAAACCTCGGCCGGGACAACCGGAGCCTCAATCACCGTAGAATTTCCGGGAATAGTAACCACAATCTGCAGCTTGGCGCTATTGAGCGTAGCCGGTTCGTTGTCAAGGGTGACGATCACGATGTCGGAGAGTGTGGTGCCGTCGATGGTGCCGACCACTGTGGTATGCAATTCTCCATTTATTAGAAATGCGAATGAATTGGGAGCGCCTTCCATCGGAATGAGATGAGCCGACCATGTGGCGCCTTTAGGAGTCGACAGCCCGAACCGGCCCGTGAGCGGTACCCACTCCGGAACTCCGCTATCGGGGTTGATTGTCCAGGGCTTGATCACCACTTCCCCTTTAGCGTCCGCAGCTTGTCCGGTATCATCCGATTCTTCATACCCCGACAGCCATTCAAGCGGCTTAGCCACGGTGACGCTCTGCGTATAATCCAGCGAATATGTGCTTTCAATCCAGGGAGCGACAGTGAACGTGAGGTTTACTTCCGAGCCGAGGGCTACTTCGTTCACGGAGAGCGTATATATATGATTCCGCAGAATGGAGTTGCCGAAGCCGAATGTAATGTCCTTATAGCCGGTCATCGGCACGTCGAACTCCTTAATTTCGAGGGAGCCGTCGGCGTTCTGCCCCATTGCTATTGAGATATGGAATATGGGCATACCTTGATTCACATCCCCATTGATGTTGTCGATTTTCTGTTCGGGCACAAACCCGATTCTCACATCGCCTTTAAAGTCGGCGCCTACCACGGCATTCGCCGGTATGGTGCCTAATTTATATTTCATGGCTCCTTCAAGTTGCAATGGCTTATCGGGCTCGACGATGTTGGGGTCATGCACCTGCATGCCGTTTTGGTATCCGGCTGCATTATACGGCAATTGCTTCGCCATGGACTGGGAACCCCAGAACTCGGCATCGACTATTTTCGGGAATCCGCTAATATCCTTGTTCAGGATATTATCCACCACCCTCACTTTGGCCACCGAGCGCAGGAGATAAATCTCACCTAAATATACGCGGTTGTCCGGGCGGCTGTAAAACAAGGATTCCTGCGTGGCTGATTCCACCACGGTGCCGAACATCGGGAGATTCTTTTTCAGGTTTGAATAGCGTCCGGCCGCGTCGTCGCCGGCATAGTTTTCATTATAGATGTTGGCCATCGCATAGCTCCAATCGGAGAGCTGATTGATGACAGCCGTATATGTCTGGCCGGTAATGGCATTCCATTTAGCCTGTGCGTTAGTGCCGGTCGACGAGCAATTGGCCAGCATCAGAATCCGGAAATTAATTCTTTCCGTGCCGTCGGGCTTAAGCTCGAAATTGAGAAGTTCGTTAAGCTTAGTTTTGGCAATTACCAAATTCACAGTATACGCCCCCGGGGCTCCCGCAATAAATATTTCCGGATTTGTTGAGCCACCGAGATTCGTGTTTTTATAGAGGAGCGCTTCTTCATTTTCGGTGCCTTCGATTTTTGCGAATATAAAGAGGGCGCAATCACTCATGTCGATGCCGTCTTCCAGATTCAGAAGTTCGCTATCCACTTCATCATGGCCATTGTTGTCGACGCGGGTATTGAGAAGCGCACCTGAGGTCTGCAGATCGAAGCTGATGGTGATGTTCTCATCCGGATTGTCCGGACAAGGAGGCTCACCCTCATGAATCAATGTACAGGAGGTAAGCAACAATGCCATTATCAGAGACGGAATACTGAATTTCATTACTATTCGCTGAATTTACCGGTTCTTCAATTTAGAAGCCATTGTCCTGAGGCGGTACCACCGCCCAGCCATTTATATAGATGCCATCGGCAAGATACCAATTGCTATTTTGGTCGATAAAGAATACAATTGAATAATCATCCTGCCGGTCGAGATAGTCTTGATCGGAAATATTACCGTAATAACCCTTCACGAGGAGCAGATAATCTATCAGCGGGATGCGGATAATATCCTTATCATCCCAATTGCGATGGACTGTGAGGATTGCCCCCGAATTGGTGATGAGGCGGCTTGTCGATAGGTCGAAAAGGAGGGAGGCTACCGTATCGACTGATTTCGTTCCGGGTTTTGCATCGGGTGCCGTCACCTGACCGTACCGCACATTCCAGGGCTTGTAGGTCACGACCGGGCAGCCCGGGATAACCTCATTCGTGCTGGAAAGCCAGGAATTGGCGTCGGTGATTGTCACCTCAAAATCGCGGTTCTCTATCGGAGAGCCGTCGAGATGCTGCATAAGGACGCGGATGTCCTTCGTATCTTTTGTAAGAGAGATGTTGGCCGATTGATATGTCGGCTTGTTGGGGTCGATGGTATAGACAACACCGGATGTCGACCCGTGGTAAAGCCCGGGAAGATAATTGACTGAGACATTCGTGCTTCCTTCGGCAATCGTCTTGAGCTTTACTTCCAGTTCCTCCTTCGAGGAAGGAGTATAGTTTGCGAGATTGAATTCGGAGTTATCCTTCAGGCCGCACCATGAAATAAAATCATAAGAGCCTTCCGGGAGCCCCGTGTTGAGTTTGAAGTCTTTTGCTTTTAATGCTTCGCCCGATTCCGCACCACTCCAGACGAGCTTACCCGTCGGGTCGAATGCCCATACATTCACCGATGTCACTTCCGCAGCGAAAGCGTCGGAGAATTTGATATTGCGGTCGTAGGTAAATGTCACGCTCAATTCTGCCGGACATTCCGCGAGATCGTCCTCTATCACCCATGAGCACCCTGTAAGGCATAACGATGCCCCTGTGGCTACGGCAGTGAGGAATATGGAGTGAATGGTCTTTGATAACATGGCGATTGGTTTTGGGAGCGGAGGGAGGGGTGCCCCCTCCGCTCCGTGATGGTTGGTGTCGCCGGGGCGACTCGTTGTCTTTTTAAAGTTTCACACTCTGAGTCGGCACGACTGCCCATTTCAGGATCCGTACTGAATAGGATACAAAATAGTCGTCGGTTGTTGCTGGAGGCACGATAGGCACATTATCACCACCGATACCGGAAGCAAGTCCCTTGATTTCAGTAACGTTGATGGAGTAGCTGTGGTTACGAACCATGCCGAAATCTCCTACGCGCACCTTATTCCAGTCGATCTTGTCGGCAGTCTTCTGCGTGTTGCCTTTACGGTACCAGCCGAGATGCTTCACGGGAATGTTGAAGTAGCCGTGACCTGTGGTATAATAGTAGGCATAACCCACCTGGCGCATGATAGCGATGTTAGCTTGCGTTAAGGTAATCTGACCATTTTCGGGCGTTTCATCATCGTCTACTACCGCCTGATAACCGTTGCCGGTTAAGATATAGATGTCTTTGGCGGCTCCTACACTCTTAAGCTGGAGAGTGCGGGCATTGTTCTGGAGTTTCAGCTTTGTGGTATTCACTCCATCGTAATTTGTCTTTACCTCATCAGAGATTTCAGCCACTTCTAAAGCACCTACAAGGTTGGTAAAATCTTCGGCGTTGCCGATTGTCATGCGTGTATAGGTGGTTTTTCCTTCTCCATCCGTATTTGCCTTATAGAAGCATTGAGCCTGGGCAAGGAAGCGCTTGAGCATTGACTCTCCGCCGGTAACTTTGCTGGAGCCGTCAGTGTTGTTGTCAAAATATACATAAGGGCGATCAACTGTGTTACCGTCAACTGTAACCTGGCCGGTAAGATAAGTGTAGAAGCTCGGGTTTCCGGTAACCGGTGTACCGTCTATACTAATAGAATACTGGCCAACATAAATTACGGATGCTACTGCGGCAGCCGGATTTGTGGAATTCAAAGCCTTCGATCCTACGGTAGTCTCGTGGAAATACTGCGGAGTAGTATTTGTAGCGGAGAACCCTTTGGTTGCAAGCTCATTGTAGGAAATATACTCTTGATTATCCTGTAGAGCGTCATCGCCCATGAGGTCGGACGATACTTCAGGATATGCAGCGGTATAATAGGCCGGAGACATTCCCCAGTATGAACGGTGATAGTCCGGATTGTTCCAGTCCCATGAATTTGTTGTGCTTAGGGTTCCTGTGCCGTTATCTCCGACATTGATTATGTTGTTAAGCGCGGAATAGGTATAATCATTACCGAGCAGGATGCCATCTTCGGATTCCTGACGGAAAGATTTGATTACATATGAACGGTTGGCCTGTGCATTTACGGCCCAGTATTGTGCGTTGAATGTAAGGGTTACGGGAACATTAGTGGTGGTAGTTCCATCGGCTCCGTAGACGCGAGTGGCTGTCTGGTATGGAGTCGCGGTCGTGCCATTAAATGCGAGTTTGCTGGCATAGCGCTCTACATATATATGTACTGTCTTGCCTGCATCGAGATCCTCTTTTGCCGCTGATTCGGTAGTTTGAAGTAAAGAAGAAGGAATTTGGGCTGTAATCTGCGGGGTTGAACCTGCTGCTTCACCGTCGGGGTAATAAACAGAGTTACTCATGGCGAAGCCTTCGTCCGTCTTAACTTGAGAACGTGAGACGGTCTGGATGGTGTTCAAGCTCACGTTGAGAGTTCCGGATTGAATAGGATTGAGATAGCAGATCACTTGCGTCGGTTTCTTCTCACCCTTACGGATACTTACGGACACCACCTGCTTATAGGATACAGCTACAGTATTCCCCTCAGCAGTCTCATCCTTATTGGTATTGGTGAGCGTTACAGGAACTACATTGCCCACTACATGGCCATTCTCATCGTAGAATACGAAATAGGCGGAAGATACCTGATTCTCGGTATCGGAGCCCTTATCGAAATCCGTTGCGTCATCATTTGGGGTGCCGTTTTCGCTGCTTGCGCGAGTGCCGGTGAAATCTCCGGAAATCGTCAGGCTGACATATAGCGTCTGATCGGAGTCGGCAATTCCATTGCCATTGCCGGTGCTGAGATCATCCTTGCTACATGCCGTAAGGAGCAATCCGAGAGCCATTGCTCCATAAAAGCATTTCTTGTTCATAAAAAAGATTATTGGTTATTATTGAAATTTAATTCTTTTTAGATTTTGCTTATATGCGTCAGCGTTCAGTTCTCCGTCGGGGCAGCCTCGGGTTGAGAGGCGCCCGGGGGAGTGCGAGGTCAATTCAATATTTCCACGCCATCGAGAGGAATATCCTTGAGACGGCGCACCGATTCGAGTGCAGCCGGGGCATCGGCCACCTTCAGACGCGCGGCCTGCATGAAATATTTTTCAGCCTCGGCGTAATCCTTCTGTAAGGCTGCGAGCACGCCGCGTGCGTAAATGGCCGCCGGCGTATCGCCCGATTTCTCAAGATAGCGGGCTGCCTGCCCGAAGCGTCCCTGCCGCATGGCTGTGTTGGCGGCGTTGAGATTACAGATCTCATCGTCGGGGTACATCCTCACGGCCGTCTCGAAGACTTCGTTATATTCGTCGGAGCCCTGCTCCATGCTCTGTGCGGCCCGGTAGAATTCCTCCTTCGAGAGTTTCTGGTGATTGGTCTTAAGCACACGCAGAATATCTTCGAGCGAGGTATAGGAACGCACGGTGTAATTGATCACATAATCCGAGCGGCGCAGAGTGGGATAGACGGTGGTAAGCAGCATCGTATACTCCGAGGGGTAATCCTGTTTTATCTTGGATTCGCGCTCGTCGTAAGGGAGATTGGAATCAATAATGTCAAGCAGACCCTGACGATTGGCAAGCGAAGAATTCTCTACATATTCCCGGAGGCCCGGCCAGTTTTCAGCCATAAAATCGCTTTTTATGAAGCCGGGTTTGAATCGGTAAAGATTCTCGACATAAGCCTTGAGAGTGGCCGTACGCTCCTTGGCAAGATTCTCATTGATGTCGTAAGGGCCTTCGGGAGAGGCGAACCCTTTAATGAAAATCGAAGTGATCGTGACATCCGGATCCCCCTTCACGGAATCAATGGTGCCCGTGATTTTGGCAAGCTCCACAGGATTTCTCATGTAATCAGGATATAACTCCGTCTTATTGACCGGGAAATTTATGAATGCGCTTCCGCATAGTTCAAAAGTCTTCACCGTTTCGGCCACGGGTTGAATGTAATTGAACACCGGGGTATAAGCCATCCGGTGGGTACGGGCAATATCATTGAAATTCTGGGAGATGTAAGACTCGCAGCATCCTCTCTGGACGGCATCGATCCTGAGGGTGGCATTTCGCATCCAGTTCTCCAGCGGCAGGGAGGCGGAATAATCCGCCGGCTTCTTTTGGCCCGACTGATAGAAAGGAATGTTGTCGGGCTCGTTGTCGCGCAGATGGCCATAATAAAGATTACGCCCGGCTACAATCACCGGAGAAAAGGCCATGGAATCCGTGCCCTCCGCTGATACAAGCACCGGAGTGAGGATGTATTCCCGATTGCCGGGGGCGTGAAACTGATTGAGCATCAGTTTCATTTCAAGGATAAATCTTGCATCGGTAAGTTCTATCTTGACATCGCTCACAGGAACTTTCCGGAGGCCGGCGCTCTTTGAGAAAGCCGGGGATAAGGATGCGAGCAATAATATAGTGAGCAATAATAATTTTTTCATAGCCTGCATGGGATTGCCTTAGAATACATAGACGAGATTAATGGCCGCTTTTGTGGGGCCAAAATAGTTATGAACCCTGTTGGAGTCGATCTTCTTGCCACATTGAGCGCAGGGATAGGAAGAATAGCGGGTATATATCCATCCGATCCCTATCTCGGCTTCAATATTCCAATGCTTTGATAATATCCAGTCATATCCGTATCCGATACCTGCACCGGCTCCCCAGCCTTGATAACGGCGGTCCTTTAGCTTACTGAAATCGGAGCCAAGAAATGTGAATGGGGCATCGAGGTTGCCAAAGTTATATTCTCCTCCCAATGCATGGACGGCCAGAAAATGGCTGGAAAACTTACGGCAGAACCAATAACGGGCTTCTGGCTGGACGAGCCAATGCCGCCATTTCCGGCCGTCAACGGTCCAGAAATTCACCTGACCACTTAAATCTAAAGTCCATTTTGGGGCGAGAGCCACTTCCAGTCCGAGATTGGGGTTCAGAAACGCATCGCTCACAAGATTAGTCTTGATAGCCGCTTTCTGTGCCGACAGAGGCAGGGAGAAGGTAAGAGTGGTCAGCAGCAATACGATGATTGCAATAGATTGTCTGATGCGCTTCATATTATTGTTTTTCAGTTTAGCGATTGTTAATCCGTAAGACATTCGATGCAGGATGACATATACAGAAATATCAAAATCATGGTTTGTGAATGGCAGGTCTGTGCCCCTCAGGGCATAACCGCATAGTATCTCTTGCGCAGAGTTACATTTAAATTATACTGCTGATTTGTAAAGCGATATGAGACAACTGGTTTTATGACGGAATTTTTTACATCATCGTTATAATATTTAAGGTTGAGGCGCGTTATTGAATGTAGCCGCAGAAATTTCTTGTTTCCATTAACATTTAATAGTATTTCAGGCAAGAAATCGTAATAATATTTAAATGGA
>DAAI01000005.1:0-319 GCA_001701105.1 Bacteroidales bacterium GP1
GGTTAGGTCGCTTTCGGAGATAAGCTGATTGATTTTTTCCGGCTAACTTTTAACCTCCACGATATTGATAGTATAAAGGTCGATATAATTTATCGTATCGACTGATTATCTGATTCTTATAGCCAATATATCAAATATTTTTGCTAATTTTGCATTATAAAGTCGAAAGCAAATGGAAGAAAAAAATCTTATCACCACCTCTCCATTAACGGAATCGTCTGATACCGGTCTAATGCCTATTGAAAATCTCATTCATGTAATCCGTGGACAGCAAGTAATGCTTGATAGCGATTTAGCACACCTTTATGGAGTTGAAACT
>DAAI01000005.1:462-17384 GCA_001701105.1 Bacteroidales bacterium GP1
TCCCCATGCTTTTACAGAGAATGGAGTGGCTATGCTCAGCAGTGTTCTTCGTTCTAAAACCGCAATTGAGGTAAATATACGGATAATGAGAGCTTTTACCGCAATGCGCAGTTTTATTATGAGCACTGCTCATATGTTTCAAAGACTTGAAACGTTGGAACATCATCAGCTCATATTACAAAAACACCAGAGCGATACCGACAAGAAAATAGAAGAGGTGCTGACACGGCTTGATGATAAAGAAGCTGAACCGATTGAGGGATTCTTCTTTGAAGGGCAGATATTCGATGCTTACACCTTGATTTCCGACTTAGTCCGTAAGGCAAAACACCGCGTCATCTTGATAGATAATTTTGTAGACGACCGTGTATTGAAAACACTCGATAAAAGAAATGAGGATGTTACCGCCATGATCTACACCCATCCCAAGAAGTCGCAGATAGAACTGGATATAAAGAAACACAACGCTCAATATCCGGAAATAAAACTTTGTCACTGTACAAATGTGCATGATCGGTTTCTTATCGTTGATGATACCGTTTATTTTATCGGAGGCTCTATCAAAGACCTTGGGAAAAGAATAGTTGCCTTTAGCCAAATGCACCAGTCTCCGGACGATATTTTATCCAGATTAAGGTGAATAGTCCTCGCCGTGTCCTTTTGAACTCAGGGGACTTGAAACCATAATTCAGTTGCTGAACTATGGGTAAAGGAAACGAATTTGTGATGGAATATTATTGTTTGAAGTGGGGGTGATGTAGGAGGAGTTCGTTACGCAGGAGGGAGCGGTCGAGGTGGAGATATATTTCTGTGGTTGCAATTGATTCATGCCCGAGCATCTCCTGAATCGCGCGGAGATTGGCGCCCCCTTCAAGAAGATGGGTAGCAAAAGAATGTCGCAGGGAATGAGGCGATACCTTGCGCCCGATTCCGGCTGCTTCAGCAAGGTCGCGGATGATATAGAACACCATCACCCGGCTCATCATCCCTCCGCGCCGGTTCAAGAAAACGATGTCGGTGCTGTCGGGCTTTATCGGGCCATCGATCCGCTGCATCAGATAATCTTTTATCAATGTTATTGCCACGGGAGAAAGCGGGGCGAGTCTTTGTTTGCTTCCTTTACCCTCTACAAGCACAAATCCGTCATCGAGCGACAGCCGGGAAAGGCGTAACCCGGTCAACTCCGAGACCCGGAGTCCGCTTCCATAAAGGGTCTCGATAATGGCATGGTTGCGTAATGATTCCGCCTTCGTATTATCGATGGCTCCTATCATGGCGTCGATTTCTTCTACGCTAAGTACATCAGGTAATTTACGCCCAAGATGCGGAGCCTCGATAAGTGCAGTAGGGTCACTGTCGATGAGATTTTGCGAGCGCATGTATTTGAAGAATCCACGCACTCCTGAAAGGAGTCTTGCCAGAGAGGAGGGGCCGAGACCGAGGTCGGATAGTTCGGCGAGGAAGGTATGAATATGGCCTGGTGTCAGATTTGTAACCGGGATTCCTATTGTATCGGCGAAATTGAGCAGATGGTCAATATCCACACCATAGCTGAGTGAGGTATTGGCCGAAAGGCCTCGCTCAAGGGTAAGCGACCGAAGGTAATCGCCGGCTATATCGTGTGGGCTCCTCTCTCTTTTCATCCGATGTCCATCGAGTATCTTACTTTTTGCATCCCTCTGCGATGGATGATGAATGTGTTCTTAGGACCGGTAAACATCAATCCTTCAGGAATCGACTCGAAAAGGGCATCGGCCCAACCCAGGGGAGTATCCCTAACCACTACCCAGTGGCCTTCCGATGCCAAGACTGATTTAAGAATTTCGAGTGGAATGAAATCGTGATGCGAGCATACCATATCGCAGCCCGGTGCCAATTTCGGGAGCCTATGAATTTTCATCCGGGAGTCAGCAGCATTAAGGGCGGCGTAATAAGCCGGGTGGCTTCCCTGCTGTAGAAATGCAGAAGCGGGTCGCAGCATTGCGGCGATACGCAGGAGCATCCTGGCTTGCGAGCGCACCTTACGGTCGAAGTCATGGCCCATAGCGCCGTCAACATTAGCGTAGCCGTACCATGCGCAACCTACGGGATGCACCGCACGTGTTACCAGATCATAGCCGAATGGAGAATGTACCCCGAATCCGTGCGTATGGCGCCAGCGGTTAATTCTTTCCAGCAGCTTTGTCATCGGTTTTCTTTTTTTCTTTTTGCCGGAGGAAGGTATAGAGCCAGATTCCGAAGGCGAGCAGACAGATAGCGTAGATGCATATCACTCCCGTAATGCCAATTGCATTGGTGACTTTCAGGGATTTGGGGTCGAAAGTAAAGATAATCGTATGGTCGCCGGGCGCAAGCCTTATTGCCCGGAGCACATAATCGACCCGTCCTATTTCCACTGGTTTATCATCCACCATGGCTTCCCAACCCCATGGGAAGAAAATTTCGCTGAATACGGCCACGCCACCTTTGGCCGAATGAGCCTTGTATGTGAGCCGGTCGGGTGCGTAGCTTGTTTCATAGATGGTATCGCCGGGGGCCACGGCAGCTGCTGCGCCCAATATCTTCCTGTAATTTTCATCGGCCACTGCCACTCTCCGGGTATCGAGGGAGTCGAGCGTCGCCATCTCCGCATCGGCATTGGCCACATAATTCACCTTGTCCACAAACCATGCGTTGCCGTTGGCATCCGGATTCATCTGGTAAGAGCCTTCGGAAATCACATATTTTGTATTGAGCATATTCAACACTCTCATATTGCCTTTTGAAATCTGGCGGTCGAGAAGATCGTTATATCTCGTTAGCTTTGCCGCATGATAGCCGCCGATTGTCTTATGAAAATATGAGGAACGGGCAGAGCCCATGCCGTCAAGGTCAAGGACCCGGTAATTAGATGTGTCCTGAAGGATGGCACGATCCATATCAGTCATGTTAAGGGCTGTAGTATTATCTACCGGCGATGTGAAATTATCCGAGTTCACATAGCGGCGGTTGACGCTGAACAGATCCACTACCATTACAGCGGCAAGAAGCATCACGAACACCGTGGAATCGGATTTTTTCAACCGGAATAGATAAAGCCATATGCAGCCTCCTCCGATAATGATGAACAATAATGAGCGGAGGGCATCGTCACGCACGAGCGAGAGGCGCGTCTGGCGGATTGCATCTATTACATTGCTATATTCCGGATGCGTAAACGCTCCCGCCTGAGTGAGGTATTCAAGTTCCGATGCGCTGAAAGGAGATCCGAAGATTGAAGGAGAGATAGCTCCGAGGAGGCATATCAAGGCGCCTATTCCAAAGACTCCATAGAAAAGCCAGGGATTGGAGGTATATGTTTCAGGGTTCTCAACCATCCGGCGGATACACATCACGGCGAGCAGAGGGATTGTGAACTCTACTATCACAAGAATGCTGGATACAGCCCTGAATTTATTATAACCCGGGAAATAATCGATGAAGAGATTTGTAAACCAGTCGAAATTATGCCCCCAAGCAAGCATGATTGCCAGAACGGAAACCCAAAACAATGCCCATTTCATGGGTCCTTTCACGGAGAATAGAGCCAAAATTGCCAACAACAATACGAAAGCTCCTACATATACCGGGCCGTTGGTCATGGGTTGGTCTCCAAAATATTGTGGAAATTGTGCGATGAACTGCCGTTCTTCAGCGGCAAGCGGAAGTTCATCGGCCTTTTTTGTTTCGGCAACGCTTTTAAGGCGAGTCTCGCCGGCAACGGGCTGAATTGTCGAGCCCCCTTTAACGTTAGGAATGAGCAACGTGAAGGTTTCATCAATTCCATAGCTCCAAGCCGTAATCGCGCTGCGATCCATCCCTCCGGTAGCTTTCTTACCCGATTTATCGGTAGTTAGTTCCGTAGCCTTACCCCGGACTGTCTGCTTAGCGTATTCATAAGTATTATATAGGCTTGCAGAATTGGCGGCTACAGCAATCAGAGCGGCTCCGAGCGTACATCCTGAAGCGATCCACCATCGTCCCATCTGTTTCTTCCGGATAGCCGTACATAGCCATGCCAGGATGAGAGCAATGATTACAAACAGGAAATAATATGTCATCTGCGGATGATTGCTCTGAAGCTGGAGCGCGCCGAACAGCGATGTAAGGGCAGCCCCGGGCAGGTATTTGCCACGATAGCAAAGGGCGATTCCGCCGATTGTCGGGGGGATATACGCAAGAGTAGTGAATTTCCAGATATGACCCGCGCCTATCAAGATAATGAAATATGTGGAGAATCCCCAAGCCAAGGCTCCGAACAAGGCCTCCGGCCATTTCATCTTCATGCATAGACACATTATGAAGAATCCGAGCATCATTCCGAAAAGGAGATTGGCCGGAGCGGGCAATCCGAGCATATATACTTTCGCTATCCAGGTCAGAAGATTGTTGGCCGGGTAGGAGGGCGCTATCTGAAAATTAGGCATCCCTCCGAACAGGGAATTTGTCCAGCGCGTAGTTTGGCCGGTAGCTTCGTGATATGCTTTGGCTTCCTGTCCGTTGGCAATCCCCTGCATGATGTCGTGCTGCTGAAGCACCCTTCCCTCAATGTCGTCGGGAAAAAAGAAAAACAGGGCTACGACAGCCAGAAAGATTATGGAGAGGACCGAAAATATATACTTCTTCTGCATGGATAAAAGAATGGGTAAATGATAGGGAGCCGGTCGGGCGCAAACCATCCCGGCCCGAAAAAAGCGTCAGGACGCTTTGTGGGATTATTTTTTACCTGTAGGAGGTACCTCGATGCGAATCTGGCGGTTCATGCTCTGTTCCAGAGAGATAAGGGTCTCGGTCTCGGTTACTCCGGGGATATGCTGGATCCGGTCGTTGAGAAGCTGCATGAGATGCTGATTGTCGTAGGCGTATACCTTTATTAGCATCGAGTAGGGGCCGGTGGTGAAATGGCATTCCACAACTTCCGGAATCATCTCAAGCTGCTTAGCGGCTTCGCGGTAGAGAGAGCCTTTTTCGAGCTTTACTCCGACATATGTGCATGTGTTGTAACCCAGCTTATGAGGATTCACTACATAGCCGGAACCTATGATCACCTGCATGTCAATGAGGCGTTGAAGACGCTGATGGATGGCGGCTCTTGATACTCCGCACTGCTCGGCAATGTCTTTTGACGCTATTCGGGCATTGCCCATCACTATATTGAGGATGCGTTTGTCTAAGTTGTCTAATCTGTCTGACATATGGTTAGGTTTATAAGGTTAATTCTTCGCCGTGGTCGGCGCAGGGCATTATTCCCTGGTGAGTGAATGAATATGAGGCAAAAATAATAAAAAAGAATTGATTTGCCAACATCGAGGGTCGAAAATATGGCAATATGACAATAAAAAATGGATCGTAGGAGGGTGTTAAGGGTTATTTCTGATGCGTGTGCGCACAAATGAGGATGTAATCCAGGCCGTAATCGCGCCGATAATCGCAACCGGGATTATGGTGATGAGGAGGTCGGCTGGTTCGAGAGCCACGGGGTAGGCTGTTATAACCGAAGACGAGCCGTCGCCAATCCTGATGATGCCGAAATTTTGTTGAAGAAGACACAGAGTCACTCCGAGAATGATGCCGCTCAGTCCGCCGATGGCAGCCACAATGATGCTTTCCCATGCGAAGACAGAACTAATCCTGCGGTCGGACATCCCTAAGGCGCGCAGGGTAGACAGGTTCGGCTCTTTCTCCAATACGAGCATGGAAAGCGATGAGATGATGTTGAAGCTGGCGATAAGAAGGATGAAGCCGAGAAGAAGGAAAGACACCCATTTTTCTATTTTAATCATACGGAAATTCATCTCTTGTTGCCGCCCGCGGTCCTTGACCGTGAAGCCGGCCCCGAGCTTTTGGGTGATAAGAGTGCGGATTGTTTCAATGTCGGCTTCCTGGCGTAGGGCTATTTCTATGGCTGATGCCTCGTCCGTATATTGGAACAATCGCCTTGCCGTAGGCAGATCCACGAGTATCCTGTTTTCATCATAGTCAGCTTGATTGGCCCTGAATACCCCGGCCACTACCAACGAATCGGTAATGAATGATGTCAATGGATTGGCTATGTTTACACGCCCTTTCCGGCGTGGGGCGAAAAGAAGAATCCGGTCGTCGGGCATCAATTGCAGTTGCGCCGCCACGCCGATGGCGACAGTAGTTTCCGCCACCCCTTCCTGCAACCCCGGCTGAAGAAACCGCCCCTCATTTTCGCGTATGAGGGAAGTGGTGCTCGATACCCGCGCATAGTCAGAGGGTATAACCCCTTTTAAATATACCGGCATCTCGCGGGAGTTGGCTATGATCAGGGCATTGTCGGCCAATGTTGGCGTGGCCACAGATATTCCGGCTATGCCTGCGAGTTCTTTCGCCAATGAGTCGGCGTTCGAAATCACCTTCCCCTTTACCGGCTCCACAAGGATGTCGGGAGCCATGAGGTCAAGATGGCTCCCAATGATCTCGCGGAAGCCGTTAAACACCGACAATACGCACACAATCGCAGCCGTGGCCACCGCCATGCCAGTGATTGACACGGCCGTGATGACCCCGACGGCTGAATGTGATTTCTTCGACCGAAGATAGCGAAGGGCTATAAACGCCGGTAAAGCTGATTTCATTCTCCCTTCACAGGAGCTTCTGGTTCCGGAGCCGGCTCGCCCGGGGTATGCCCGAGCAGACGGTCGATATTCTCGGCATAATCCAGAGAATCATCGAGGAAGAATTGCAGGTCAGGACATTTGCGTAATGTCTCCTTTACCGCTGCGGCGAGTTCATAGCGCACCGTTTTGGTCTGCTTCTTAATGTTTTCAAGAATTTCCTTACTCTTTTCAGGCGGAAAAATACTTAGATATGCTTTTGCTATACTCAGATCAGGACTCACCCTGACGGTGCTCACCGAGACAAGGACATTACCCATCATGGCTGTCTGCCGGCGGAATATCTCACTTAATTCCTTCTGAAGAAGGCGCGCTATCTTGGCTTGACGTTTGCTTTCCATAATTTAATTCTGACTTATTTGAGCGGAATCTCTGAGGACTTTGCGCCCTATCTTAAGTCCCGCCCTATATTTTAACGCTTCTATCGAGCCGTATGTTTTACCATCTCTTATTCTCCGGGCTTCTCATGCCGATGATTCCATAACGGCAATGCCTTTACAGTTTGCGAATCAAGGTTATTCCATCGCGCAGCGGCAGCATGACCTCTTCGACTGCAGGATCTTGCGCAACAAGACTGTTGAAACGCGCCACCCCCCTTGTCTGTGGATCGCGGGAATATTCCGGGTCGGTGATGTGTCCGTCCCACAATGTATTGTCGGCGGCTATGAAAGCGCCTTTTGTCATTTTGGGAAGCACGGTATGATAATAATCGGGATATTCGCGTTTGGAAGCATCTATAAATGCGAAATCAAACCATCCGTCAGGAAATGCGGGTAAGATGTCGAGAGCCGCTCCTATGTGGAGATTGATTTTGCCGGATATTTCTTCCGGCGCAAGAGCAAAGGCATCCTTAATAAACTCCTCCAGTTCGTCGTCGGCTTCAATAGTGTCGAGAGTGGAGCCGTAAGTCAGCCCTTCCGCTATGCATAAGGCAGAGTAACCGGAAAAGGTGCCTAATTCCAGTGCCCTACGTGGCTTTATCATGGAAACAAGCATTTTCAAGAACCGGCCCTGCAACTGCCCGGAACACATTCTCCCGTTCAGCAACCTTAGATTTGTGCGCCTGTTCAGCTCATGGAGCCATTTCGGTTCGGCCGAGGAATGAGCCTCCATATAAGGATAAAGGTCGAAAGAGTTCATATGGATCACTCTTCAGGCTTCGTTAAGAAATTTCACAGCCAGAAGATAGCCCATCGCTCCGGCGCCGGTGATCATGGCCTTACACGACCGTGCCGTGACAGAGCGGCATCGGAAATCCTCACGCGCCATGATATTTGAGATATGCACTTCCACCGTGGGGGCCGCCACTGAGGCGACGGCATCGGCTATGGCATAAGAATAATGGGCAAAGGCACCGGGATTAATCACGATTCCGCTACATTCCGGGTCATTGCCGAATTTCTGGATGCAATCTATGATGTCTCCCTCGTGATTGGATTGAAATGACACGATATTGAGATCGGGGAACGCTTTCTCTACTTCGGCAATTATGGCTGAGAGGGTGAGCGTGCCGTAGATTTCGGGCTGGCGGCTTCCGAGAAGATTAAGGTTGGGGCCGTTGATGATTACTATAGACATGGCTGCAATGGATGGTGAAAATGTGAAAACCCGGAATGAAAAAGAGCAACAGGAAACCTAAGTTTACGCTGTTGCTCTCCTCTCTCCTCGGCGGTGCGTACGGGACTCGAACCCGTGACCCCATGCGTGACAGGCATGTATTCTAACCTACTGAACTAACGCACCAAACTGGGATATGTCGTTGCAACCGAAGTTTGTTCCCGATTGCGAGTGCAAAATTACAACAAATTTTCCATCCGGCCAAATTTTTCTGCCAAAAAAATAATAAAAAAATTAATAGATTGTGTAAGTGTAATATAATTAGATAAATAGCAAAATTAAAAATCTGATTTCCCCAAGCCTCCCGCATGATGAAGCCATCGGCAGGCATTATTTAACGAGCAAATTTGATGGGATAAGGAAATATTTTGTATCTTTGCAAGAAGATGAATAGAAATTAACCTGACATATAGCCTGATTATGAAAATGGATTTAAGACAGTTTTGCGCATCGGTAGGTCTTGCAGCCGTGTGTATCGGCGGAACGGCGTCTACATCGGTAGTGACTCTCAAGCCATCTGGAGATTCCCCGGTGATACCCAAAGAAATTTACGGACAATTCTCGGAGCACCTCGGGACGTGTATCTACGGAGGCCTCTGGGTAGGACCGGATTCGGACATCCCGAATGTCGACGGTTATCGCAGTGACGTTCTCGAAGCCTTAAAAGCATTGAAAGTACCCGTGATGCGTTGGCCGGGAGGTTGCTTTGCCGATGAGTATCATTGGCGTGACGGTATCGGCGACCCTTCAGGGAGGCCGCGGATGGTAAACAGCAACTGGGGAGGAACCGTAGAGGATAATTCCTTCGGCACCCATGAGTTCTTCAATCTGTGCGAGATGATCGGAGCCGAACCTTACCTTAGCGGAAATGTGGGGAGTGGCACGGTATCCGAGCTTGCCCAATGGGTTGAATATATCACTGCCGAAGACGGGCCTATGGCCAATCTGCGTAAACTTAACGGACGGCAGAAGCCTTGGCATCTGAAATATCTCGGAGTCGGTAATGAAAGCTGGGGATGCGGAGGTTCGTTTACTCCGGAATATTATAGTGATGTATATCGGCGTTATCAGACATATTGCCGGGATTATGACGGCAATCATCTATATAAGATAGCGTCAGGCGCATCGGATTATGACTATGATTGGACCGAAACCCTGATGAAGAATGCAGGGCGGTTCATGGATGGAATTTCATTACATTATTATACGGTGAAAGGCTGGGAAGGGAGCAAAGGGTCTGCGCTCAATTTCAGTGAGGATGATTATTATTGGACGCTCGGAAAATGCCTTGAGATAGAACCCGTGATAAAGAAACATTGCGATATAATGGATAAATATGATCCGGAAAAACGGGTAGGCCTCCTTGTTGATGAATGGGGTACATGGTGGGATGAGGAACCCGGCACAATCAAGGGTCACTTATATCAGCAGAATACTATGCGCGATGCGATGGTGGCGGCCTTGTCGCTGAATGTGTTCCACCGTTATGCCGACAGGGTGAGAATGGCTAATATCGCCCAGATAGCCAATGTGCTTCAATCGATGGTCCTCACAAAGGGAGCAGAAATGGTACTTACCCCCACTTATTATGTTTTTAAGATGTACTCACCATTCCAGGATGCTAAATATATCCCGGTATCCGTGGTTACAGAGACTTATGATGTGCGCGATAACCGCCATGTGCCTCTGGTGGATGCCACGGCCGCAGAGAAAGACGGCAAGCGAATTATCGCTTTGGTCAATACCGATTTGAAGCGCACCACTGAGGTGGAGGTGAATCTTGCCGGCTTTAATGGCAGGAATCTGAATGCGGAGATACTGACTGCTCAAAAAATCTCGGATTACAATGATTTTGGTGTCGCGCGGAAAGTGGCTCTGAAACCATTTAAAGATGCTCGTCTGAAAGACGGCAAGATTCTGATAAAGTTGCCGGCGAAGTCGATTGTGACAATTGTCGTGGAATAAGGAAGAGTGTATTTTTAGAAAATTCATTTGGAAAATCCCCGGTGAGTTGGTAAAAAAATTGGCAAAAAAACGAGGTAAATTTGGAAAGTACGAAAAAAGGTTGTAACTTTGCACTCGCTTTGAGAGCGGAATCAGCGTATCAAATAATGATTCCGTAAGAAGTAGAACTCTCGGGGTGTAGCTCAGCCCGGTTTAGAGTACGCGTCTGGGGGGCGTGTGGTCGCAAGTTCGAATCTTGTCACCCCGACAAAAATTTGGCAAATAGGTGCAGCTCACGGAGTTGCGCCTATTTTTGCCAAAATGCCGGGACAAAAACGGGACACACCGTTTCCGGCTTATTGTATAAAAAGTGTTACCCCTCGAAAGTGATTGCACTTTCGAGGGGTAACGTTTAGATGATATTTAGTTTTGGTATTAGGTTGTTCAGCGTTTGAACATCTTGGTACCGCCTACAATGTAGGTTCCTGTCGGGAGTGAGCGGAAGGCATCGGCGTTGGCGTTCTTTTTGATGAGCACACCGTTGAGGTTGTAGATGTCAACCGGTTTTCCGTCGGCGAATACTTCTTCAAGTCCTGAGGTGGAGTCGGCCTGTGTGATGTTGACGCTCAAGCCTGCAGTGTGTTCTTTGGTAACTTTCACTGTGTAAACACCATTCTCGTCGGGATTGATTTCAGCGCCGTTAACAGAAACTGTGAAGGGCTTGGTTTCAGAGGCTTCTTCCATAGGCTTGGCAGCGAAGAGAGTGGCCGAGGGCTGAGTTCCGATTTCGGTTACGCTTATGCTGATTTCGGTGCCGGGAAGAACTTCGTGCATCTGCTTGGTGTCGACGGGGAGATCTGACTGACGGTCGTGCCATACCACTACATCATACTTGCTGGCTTTGATTGAGTAGTTGAGGCTGATGGTGGGCACTTCCTGAGCGTAGATTTTAACTATCGGGTTTTCAGGCAGTTCATCGGGGAATTCATAGAGACCATCGGTTTCGTTGAAGCTGATGAGTTCGTTGTTGAGGTAAACCTTGGCGGGCACGGTTACTTCTGCAACAGTCTTAACAGCGAGCGGGAGGTCGGCCATGTTGATTGCAATTGTCTGGTAGCCCGGGTTGAGGGTAATAACCTTCTCCCTAACAGTTCCTTCGGAGAGCACGAGGTCGGTGATAACAACATCTTCCTCTTCTTCAACATAAACCATGAGGTTTACATCGCGGGTGAAGTCGCTGAGCACAATGTTCATTTGCTTGCCTTCAAATCCGGTGAGAATTCCGGTGGTGGTGTTGAAGGGGAGTGCATTGCCTGCGGCGTCGTTCACTGCTACAACCTGGCGGTTTTCAACGCTGGAGAACACTTTGAGTTCAGTTGTGCTATAGGGGAATTCGAGAGTAGATTCAACATCGTACATCGGGTATTCGAGGCCACCGCCACTGATGCGGATGGAACGCCATTCTTCGGAGGTGAAGGTGAGAGTGTGTTTCTCGCGTTTCACTGCGATAGTCATGTCGGTTTTGCCAATAGTGATGGTGTATTTTCCATCCACCGGAGTGATGCGCTCTTCGCCGATTTCCACATATATTGCACCTGAAGTTTATGTAAACGGCACAANNGCTGCCGTGAGTGTTATCTTGGTTCCGGGGAGAACTTCGTGAGTTCCAACTTCAGTAATTTCGGTTGCGAAGTCCTCGGTTGCGGTGAAGGAAATGCCATTTTCAACAATGTAAGTAACATTAAGTTTGTTTACTTGCGGAGCGCCTGCTTCAGTGGGAGGATAAACTTTGATAACCGGAGTGTTCTCGCCTTCAAAGGCCTCGGCTGGGAGGATGAAGCCACCGGCTTCAGCGCTGAATTCAACCTTTGTGCCGTTTACATAAACTTCAGGGAGCATTTCAGTTTCAACGTCGTTGTAGCCACCGTCGGCTCTGCTTGCTGCTACGCGATATACAATCGGGAGGTCATCGGAACCGAAGTTGATGTGCTGATAGCCAACTTCCAATCCCTGGCTCTTTTCAATAACCTTTCCGCTGCCCAGTACTATTGTGCCGTCGAGCATTTCATCGCCATCGAGATAGAGCACTGTTTCCTTATCACGAACCACGTCGGCAATGTTTATGTTGATGGTGCCGGTGGCAAGTGCGGTGAGCAAACCTTTATCTTTGTTGAAATTCATACCGGCTGAGGCAGTAACTTCTACATAGCGGTCGGGTTCAGAGGTTACAATGGTGAGTTCTTTAACGTGGGTGGGTACCGAGATTACATTGTTACCGGAGGTTAACGGATAGCTTACACCTTGACCTGTGATTGACAGTTTGTCAAGAGCCACAGCTGCATCGGTGTTAACGGTGATGGTGTTGTAGGTCTTTGCCACTTTCACTGTTAATGAGGGATAGGCAGAGCTGAGGGTTATTCCTTCGGCCGGGAAGTTAACGAAACCTTGACCTTTGTTGTATTGAACTGTATACTCATATATGTTGCCTTCCTTCGGAGTTACTTTGATAGTAGCGGTGTAGGGAGTAACCATTTGAGTGGAGGTAGAAGTTACCGGGCGACCGTCGACAGTTACATCAACCAAGCCATCTTCCTCTATGTCGTAAACCACATTCACGTCGGAAATCTGAGAGTTGAGAATACGAAGAACAGAGTTGTCGGGAACATAAGTCGGGAAAGCGTAGGTTTTGGTAGTGTTGTCAAACGCCAGCTTTTCGTTGTTCAGGTAAACATTTGAATAGTATACCTTGGGTGAAACCATATATTTTGCGTTGGTGAGGCTGAATGGAGCGTCCTGATCATTGAATTTAACGGTCGTAGGAGAGCCTTTCTTTTCAAGATAAGTAGCTTGTTGCATTGCACCTTCCGGACTCAAAACAAATTGAGGAGTTATGTTGGTGAAATTATCGGGATACTCTATTTTCAAAGTCTTTTCGCGTTTGTATTCTTCCAATTCAATATTAAGAGTAATGTTGTATTCATTGTCAACATATTGGAGGAGTCCGGAGATTTCTCCCGTGTAGATATTGAAGGGGAGTTCAACACCTGTATCAGTAGTGACTTTTACAATCTGGTAGGAATCAATGCCGCATTTTATTACAATGTTGTCAACAGCCTTACCTTCCCAATACAATTTGTCGATTGATTTGTCGGTAAAATTGTCATCTTCAATTATTATTCCGGCAGTGCCAAGGTCAGTGTAAGGGTTAAAGGTAATGTATAATTTTTGACCTGTTACGTTGTAGGTGACACTATAATTAGATTGTACGTCCCATACTGAATAGTGTTCAATGTAAGTGCCCGTCTCTTCATCTTTATCTAAATAGTTTGTGCCATCGCGATTGATTTCGGTAATGGGATTGCCTTCAACAGGAATGAATTTAATGCTTGAACCGCCGAACAGATAATCTTCTACTTTATCACCCTCATTGAGCATGACAGGAGTGCGTTGGTCAATTTGATATTTGAAGTTAGCACCATTTGAATTAATAGTTACATAACTCTTTTCAGGCTCATAAGAGTTTGTCCAATAAATGTGGAGCTTTTTAAGTTCATCCGGAGATGATATTACGTAAGAGTTGTTATCGTCCTCATTTGTTAATACTATGAATTGTGTGTCGTAGTTGTAAGAACCCGTTGCATCTTCAAAGAAGAGCACAGCACTCATGTTTCTGCCATTCTTATTGGTGATGGTAATGGGGAATGCAGATTCATCGAAGGTATATTCGACATTGTCAATATAATTGTTTCTGCCAAATTTTAGTTTCTTGCCTTTTACCATTCCCGGAGGCATAGGAGGCATTTCAGGTTCGGGATATTCGCCTTCACCATCATCGTAGGTGGGTTTTACGGAGTAGTAGCTGTAGTTATAGTCATTATCCGGGGTGATTTTTTCGGATGATACGTAGAGTCCTGTTTCAATATCCAGCGGCGCGCCCATTTCCATAAAGTAACCGGTAGCTGCATCATAAGTCCAGCCATAGCTTGACTGATTATCCTCCGGATAAACCATAATGTCGAGCGAGTAAGGCTTCTGATTTACTTCAACCGTGAGCGTAAGAGTCATTCCGTCCTTCACACCTGTTGCAACATGGGTGTTGGAGTTGTAGGAGAATCCGGTTGAGGGATTAGCCTTCACATTACTAACAACATAGGTGTTGGTCGGGTCGGTGAACTCAAGTGAATAGGTGGTTGCATCCTCGTAGTAAGGGAGAGAGATGCTTGTGGAGGAACCGGTGAGGTCAAATTGATTGAGCGAGTTTCTGGTGTCCACCACTTTGATATTATTGTAATTGCTTGCGCATGAAACCGTGATTTTGGGATTGCGCGGGTGCAGAGAAATTACGCATGCCGAAGTGGGAGTGTAGTAGAAAGCACCGTCGTCACTCTTTTCAACAAACTTATTAGGACCAACCTGCAGCACGAGATTTGTACCTTTGGTGGGAACAACCTTGATTTTTGTTCCGGCGCTGAGGGTATAGGTCTGACCCGGTTCAACCTGAACGTCGTCGTGATAGATTGTGGCGTTGACACTCGACGGGAAAGGTTCGTAAGTTACGAGGCAAGGCGGCTTGTAAGTACCGTAGATACGCACTTCCTGACCTTCCTGATAGTTGGCGAGATAGTAGCCGTCGGCGTCGGCGTTTACACGAACACCGTTAACAAAGACTATAGGAGCACCTATTGTTATATCCAACGGCAGATCTTTTGGGTTATACATGAGGGTTTGACGTCCTTCTTCAAGAGTAACGCGTTTCTCCATAAATTTCTCGGGCGAGAGAATAACGTCGAGAGCGCCACGCTTGTCCATGTCAATATAAAGACTCATCTGTTTGTCGCGAACGTAAGGCTCTACAGAAACTTCAATAACGGCATCCTGAGTCTTGAAATCTACTTCATTACGGCCATAGCTATTCAATTCCACCGGTTCGCCGTTAAGCTTTATTTCACTGATAACATAACCGCTTTCAGCGATTGCTTCCAGTTTAACCGTACCACCCATTGTGCTGAATGTAGCTTCACCGGTAGTCTCTTTAGCAGTGAGAGGAGTAAATTCGCGTCCACTGTGCGACATTTTCACAACATCGAATTTATCGCATATAACTTTGAAACGCCATGCATTATCGAGATAGCCTTTGTAGACGATTGTCTGTGGATCATCGGTCTCACCGTCGATGCGATTTAAGTTGCTGGTGACTTTTTCGCCGTTAAGATAGCGGCTGTCGAGCCACCAAGTGGGAGCGTTGTTGCTTACAGGACCTACAACAACTTCCGAACCGTTTTTAACCATGAACTGTTTCCCTTCCCATTCTTCGCGGGGAATAAGAACATTGTTCACCCTTACGTAGGCAATTTGCTTATCGAGATAGCTTTGATTTGTTTCGTTGCCGTTTGTGTTTTCAACTTTTACTGTCAGAGGAATGTTGAAATCGGGGTATTTCATGCGTACGTTGGCGTTATGTTCGCCACCACCGTTGAAAACCAGGTGGAAGTATTCATGAAGGGTCATTGTTGTCATTGAGGTATACACGAAACCTTTTTCGCGAGGGAGGACATTCCCATCGAGAACAGCGCGGGAAAGGTCGCCTGCATTTACGGTAGTGATAACCCAGCGACTTTCAGTGACGGGGTCATATTCAATTACTAATGCGTTGTTCTGGAAATCGGCAGCTTTATAAGCGCGCATTTCAGAATAGGTGGAACGGGTGTAGACAAGCACATCCGTCGGGTCGTCAATAGTGATGTTCAGACGACCTGTTCGCACATTCGACATTTTGTCAATGACAAAATTGAATACTTCGCCTGCTGTGTAGGTGGGAGAGTAACTTGCAAGCGAAATAGTGGTGCGATCCACATTGTAGGTCATTGCCTTTCCTTTACTGTCGGTCAAACCGGCGATACCATTGCCGGCAGCCGGGGTAACAACAAAGGAAGTGGGATTTTCCGAGGCATCCACATAGTAGATGTCTTTTCCATTTTCCGTTACTTTTGGTGCGGGAATCTGAGACTGAGTGGACGTACTGTAGACCACTTTTCCAATTTTACCGGCATCGGCGGTAAAATTAAAGGAGTTGCTCAAATCGATGCCTTGCACTACTTGCTGTGTAAAGCGCTGATTGTCCGGGGATGCCCCTTTCATTGCCAACACGCCAAAGGCGAAGATGAGAGCTGTCAAAGAGAATAATAGCTTTCTCATGGTTGGGAAAATTTAATTAGTAATATGATGAATAAAATTTAAGTTTTTAAATTTTAAGTATATAGCACTAAATAAAGAATCGCAAGTTATAGTCTGTGTCGTGGTGTAATAATGTTGTAACTTAATTGTATTTGTTTTGTAACATGATGAGTTTTTAAAAAGTTCAGTAAAAAAGTCATTTTTTTTGAAAAAAATTGAATTTTTTTTTAGCAGGAGAGTAAAAAGGTTGAAAATCAGTTATTGGATGATGAAATAAAAAAGGTATCCGTGTGGGATACCTTTTTATAGTGAAAGATGAGATGGGTTTCGGTGTGGGAGGGGAGGGTGATGGGCTGGGATTACTGTTCGACGGCGCGGTCAATGGCTTTGATGTCGCTTTTGGCTTGTGAGGGGGGCTCTTCGCCGTTAATTTCGCGCTGAATGATGTATTCGTCGTAATACGCTATAAGCAGGGTGGTGAGCGGAAGAGCGATGATCAGGCCGCCATTATCCTCAGCCTGTTCATCG
>DAAI01000063.1:0-508 GCA_001701105.1 Bacteroidales bacterium GP1
TGCTTTTACCTTAAATGAAAGAGCCGTGTTGTTCGCCACGCTCTCGCTTCCCTGCCAGAAATTATTTTGGAGATCTAAACATCTGCGTCAACTTGACCCGCCTCGCTATCATCTTCGTAGTAATATGACTAATCGAGGCCTTTCATAAACATCTCTCGATCGTTGATTTTATCAGTAAACGCCCCCTTTATCCGGGCCTTGATATGCGATGAATCGACCACACTCTCACGGTTGGCGTTATGATAATCGCTCTTAACGATGTGGCTCCAATCCACGCAAAATTTCAGCGACCGCCGGAGCTTTTAGATCAAGCCAAAAGAACATCAGTTGAATAATATAGCCTTTTTCGTGCGCACGTTTCACCAATGTTTGATAACTTTTGATTCTTTTTGCGAGTCAACTTTTTCAGGGCGAGACAGACCCTATAAAAGGTGATCGCCCATCCTCGGGTGAGGATGGACGATCGGGGGTTTGTGGGGAGTGGGCGATTACGGATTCGAACCGCAGA
>DAAI01000063.1:635-3973 GCA_001701105.1 Bacteroidales bacterium GP1
GCTCTAAACCAGCTGAGCTAATCGCCCGATTGCGGGTGCAAAGTTAGGACTTTTTTTTTATTCCTCCAAATTTTTTTGAAGTTTTCCTATAAAAAATTGTAATTTTGCATTGTATTCCCGTTATTTTCCGGGTGCATTTATTATGACCGAATCACGCGATCCTCGCTCCATACGTATTGACTATTATGATTATCCTCTGGAGGATAGCAGAATAGCGCGCCATCCTCTTGCCGACCGTGAAGAGTGCCGGCTTCTTGTGGCCGACGATTACGGCAATATCTCACATTGCCGTTTTTATGAGCTCCCGGGATTGTTGCCGGAGGGTACAGAGCTCTTTTGCAATGATACCCGTGTCATCAACGCGCGTATAGAAATGTTTAAGTCCACCGGCTCGCGTATTGAGATTTTTCTCCTTGAGCCTCTGGCGCCTTCTGATTATGGCCTGATGTTCCAATCAAGCAATGAATGTCGCTGGGCCTGCCTTGTCGGTAATAGGAAGCGATGGAAAGAGGGCGCTCTCGAGAAGCGCATCAACACTCCCGGAGGACCCGCATTGCTTTCAGCGACGCTTGGCCCGGAATTGCCGGGCAACGCCTTTGAAATCACATTTTCGTGGGATAATCGACATCTGACGTGGAGTGATGTGGTGAATGCCGCCGGCGCCATTCCCATTCCCCCTTACTTGAAGCGAGAATCGGAAGAATCGGATTATTCGGATTATCAGACTGTCTATGCCAGCACACTGGGATCGGTGGCCGCTCCTACTGCCGGATTGCATTTTACGGATGCATTGCTTCAAAAGCTGAATGAACGCGGCGTAAAGCGCCACGCTGTCACCCTCCATGTCGGGGCCGGCACGTTCAAGCCTGTAAAATCAGAAGAAATCGGCGACCACCCTATGCATACCGAGGTGTTTACTGTCTCGCTTGATACTATCGAGGCTTTAGTTAAAATGTTGGATGAGCATAGGCCCGTTACGGCCGTGGGAACTACAACGGTTAGAACCCTCGAATCATTGCCCTACCTTGCGCGTAGGCTGAGAACAGGGCGCCCTCCAATTGTGACGCAATGGGAGGCATATGAAGAGCCTCCGGTCGATGCTCTTTATGAGTTGAAATGGATGCTAAAGGATATGAAAGCATCCGGGGCTGATTCCATATCGGCTGCGACGTCAATTATGATAGCCCCCGGCTTTCGATGGAATATTGTCAGGGCCATGATAACCAATTTCCATCAGCCGCAGTCCACACTTCTGTTGCTCGTATCATCTTTCCTGGGAGATCGGCCCGGGTCGGACAGTCCACGACTGTGGCGACGGTACTATGATGAGGCCTTGGCACACGATTATCGATTCTTGAGCTACGGCGATGCTTGCCTTTTCATAGTAAAGGATAACCCTCAATCCTCTTGACAATGCCTCCGTTGAAATTGAGTTTCAATCCTGCCAAAGAATGGATGTCGGTGCGACTCCCGGGCTCAAAGAGCATTGCGGCCCGCGCGCTGGTGTGCCGATATGTTGCCGGAGCCGATACGAGGCTGATTGATATTCCCGGCTGCGATGATACTCGCGAATTGAGGCAGGCCATAGAAAAGTTAGAGGAGGCGGTGCCTCGCCCGGCCGATATGATTGATTCCGGCAGAGAAGTGGTCATCCCCGGAATCTTGAATCTGGGCAATGGAGGCACAACCCTCCGTTTTATGCTTGCCGTCGTGGCCTCAATTCCGGGGCTCCAGGTTTGCTTGGATTGCGGAAACTCCTTGAGGCGCCGCCCCTTGGCGCCATTGATAAAGGCATTAAGAAATATGGGAGCCGATATAGAATGCCTTAAAAACGCCGGATACCCTCCCTTGATGGTAAAAGGAAAAAGATTAAAAGGGGGGACGCCCGACCTTGATGCAAATGCCGGAAGCTCGCAATATTTGTCGGCCTTGATGTTGGCCTCGCCATTATGGGCGGCTCCTTTGGCGGCTATGGATTGGGACATCTCTGCACCATATATAGAAATGACGCGAAAGGTATCGGAGACCTTCCGGCAGCCCCCGGCCGAGTTTAGGATTGAAGGCGATTGGTCGGCCGCAAGCTATTTTTATGAATTAGCGCTTGCTATGCCCGGAAGGTCAATTGTGCTCGAGAATTTACCACTCCCCTCGGTCTCGCTGCAGGGCGATGCCGCCTGCTGCGCCATTTTCAATTTTTTAGGAGTGACTACGCGTAGATTGGATGATGATGATTACGGGGCTGCCGAAGTTATCGGTTCAAGAGAATTGATTAAGGCTTTTAAGGACACCGCTTCCGCGTTTGATGCTCCGATGACATCCGTCCCCGATCTTGTCCCGGCTCTGGCCGTCGGATTGTGCCTCGCCGGTATTCCCTATGAATTGTCGGGAATTGCACATTTGAAATTAAAGGAGTCGAATCGGCTGATGGCTCTAAGTTCGGAATTGGCGAAGGCCGGATACGCTGTGACTGTAAGCGCGGCCGGAAATGCTCTGATATGGGATGGCCGGCGCTATCCCGTGGCTGAGGACGAGACTTTCGACGCTTGGGAGGATCACCGGATGGCTATGGCTTTATCAATTATAGCATGTCGCACTCGCTGGATTGCAATCTACGGTGCGCAGTCAGTATCTAAATCATTTCCGGAATTCTTCCCGCAATTGACCCGACTTGGCTTCAGTGTGTCGTGAAATAGAAATCTGTTAATCCTTATAGTTGTCTAAAAAATGAAAGGAGCATTCGTAATTCTAATAGCCACCATTATTATAGGCATAATATTATATCTCTTTGAACTCCGTCATCGACGGCGCCTGCCAGTTAAGGAGGCTGATGAGGCATCCGACAAAGATGATCGTTCCTCAGCCCCTACTTCAGCCACGCCCGCTACCACCGATGAAGGCGAATGCTGTGGATTGCATCTCGTATGCGAAAAAGATTCACTGTCTCCTATGTCCGATGAAGTGATATATTACGATGATGAGGAGCTCGACAGATTCATAGGTCGCAGTGGAGCAGATTATACCTCGCAGGAGGAAGAGGAATTTCGTGACGTACTGATGACTCTGCGCCCCGAGGATGTGCCCGGGTGGGCGCGCTCGGTGACACAACGCCGCCTTAACCTCCCTCCCGACGTGAGAGATGAACTTCTGCTCCTTGTCAACGACATTCGCAATAGATAGAGAAATAACTCCGGAACAAGCCCCTTCTCATTAATCCGATTCTTGCACAATTTTCAGTCGCATTGCGTATAAATTACGACAGCGGGGAAAAAGTAAATGTCGCTATCTTTTCTAATTAACAAAATGAAATAAAAATTAACAATTATTGATTCATCAGAAAT
>DAAI01000049.1 GCA_001701105.1 Bacteroidales bacterium GP1
GAGCGTGAGCCAAAAGCACTGTCTCGCACAATTGCATCAATCTCAAAATCTGACGCCAGTACATCACCGCTGCCGGTGCGGATAAAAACCTCACCAGTGCTTTTGAGCGCAACCGGTTTCAGTGGTGAGACAGGTATTTCAAAAGCAAGAACGTCTTTGCTGTCAATTGAATATCTATATGTTTTACATGAAATAACTGCATTGAATTTGGAACGAGAACGCAGTGTCGTAACAATATTCTGCTCCGTCTTCTCCAGATTATCAACTCCGGTTACATGATAGGAATTACCATTTTCGCTCTTTGTTTCCTTTACTCCAAGGATTATCCAACCACCCGCTGTATTGGAAAAAGCACTCACAGTCTCCCACATAGATTTGGGTATGCCGCCGGAGGCTTCCTTTACTTCGAAGTCGTCCCATTCTATATCGTTGAGCCTATTGAGTAATTCTTCTTTGGTCATAATTGATTCATATTTATATGCAAAATTACAAAAATTTAGAGTGCTAAACGCTGAAAACCACATATTTTATGCCACTTTGCAGCCGGAAGGGTTGAATCCACTCCGCAGTATTTTGATAAAATAAAAGCGTTATGCTTATATGGTGATTTAAGAACATAGGTTATCGGTTTGTCGCTTTCTTTAGAAAGAATCGTTAACTCAAACGCCCTCTCGGTTATCGCTTTGCGCTTTCTGGGCGCAGCAGAGAAAGAATTTTATCGTGGTTTGCCCTTTGATGTGGACTTTAGAGACCCGATACATCGACCGCGAGAGGTTCACGTCCCGCGACAGCTTCAGCCTGTCTATGAGCGGAGTTCTATGAAAAATTTGAGGATATTTCATTTTTGAGTGAAATGTTTGTTGTACCTTTGCGTTATAATAATAAAACAAAGGACACGACTATGAGCGAAGTAGAACTCTATCTCATTGACGAGGGCGAGAATTGCACCCTCTATACTCTGCAATTTCTTCGTGATTCGGATAATGAGTTTGAGAAGTTTGTCTCTAAAATCATCAATGACTCTGACTAATGCGAGGATTATACACGTATAGCCGCCGTTGTCAGCCGAATAGCAAGGACGGGTGCCCTCGAAAGATATTTCAGGCGTGAAGGTCGCGAGTCTGATTCGGTGATGGCATTACCGGTGCTTAACTCGAAACTGCGCTTGTATTGTCTCCGTCTTTCTGACAAAATCCTTATTCTCGGTAATGGTGATGTCAAGAAAACGAGAACATATGAGGAGGATAATAAGCTAAAGGCTCATGTTCTCACATTGCAGAAGTTTGAGAAACTTCTTAAGCAGGGTGTTGAAGATGGTTCGGTAACGATGACCGAATCAACCATAGAAACCGACAATATTTTTAAGTTATGAAACGTACTGCCAAATCTCTCGAAGAAATGCTTGGTCCAATTCCCGAGCCAATAATGAAAGAGACAGATCTTTCATTTGAAATTTCAGACCGCATTTGGAAACTGATGATAGAACGCGGACTTTCTAAAAAACAGTTTGCTGATGCACTTGGCCGGCGTCCGAGCGAGATAACAAAGTGGCTAAGTGGTCAGCATAATTTCACGATTGCAACCCTTGGAATGCTCTCTGCGTTCTTCGGGCAACCGATCGTAACCGTTGGATAATGCCGGAGAACTTCAATACATACATTCAATATATTGACATCAACGCCTGGCGCGAGGTATGCGTCCGCAAGGGTATTCTGCGCAGTTATGCCAAGGGTGAGGAATTTGTATCTATCGGAGAGGTTGGTCGCTATATCTGATTCATCAAATCCGGCTCATTCAAATATAGGCCGTTCCGCGGGGACATGGTGCGAAAAATCAGTTGGGGCGAAGACGTGAATGTAATTGTAGCCAGTTATAATTCTTGCGCCACAACGTAGAAGGGACACATGGCTCATGCGTCCGCCCGCCAGATTTATGTGATTCATTGACATTAAGGTTCTTAACGATCTTAAAGTCCTAAATCCCCTTACGGTATGCAGCTTTCGCCATAGGTAGCCTATGGCGAAAGTGCATGGCTCGTTTCTCGGAGCAATCCAAATCACCCCAACGCGCTTACTTTCCCGAAATACATATCAACTCGAATAGTTATAGTCAGCGATTCATTGTGCAGATCCGACCAATTCCCGCAAATTAAGAAGAAGTGAGAGGAATTGTTCCTCCCACTCCAAATGTTTTCACAACGGAATAATCCTTATTGTGATTTGCCTATTTTTTTATTTGCATTGCAAAATTAATCAAAAATTCTATTCTCCCCAAATAAATTCGGTATAATTGCAAGATTTAATCTCATCATTGTAAAGAATCACAATAATAATACCGTATTAATTGGATATAATGATTTATATCATTACTTTTGTAATTCAATTCACAGTTCACTTCACAATTTATTATTTACGTATGAAAATTCTCGGTTTGGATCTCGGAATCTCATCCATAGGATGGGCTGTAATAAATATCGATAATAAATCAGAAGATATAGATCTTTTAGGGTTCGGCTCACGCATAATTCCTTTTAACGGAGATAATGATGCAACAGATTTTGCCCAAGGCAAAGGCGAGACTCCATCCTCAAAAAGAACCCAGGCGCGGTCAATGAGAAGAAATCTCGATAGATGGCAGTTGCATAGGGAGCAATTGAAAGAGATGCTGCATTCTTGCAGAATAATGTCGGCTTCATCAAAATTTGAGGCATTGGATCCGTTTCAAGTATGGAAATTGCGTGCTGATGCGGCTACGCCGGGCAAGCAGTTGAGCTTTCAAGATTTATCACGAGTGCTTCTGCACATTAACCATCGCCGTGGCTATAAACACGCCAAAAGTGATGATATGTCGGATTCAAAGACCACAGCTTATGTTGAGAGAATTAACGATCTCTATGCGAAAATAAAAGCCATGGATTTAACTCCCGGTCAATATTTTTGTCAAGAGTTGGCAAAATCGGCTATGGAGAGTCCAAAAGGGAAAAAGCATTATACTTTTCGAGTAAAGGAAAAGATATTGCCTCGTAAAGCATATGAAGAAGAAGTAAAGCAGATATTGGAGGTTCAGAGTCAATTCTATCCTGAAATCCTGACAGAAAAAGTAAAGGATGAACTCGTTAGGGTGATCTTCTATCAACGCCCCCTGAAATCATGCAAGCACCTTGTTTCTTACTGTGAATTTGAGAAGCAGCTGTTCCCTAATTCTAAAGGGAAATTGGTTGATGGCGGCCCAAAGGTAGCTCCTCGCACCTCTCCATTGGCGCAGGTGTGCCGCATTTACGAAGCAATCAACAATATATCCATTGTTAATCCGCGTCTTAAGGGAAAGACAACGGGTGCGGAGGATATGAGTTTGATTCCACCATCCCGACACGAATTGAAAAAATTCAGATACAAGTACGAATTTGATGCCGAAGAAAGGGAAAAGTTATTTGACTATCTGAACACTCATGAGAAACTCACCCAAGCGGAACTTTTTAAGATACTCGGTTTGAAACGAAGCGACGGATTCAGATGTGATCAGGCCGTCGGAAAGGGGATCCAGGGCAATATGACCCGTTGTCAGCTTGAGGCCGCATTACAAGGTCTTGAGGAAGATAAAATCAAGAAGCTGCTTCAGTTTGACCTTTCTTTCCAACAGAAAGTGGATAAATCCACGGGTGAGATAAGGGAAGAAATAAGCTCCTCCTATAATCAGCAACCGCTTTATGCCTTATGGCATACACTATATTCCATTAACGATAGGGATGAACTTTTTCTTGTTTTGAAAGAAAAGTTTGGTATAGACAATCAGGAAGTGCTTGACAGGCTTTATACCCTCGACTTTGTTAAGGCCGGATACTCAAATAAATCGGCAAAATTCATGCGCCGTATTCTTCCTGAATTAATGCAAGGCATGCAATACAATGAGGCTTGTGAGTCCATCGGAATCCGGCATAGCGACTATCTTACTAAAGAAGAAAACGAGAATAGGACTCTTTCCAATCGGCTGGCACAAATCAACCCCGGAGAACTCCGGCAGCCCATTGTGGAGCGTATCCTCAACCAGACGATAAATCTGGTGAACGCCTTGATGGATAAATATGGAGAAATAGATGAAGTGAGGGTAGAATTGGCTCGCGAGCTTAAGCAGAGCAAAGAGGAACGTAAGAGAACTACCGATAATATTAACCTAAGGGAAAAAGACAATAAGGCTTTAGCATTACAAATATCAGAACTTGGTATCGTGCCTACTCGCAGAAGAATACAAAAGATGAGGATGCTTGCAGAGACCGGCAATAGATGTATGTATTGCGGGAAGCCGGTAAGCCCTGCAAGGTTTGTTGAGGGGCATGGCTATGAAGTGGAGCATATTATTCCGAGAGTAAGATATTTCGATGATAGTTTCTCCAATAAGGTTTGCGCGTGTCATGAATGCAATGCTGCTAAAGGGGCTCACACTGCCTTTGATTTTATGTCGGCCAGAGGAGAGCAGCAATTCAATGAGTATAAAGACAGGGCGGCCTATCTTCTTGACCAAAAAAAGATCTCGAAGCAGAAGTATAAATATCTTATGATGTCGGGTTCCGAAATTCCGCAGGATTTCATAGAACGCGATCTCAGGGAGAGTCAATACATAGCCAAGAAAGCTAAGGAGTTGTTAGTTACCGTGATAAGAAATGTCTATTCATCTTCGGGCTCTGTAACTGACTTTTTCCGTAACGCATGGGGATATGATACGATTCTTCACGACTTGAATTTTCCTCGCTTTGATTCGGCAGGATTGACTGAGGTCCAGGAGTATGAGTCGCATGGGCATAAACATCGTGAGCCGAGAATTATTGGCTGGAACAAACGCAGAGATCATCGACATCATGCCATAGATGCTCTTGTCATTGCCCTTACCCGACAGTCGTACGTTCAGAAACTCAACACCCTGAACGCAGCCTTCGATTCGCGTGATGAAAGAAATGAGGCCAAGCAAAATCTTTCCCGTTGGGCTGCCTCACAACCCCACATCGAACGAAGCAAAGTAATGGCCAAAGCTGATGAAATAGCGATTTCCCTAAAACCGGGAAAGCGATTTGCCACCCCGGGCCGCGCATATAAAGATCCTTCCGGCATTTTGCGAAGAACTTTAGTGCCACGCGCCCCTCTGCATAAGGATACTGTATATGGAAAAATAAAAGTGCCCGATGGCCTAAAAAAGATTAAGTATGCTTTAGAAAATTTATCTCTTGTGGCAGATGCGGATCTGAAAGAAGCTCTGGCCAAAAGGCTTTCAGAAAACATCTATGATATCAAGGCTACATTAAAATCATTGAAAGCAAATCCCATAAAGAAAGAGGGTACGGAAGTGAGCGCGGTGCCATGTTTCAGAGATGAAATTGTAGTAAGGTATCCTATTGAGGCAATCAAAAGGAAGGATCTGAGTAGCGTTGTCGACAAGAGAATAAGGAAAGTCCTTGAAAGTCGTTTCGCCGAAGTTTCTTCCGATAAGGATTTCGTGAAAAGTTTGGCCGAGAGACCCCTCTACTCTGATGCCGACTGCACTAACCGGATTAAGGCTGTGAGATGCTTCACGGGTATAAAAGCAGATTCTTTGGCTATCGTGCGTCGGAACGAGGCCGGTGACTCAATAGGATATGCCATGACCAGAAATAATCATCATGTGGCATTCTATATCGGCGAGGA
Source organism: Bacteroidales bacterium GP1 (assembly GCA_001701105.1). GTDB lineage: Bacteria > Bacteroidota > Bacteroidia > Bacteroidales > Muribaculaceae > Lepagella. The sequence goes on from DAAI01000049.1 coordinate 5,673, forward strand.
TGGTAAACCCCTTGCCATCACCACGAGTTTCTGGGCAGCCATAAAGCGAAAACGCTATGGTATGCCCGTAATTATTACGGAGCCTCAGAAGGCCTGGGATATATTGACTGTGACAGAGGAAAATCCTGATATCCGGGAAATAGCCGCCGGGCTTCCTCCGGAGCAAAGCAGATTCTTGTTCTCGTTAAGAAGGAATGAAATGGTGGTGTTAGGTATGTCGGATGATGAATGGGCCGATGCTATCCGCATGAATGATAAGGCCGCTATCTGCCGACACCTTTATCGGGTTTGGAAATTGGGTAACGGTGACTATTACTTTAAATTACATACAAATACTACATCTATCATAGAAGAAGGAGACAAGGAGATGTCTGAATATTATCGCTGTGCATCAATAGGGAGTCTATTAAGCCTTAATCCGCGGAAAGTCACTATTGATATTACAGGTGAAATTGTGCCGGAAAAGTAACTCAAGAGTCGGAGTATGATTAAAAAGACTCTTAGTTTTAGTTCTAAGACCCATCTGAGTCTACGGCTTGGACAACTCGTGATTCACAAGAAGAATGACCAAGGAATAGACGAGGAGTATACACGGCCTATTGAAGACATCGGGGTTGTAATTATCGAGAGCGGTATGGTTACCTTATCCGCCGCCCTTATCGCGGCTTTAACTGAGAATAATGTCGCCGTAATATTCTGCGATTCCCGGCATATGCCATCGGGGATGATGATGCCTCTTTCCGGCAATTGCGAGCAGTCGGAGCGGTACAATGCCCAGATTTCAGCTTCCCTTCCTCTCAAAAAGCAGCTATGGCAGCAGACCGTTATGGCTAAGATACGCAATCAGGCAGCCATATTGAGTTGCGTCTGTCAGATTCATGTCGGTAATATGTTGGCATGGTCGGAAAAGGTAAGGAGTGGCGATGCTGATAATCTGGAAGCCAGGGCCGCAGTCTATTATTGGAGGAACTTATTGTCAGCCTATCCTGATTTCAAACGTGACCAGTTTGGCGACTACCCTAATGCATTGTTTAATTATGGATATTCAATCTTAAGAAGCGTGATGGCCCGGTGTCTTGTAGGTAGCGGGCTTCTTCCCACTTTTGGCATTTTCCACAAAAACAAGTACAATGCTTTCTGCCTGGCCGATGATATAATGGAACCTTACAGGCCTTATGTGGATCTGCTGGCAGTGAAATATTTGAATGAACACCCGAATGTGTCGGAACTCTCAAAGGATGCTAAGCATCTGATGCTGACACTTCCCACTATGGATGTGAGAATGAAAAATGTGAGGCGTCCGTTATTGATAGCAGCATCCATGACAACGGCATCTTTGGCCAAATGTTTTTTAGGCGAGATCCGAAAAATTGAATATCCTGAAATAGAGATGTGATGAATATAGATTTTATTAGCTATAATCGGATTAGTTCTTATAAGCTGATGTGGATTCTTGTGATGTTCGACCTCCCTACAGAGGATAAAATGCAACGAAAAGCGGCCTCGGAATTCCGGAAACTGCTTATAAAGGACGGATTCTCAAT
>DAAI01000042.1:0-203 GCA_001701105.1 Bacteroidales bacterium GP1
GCGTGGCTATTGGCGAACTGGCCGATCTGCCCGCACCGCGCCGACAACGGCCCCTACTTCAAGACGCTTGGCAAGGTATCCGGGGTGGAAAATCTCGCGTACATGCCCGGTGGCGAGTCCTATCTGATTGCCATACGATGAATATCCCTTCGCGGCCTGCCGGCTGATCACGCGCTGGGGGAGCTTGCCCGGGAGGGTTTCCG
>DAAI01000042.1:283-1598 GCA_001701105.1 Bacteroidales bacterium GP1
CGCGCCGCCCAGGCAGGTGGCCGCCCCGCCGAAGGGTTCTATCTCCGTGGGATGGTTATGGGTTTCATTCTTGAATTGCAGCAGCCATCGCTCCGGCTTGCCGTCGACTTCGATATCCACAAATATCGAGCAGGCATTGTTCTCCTCGCTTTGCTCCAGATCGTCGAGGTATCCGTTGGCGCGCAGCCAGCGTGCGCCGACAGTGGCAAGATCCATGAGGTGGAGCGGCTTATCGGTGCGTCGGAGGTCGGCACGCATTTTATTCCAGAGGGCGATAGCCTCCTTGATGTCGGCGGCGGCAAAAGAATCGTCGACATCTATGGCCTCAAGGCGAGTAGTAAAGGTGGTATGGCGGCAATGATCGCTCCAATATGTGTCGAGGATGCGTATCTCCGTCTCTTTCGGGTCGCGCCCTTCGGAGGCAAAATATTTCACGGCCTCCATAAGGTCGTCGGTGCTCATAGCGAGGCCCATCTTCCGGCGCAACTCCTCCGCCTCCGGGCGGGAGAGGGAAGTGAAGCCGCTGATCGTTTCCACAGGGCGTGTGGCCGCACGTTCGGGCAGGGCGAGCCGCGACATGTCTTTCTCGCGTGATTCCACGCTGTTGACAAGGTAATGGGCCACGCGTTGCCTCTGGGCGTCGGTGAGGGCCGGGGTGAATATGTATAGCTTGGCTGCCGTGATCCGGATGTCGGCCTGAGGGCTGATGAGACGCACGCATTCGCGTGCCGCGTCGGCGCGTTGGTCGAATTGGCCGGGGAGTGGCTCTACGGCCAGATAGCATTCTCCGTCGAGCTTCAGAGTGTCGGAAACAGTGTCGGTGGCAGGTTCGCCAAATACGGAGAAACGGGTTTTCTCGAGCAGCTCGGGAGTAAATCCGAAAAGATCGTAGACGGCTACAATCCTCAGGTCGGCGATGTCAAGGCCGAGGGTGGAATTGAGCTCGTTGCGTAGGCTTTCGGCTTCGCTGCGGAATCCGGGGCGTTTTTCTACAAAAATTCTATAATCCATCGTTGAAGAAGATAGGGAAAAGGGAGAGAATCAGATTATGGTATCCAGAATTTTCCGGGCCTGCTCCGCGCGGAAACGCTCCAGGGCGAGGCGAAGGGGGGCGTCGGTGATTGAAAGGATTTCCACAGCGAGGATAGCGGCATTCTTAGCACCGTCAATTGCGACGGTGGCCACGGGGATTCCGGAAGGCATCTGCACGGTGGAAAGGAGAGAATCGAGGCCGCGGAGGGCATTGCTCATAATAGGCACGCCAATCACAGGGAGGGTAGTCTTCGAGGCTACTACTCCTGCCAGATGTGCGGCG
>DAAI01000042.1:1615-2017 GCA_001701105.1 Bacteroidales bacterium GP1
CCGCGAATCCACGCTCGCGGGCGCCGTCGAGCCATTTCTCAAGGGCCTCCGGAGTGCGGTGGGCGCTATATACTTTTTTTTCGTATTCCACGCCAAAATGGTTAAGGATCTCGAAAGCTCCGTTCATGACTCCGAGGTCGGATACGGACCCCATTACGACTCCAATTTTCATCGTTCAGTAAATTATCAATACCGGTTAAAATAAATAAAATCGCGCGGGCGCCCGGTCTCTCCGGACGCCCGAGGCGTTATACTTCTTTATCCGCGCAAATTGAGCCGCCACGCTGCTGACGGCGATGAGAGTAGAACTCTATCCGGAAAGGATGCTTGTTGAAGCTCATAAGTTGCGCTGGATCAGTCTTTTAGTTGATTCGTACAGAAAGTGGGACTCGAACCCACACG
>DAAI01000042.1:2026-5540 GCA_001701105.1 Bacteroidales bacterium GP1
ATGGCCAAGGGATTTTAAGTCCCTCGTGTCTACCATTTCACCATTTCTGCTCATCTCCGCCGCTATTGCCCGGCGATACCCTCAGGAGTGGGTTATGGCTCGGCGGAATCTGAATTTGAAAGTGCAAAGTTATAAAAAAATCCCGACATAACCAAAGTAAATTTGGAAAGTGAACTTTTGTTGGCACCGCGCCGGGTTTATGAGAAGTAATAATCGTGGGTTCGGACCGTAGGACCGGCCGTCGTCTCATCGGACGCCCGAAAGGGAGAAGAATCCGGAAGTCCGTTGCCGGACGCCGGATTCTTCAGATTCTTCCAATGGATAAGGATAGGTGAGTTTTGTAGTGGTCTCTCAGATCATCCTCCTTACACGGTTATTATCACAATTTTATTTATGGTCTGCATACCAGCGCAGTTCGGGCAAAGTCTTGCCTTCTTCGATTGTCCAGACATTATCGAAATCCCACCCTGCGTAAGTGGCTTTCTTATATGCTTCAGGCGTATTGGCCAAATCATTCCATACGAAATATCCATGAGAGAAACTTCGCAAATTGGGCCATCCCACGGCAGGAGCCGTTATTGTGGAATAGCTATTAACAGCATAAGCTCCAAATACTGTCTGAATGTTGCTTTCCTTGCTTCCGGAAATTGCATAAGAGTCAGTAACTATGCAGTTTGTGCCTAATGCAGAAGAATTCGTTCCCTTTACGGATCCTTCAAACCTACATTCTTCAATGTAAGTATTAAGATTTCTAATATCTTGATATGCGCTTATTCCTATTCCGCTGGCTTCTGGGCCGGTTACGTTTCCTTTAGCTGAACACCGTATTATTTTGGCATGACCCATGATTCCGGCTATTATGCCCGCTCTTGAGCCAGTCATGGTTTTATCGGGAGCTACTTCTACGAATAGATTTCTAATTTCGGCATATTGCAGTCCATCTTTTCCTGATTTATCAGTATCGTGTCGGCTTGTAACTTCAGAGAAAAGGCCGGATGGAGAAAATGATGACCATAAGCCTGTAATTTTATTATATCCGCCATCGAAAACTCCTCGGAACTCGGCTCCTTCCCAACCTTTATTATTATCTTTCAGGAATTCGGAGAGGTCAATATCCCCAGTAAGGAGGTAATGACAATCAGGAGCTTTCCTTATGTTCCATAAGTGTTGGGCTGTAGAAACAAGATAAGGATCGGATTCTTTTCCTGAGCCGCCTGCAAAGAGATACTTTTCGAGTGGATCTTGATTGATAAATACAGTTGTTTCTCCGCTCGCATTCGAAAATGTAAGCTGGCAATTTCTTGATTCAGAAGTTGTATTGGAAGAAGTATATAGACTTATCACTCCTCCCAAATCCTCACATTTAAGCCAGGATGCTCCTCCGCTAATTTCTACGTTTGTCGGGAAATTCATATATAGATATTCATACCCTCCCGCTGAAGTGAAATCGACATGTTGGGTATTTAATCTTATGTTGATATTGTCAAGGCTCTCAGTCTCAAACTCTACATCCTTAATAGTGCCCTTGAAAGCATCGGCGGCATAGTTTATGATTCGAAGCTTCATGTATACCCTTTCGATTTCATTAGAGTCTTGTGCCTGATGAGTCTCTATGATAGCGTATCCGCATCCTTTTTCCAGCTTTGCGGAGTCCGACAACCATTCACGCAGCTCTGTTGGGCATGAAGAGAACGACGACAGGCTTTGTGCTTGCCCTATTCGGATTATATGGCATAATCCCCCCTCTTTAAGACTTCTTACTTGAATGTAACCGTCATCATGCACCCGAAAACCTATTATGTCATTGCCAATAGGTGTATAGGCTCGGTTTTCTTTTTCACTATTTAATTTGGTCAGATCATTGTTCTGACAAGAAACCGATATTAGTAATACCGTTGCCAGCGACAGCATATATCTGAACCAAGATTTTATCTTATTATTTTTCATATTTTATAATTTTTAGGTCTACGCAATAGTCCATTGGTTTCTCAAGATCAGAAGAATTATCTTCTTCATCTGCTTCCACATTCGATTGATCGAATATTCCATCGTAGTAATAACCGTTGGCTATTCCTCCGAGCCCCATATCACAGTGTACATAATAATTATGGCGTGTCCTAGTTGTATTTCCTATAACTACTCCCTTATCATTATATTGTAAATAGTAGTCCGTTTGAAGGGTTCTCTTGTACTTATCAATAATCCATGCATGAGTTGATGGGTTAGAACCCTTTGTTTTACCAGACATTACAACCATAGAGGCTGCCGATAATGCAGACTTTACATATGGAAAAGAGTACGATATTTCTTGAACATCGTTATATCCAATTCCATCCAAAAAAGAGATTATCTGACTTGAGATTGTAAAAGTTCCTGCCCCAGTGACTAAGCTATGAGTGCCATCGCATACGTATTTCATCAGTGTTCCGGCTGATACTCTCGACACATCTGTAAAAGGGTTAGCCAGTAGACTATCCCAGTTCACGGAATTACTCCCCTAAGAAATACTATAGGGATATCGGTGATAGGCCAGTATCTTGGCTATTGCTAAAGGGAAACATCCGGCCTGTCCCTTCTCTATGCAATATTGAGAGGAAAGGGAATGTACTATTGGGTAATACAAGTTGAATGGAGCATCCTGATGCCACATATCAAAAGGATTTATATTGATACAGAATCTATAATTTCTTCTTCTGATCTTAAAAATTCCAAGGTGTAAGATCCTCCAGTTCCAGCGCCATCACCACCATCATATTTATTGGGAAAGGCTGAGGCATTTTTATCAGTAAAAAGAGGATTTTTCTTCGCGTATTCCATACACAGTGCTAAAGTGAAGCACTTAACATTATCTTCCGCACCCCAACGCATATTCGACATAGAAGAACCGGGTACTAATAGATTCCCGATCAGTTGGTCATCTGTTTCAGGATCTATGAAGTTAAAGGTATTTGGATTAATGAAATATTCATAATCCCAATCCGGGTCACAATACATTCCTGGCCCAGTTGACGGGTAATCCGGATAGTTGGGTATACCATATTCTATAACCCCCAAATAAGTTTGGAGATTATCAGCTGATATGGCACCGGATTCAGTAACAGCGATTACATTAGATGTAATCCTATCATCGGCAGCTACCAATGCATATCCTTCGCCGTTGTCGAAGTTCATAAGGTAAAGCAAAGGATTATTTTCTGAACAATCCTTGCCCCCGGAACGGGTGGAAGAAGTGCGGCCATATATGGGGAGAATCTCTTTTATGGCAGGCAGATCGATTGTTCCTCGAGTGCCTTTGGGGTTGATATTGTTTATAAAAGATAATAGATTCTCGGATGCTTTCTCTTTGCTGATGAGGTGAGGATTCACTACAACCTCATCTAAGGATGTGGGTTCATAGGTCTGAAGATTTCCCTCGGAACAAGCCTGAAGGAGCGGAATAGCCAGCCACGCAAGTGCGATTGTGGGAGCGGGGGTTTGATTTTCATAAAGGGTGGTTTTAAGGGTTTATATTAAT
>DAAI01000039.1:0-647 GCA_001701105.1 Bacteroidales bacterium GP1
AAATCACATCTTTAGCCGAGGCATCTTGCCTTGCAATGCTGCTTTCGATATATGTACCTCAGGTATATCTTGGACTGAAAAATGGCGATCCGGCGCGTATAGCGGCGCAGGTAATCACCGGCATCGGATTTCTCGGTGGCGGCGCGATGATTCATATGAAGGGAGCCGTTAGAGGCCTTACCACAGCCGCCGGAATATGGATGACGGCAATTATAGGCATGGCTGTGGGTGTCGGGATGTATATGTGTTCCATTGCGGCTACAGTGCTTATAATGCTTACACTTGTGGCATTCGAGAGGTACGAGAAGCGGAGGAAACTCGGTCAGGAGTCAAAAGTGCTGTCGCTTACCGTCCAGGGTATAGTCAGCGATATGTCGGAATACCGCAAGGTGCTTGATGAGAATGATGTGCATCTCTCCACATATTACATAAATTACGACTACGACAAGGATCTCACGGAGCTTAACCTCGTGGTGCTGGTGCACGCATATACCAATCTCCTTCCATTGATGTCGAAGATCAGTGCCATCAACAAGACCAAAACGCTTACCCTCTCCAGCCAACTCGATAATTGATTGTTGCATAGAATAATGGGGGCAGGATAATTCACATTACTCCTGCTGTCCTTGCCGCAGGATGAAAGAGCG
>DAAI01000039.1:674-803 GCA_001701105.1 Bacteroidales bacterium GP1
AAGATATTGCATAAAAGAAATTTAATCACTATCTTTGCCAAAAATCCGGGATTCTGAAATAAGAAAGACATATGATACGGTTTCTGCTTATGGCACGATGAAGGATTAGTGATAATCACATTGATTAAT
>DAAI01000039.1:844-6551 GCA_001701105.1 Bacteroidales bacterium GP1
TTCGCTCAGTTCAAAGAATGTCACCCTGCGAATCGAAAACCGCTGCACAATGAAGTTCAAAAGGGTTGATGGTGGCGAGGTAACAACCGCCTCACTCGTGGGAACATGGAAAATGACCGACATCAATCCCTATGATAATGAATATGTCGACGTAATCACCTTTACTAAGGATGGCAGCGTGGAAGGTCGTTTCTTTGAGGGTGACGGTGAATACTCCAATTTCACCGGTGCCTATTCTCTTAAAGGTGACAAACTTACGGTATATGCCGTATGGGTTGACGAATTCGACGGTGACGAGATGGAAACATGGGAGTGCGAAATTCTTTCGCTCAGTTCAAAGGATGTCACCCTGCGAATCGAAAACCGCTGCATAATGAAGTTCAAAAGGGTTAAATGACAGATTGTCTAACCCTCAGGCATTGGAAATGATGGTGGCTTACCCTGCATAGTTTCAGGCAGCCGCTCCAACCACCGTTAAGGCCCCTTCTCTAATTGAGACCGGGCCTTAATTTTATCGGTTGAGCTGCGCAATGTCGCTCCTGCATAACGGATATACCTGATTATAAATTGAGAAATTCACATTTAACACTTCCGTTAACTCATTCCGCGGTTTTGTCACTTGTAAAAGTGGGATTATTTTGGTAATTTTGCATTTGAGAATAAAACCCGCGATTTCTTAAAATATTAGACAATAAATAGCAGATATAAGTATGTCACTCTGGTTCGAATGCAAAGTCAGATATGAGAAAATAGCTGAAAACGGCATGGTAAAGAAAGTCAATGAGCCCTATCTGGTGGATGCATTGACCTTTACAGAGGCCGAGGCAAGGATAATGGAAGAAATGAAGCCCTTCATTTCCGGAGAATATTCCATATCATCGGAAAAGAAAACCAAAATTTCAGAAATCTTTTTCAATGAAGGGGGCGACAGATGGTATATGGTAAAAGTCAATTTCATTACTCTTGATGAGAAATCGGGAGCCGAGAAAAAGACTACATCCCAGATACTCGTTCAGGCCGCAGACTTCGACGGAGCAGTTGCAAATTTCAAAGATGGCATGAAAGGCACGATGGCTGATTATGAGATCGGCTCCGTGGCCGAAACTCCGATAATGGATGTCTTTCCCCTTAACCTCTCTACAAAAGCATAAAGCCCTGAGTATGGAAGTGGCAGATAATTTAAATCATGTGCTTGCAGAGTTGCCTGAAGGGGTCCGGCTCGTGGCAGTATCAAAATTTCATCCGGTAGGAGCAATTCGTGAGGCCTATGAAGCAGGACAACGGCGTTTCGGTGAAAGCCGCGTGATGGAACTCCTCGACAAGATTCCGCAGCTCCCGGCCGACATAGAATGGCATTTCATCGGCCATTTGCAGACCAACAAAGTGAGAAAATTAATCGGGCATACAGCCTTGATTGAAAGCGTCGATTCCGAAAGGCTGCTCGATCTTATCGATGACGAATCGCGCAGAGCCGGCGTTGTTACGAGAATCCTTATGCAGCTCCATGTGGCCCGCGAAGAGACAAAGTTCGGGTTCTATCCCGAGGAATTGCTGGAATATTTCCGGGAAGAAAGATTCTCCAAGCTCACCAACACTCATATCTGCGGAGTAATGGGAATGGCCTCAAACACCGAGGATGAAGCCAGAGTGCTGGAAGATTTCCGTACAATCCACAATACATTCCAGAAAATCCGCGAGACTACAGAAGGTCTGCGTGGATTCGACATCGTGTCAATGGGAATGAGCCATGACTGGCCTCTTGCTGTGGCTGAGGGGGCGAATGTAGTGAGAATCGGATCTGCAATATTCGGCGACAGAGCGTATAAATAAACTCACCAAAATCATTTGAACAATAACTCATTAAATAAAATGCTATGTCTACAACCGTAAAACATCAGGAGTCAACGCAAGGCAATACAATTGCCATCATCACGATGTTCTTCATTTTTGCGATGATTTCATTCGTGACAAACCTTGCGGCTCCAATCGGCACAATCTGGGGATACCAGTTTCAGGGAAACAGCTTCCTCGGAATGCTCGGCAACATGATGAATTTCCTTGCCTATCTCTTCATGGGAGTGCCGGCCGGTAAGCTGCTTACCAAAATCGGTTATAAAAAGACAGCTCTATGGGCTATGGCAATTGGTGTGGTAGGCCTTTTCGTACAATGGCTCTCGAGCGCATTTGGAGCTGAAAGTGTGATTTCTTCCGGCACAGTCACTATTGCCGAGAATATCAACGGAACGGAATACGAAGCCACCCGCGTGATGAACGTGACTGCAAACTTTATCATCTACCTTCTCGGTGCCTTCATATGCGGTTTCTGTGTATGTATGCTCAATACAGTAGTCAACCCGATGCTCAATCTCCTCGGAGGAGGAGGAAACCGCGGCAACCAATTGATTCAGACCGGCGGCGCGCTAAATTCTCTATCCGGCACTCTTACTCCTTTCTTTGTCGGTGCACTCATCGGGCAGCTCACGAGCAAAACCAGGATGGGCGATGTGGCTCCTCTCCTCTGGATCGCCATGGGCATCTTTGCCGCATCTTTCGTGATTATTTCATTCGTGAAAATTCCTGAACCAAGTTTCGGACGCAAAGGCGGAAAGAAAGTTAAGTTCACCCATAGCCCATGGAATTTCCGTCATACAGTGCTTGGAGTAATCGCAATTTTCTTCTATGTCGGCATTGAAATCGGCATTCCCGGAACCCTTAACTTCTACCTCTCCGACCAGAAAGCCACGGGAGCCGGAGTCTTAGGCGATGCATCCACCATTGCAGGTGCTGTGGTGGCCCTTTATTGGTTATTGATGCTCATCGGGCGTTCTACATCTTCTGTGATTTCAGGAAAAGTTTCAACTCGGACCCAGCTCGTATCGGTCACTGCTGTCTGCATGGTGCTAATCTTTTTTGCAATAATCACTCCTAAAGAGAGCCGTATTAATGTCCCCACGATCCTCTACGATCCGGTGGAGAGCGTTACAGGCACTCTTGCGGAATCCGGAATGCAGCAATCCGAAATTGACGCCTTCATAGCCAACCCCACTGCCGAACACCTTGCTCCATATACGGAAACGGGTGACGTGATCGTTAACGGTCCCGATGGCAATGAGATGATGATGCCCCGCACGGTAATGAAAAATTCAGAGAAACAGCCTCACGAACTTATCAACGCCATCACCAATGTGCCGGGTGTGCCGGTATCCGCCTTGTTCCTCATTCTTTGCGGACTCTGCACATCCGTTATGTGGGGAGGAATCTTCAACCTTGCTGTCGAGGGCCTTGGTAAATATACCGCCCAGGCTTCAGGTATCTTCATGATGATGGTGGTAGGCGGTGGCGTGATTCCGCTTGTTCAGCAGCTGATTGCGAAGAGCCACGGATATATGGTAAGTTATTATCTTATCATTGCCGCTGTGGCTTATATCTTCTTCTATGCCGTATGGGGTTGCATAAATGTAAACAAAGACATCCCGGTTGACCTTGAGGAAGAAATGAAAGAAGAGCTGGTATGACACCGGCCCCAAAACAATGAGATATAATTCAGATTAATATAAACTCAGACAATCTAATGAATGCGAATGTACTTAACAGCGCGGCCAACAATCTACGCGTGTTGATAGCGGAGATGGTTGAGAAATCGAAGTCGGGTCATCCCGGCGGATCTCTCGGTGCCGCCGACTTTATCAATGTCCTGTTCTCATCGTTCCTCGTTTACGACCCCGACGATGCACATTGGTTTGCCCGCGACCGCTTCTTCCTCGACCCCGGTCATATGTCACCGATGCTTTATAGCATCCTTGCCCTTACAGGCAAATACTCCATGTCAGATCTGCAGTCGTTCCGCCAATGGGGCAGCGAGACTCCCGGCCATCCCGAATTATGCGTGGAGCGGGGAGTAGAGAATACATCCGGTCCTCTCGGGCAGGGTCATGTCATGGCCGTAGGGTGTGCCATAGCAGAGCGGTTCCTTGCCGCCCGCTTTGGAAAAGTTGTGGAGCATAAGACCTATGCCTTCATTTCCGACGGTGGTATTCAGGAAGAAATCTCACAAGGAGCCGGCCGTATCGCCGGAACCCTCGGACTTCATAACCTAATAATGTTCTACGATTCCAACGGCGTGCAGCTCTCTACGAAAGTAAAGGCCGTGAATTCCGAAGATGTCGCCGCAAAATATCGTGCTTGGCAATGGAATGTTATTGAAGTCGATGGCTCCGATCCACTCGCAATAGCAGCTGCTCTTGAGGCGGCCGATGCGGAGAAAGAGCGTCCCACCCTGATTATCGGAACTACTATCATGGCCAAGGGCGTGCTAAAGGCTGACGGAACTTCTATGGAAGGTGCTGTATCAACCCATGGACAGCCACTTTCCGCGGCAGGTGCCGACATAGCTACGACCGTGCGAAATCTCGGCGGTGATCCCGAGAATCCCTGGGTAATACGCGATGAAGTGAAAGAGCTTTATGCAAAACGCGAAGAAAAATTGCGTGAGATTGTGGCGCGTCGCCGCGCCGAATACGAGGCATGGAAAGCTGAAAATCCCGAACTCGCACGTTCTCTCGAAGAATATAAAGCCCTCGAACTGCCAAAACTCGATTGGGATTCCATCGAATTCAAGCCCAATATGGCAAGTCGCGCCGCTTCTGCAACTGTCCTTGGATTCCTGGCGGATCATGTAGGAAACATGATTGTATCGAGTGCAGATCTTGCTAATTCCGACAAGACAGATGGCTTCCTTAAAAAGACACATCAATTCCTGAAAGGCGACTTCAGCGGCGCATTCCTGCAGGCAGGCGTTGCAGAGCTAACTATGGCTTGCATCATCAACGGCATTGCCCTTCACGGAGGCGTATTCGCAGCATGTGGAACATTCTTCGTATTCAGCGATTATATGAAGCCGGCGATACGGATGGCAGCGCTCATGCAACTCCCCGTTAAATTCATTTACACCCACGATTCATTCCGTGTCGGTGAGGATGGCCCGACTCACGAGCCTATTGAGCAGGAAGCACAGATCCGTCTTATGGAGATGGTGCATAATTTCAGCGGAAAGCGTTCCGTGATGGTGATCCGGCCGGCCGACTCCGCCGAAACTGTTGAAGCTTACAAGATGGCTATGGAGAATAAGGACACCCCTACTGTGCTTATCTTCTCTCGCCAAAACCTTGAGGACCTTCCGGCCGACAATCGCCGTGAGGCTGCCAAGATGGCCGAGAAGGGAGGCTATGCAGTGGTTAAGACAGAAAATCCGGATGTAGTGCTGGTAGCCAATGGCAGTGATGTCGCCCTTCTCGTACACGCAGCCGAAGAACTGAAAACCGAAGGCATCAAAGCTCAGGTGGTTTCCGTTCCGGCTATCGGACTCTTCCTCGATCAGCCTGAAGAATATCGAAACAGCGTATTGCCGGTGGGCGTTCCTCGCTTTGGCCTTACTTCCGGACTTCCCGCCACCCTCTGGCCGCTGATGCAAGGTCGCTATGAAGTAGTAGGTATGGAACGCTTCGGTGCATCAGCCCCTGCTAAAGTTCTCGAGGATAAATTCGGTTATACCGCGCCGGCAGTTACCGAAAAAATCCGCAAATTCCTTGCGAAGTAAGTTAACGATTGTTAAATAGAAATAATAATTGCGACTGCATTTTGCAGTTTTGAAAAAAAGCAGTAATTTTGCAGTCGCAATGACATCGCGGGGTGGAGCAGTGGTAGCTCG
>DAAI01000039.1:6668-15532 GCA_001701105.1 Bacteroidales bacterium GP1
GAGTATCTGCGTTTAGCTTCGCAACTCCCTAATTTTCAGCTAACTATTTTGTTATTCAGAGAGTTAGGCTAAAATCGCCTCTACTTTTGGAGTGTTTTTGATTGTCATTTTATTGTCCGACATCAAACTTACTACTAAAAATTGTCGTTTTATTGTCGGAGATATGAACATAAGAGTCGTAATATTACCACTAAAAGTGCTGGCCGACGGGTCGCATAAATTGAGGATTGCTGTCAGCCACAATTCTCAGACTCGCTATATCCCTACTCGCTTCACTGTCCCCAGTCCAAAGAACCTGAAAAACGGTAACGTCGTAGGTGTCCCCAACGCCCAATACATAAACCTCCAACTTCGCACTCGAATGAATGACTTCTATAAGGCGTGTGATGAGTTGGAGGACATCGACTATTATACCTGCGCCCAGTTGGTCAATATGCTTACTAAACGAGCCGAGAGTGCATCCGGGCCTAAGACTGCTAAGGAGATTGCAGAGGATATGCTCAAGAACAGAACCCATGCGTGGGCGCACTCTACCGTCATGGGCTTCAAACAGGGGATGCGTAGGTTCTATGAACATTTCGGCGAGGACTTCATGCTGGCCACTCTAACTCACGCCAACGTCTTAGAGTTCCACAAGTATCTTGAAGGACTCGGATATTCTGAAACATCCATAGGCATGAGAATGGACTCAGTGCGCCGGTTGGTGAAGTATGCTATCAGGCACAGCTATGTAAAGTATAAGGTGTATCCGTTCCTCGACTATAAAGCCGTAAAGTCCGCAATTCGTGAGGTGGCATTATCCATTGAGCAGCTACGAAAATTGAGAGATCTACAGCTTACCGACAAATGGGAGATTTATGCGCGCGACCTCTTTATGCTCAGTTTCTACCTTTGTGGCATGAATTTGGCCGACATTCTCAGGCTCGACCTAACTAAGGATGATGTTAAGTTTGTCAGGAAAAAGACTTTCAAGCGACGCAACCCTAACGACACTACGGAGTTTACTATTCAGCCGGAGGCAAGAGTCATACTCAACAAGTATCTGACTCCTGAGGGTAAACTACAATTCAACGGCTTTGTAACTGAACGGTCTATTCAACATATCAATGCCGACCACCTCAAAAAGCTTCGTGATAAGATTGGTTTCCCAAAACTAATCTTCTATTCTGCACGAAAGACTTTCTCGCAGATCGCAAATGAATTGATGATTAAGGACTCTGTAATTGAATACTGCATAGGCGACGCTCCACTGCCGTCTAATCGCGCTCTGTCTTTTTATGTCAAGGTCAGCAAGCGTATGGCTGACAAGGCTATTCGTAAGGTATTCGATGCTGTGGCTTCCAATAAAAGTCTGGAGCAGTTGATTTCTGAGCTTGAGAACTAAATCTTCTCTAAGGTCAAGGCGCACCAGTCATCGGTACGCCCGGGAGTAATCCACTCCTTAAACTTATTTGCTTATAAGCAGGCCGGAGCCTCGCAGTACGTTAGATTTTTCGCGTTGGCGTTCAACATTCCACGGAATACTCGCAGAACATTTACGCAGTGCTGAGCCTCTCGGCTTTGCTTGTGTGATAAGGTTCTTATATGCTGACGGGCGCATTTCATAACGCCGTCGAGATTGCTTATAAATTCAGGGAGGTGCATTTCTTTTCTAAAGAACTCCTCAACACTCATGTGGCCGTCTGCCGGCACAAATTCTTCCTGCGCTGATTTGGCCGGTATCGGCTCTGCTTTCTTCTTGTGGATATTCGGGAGAGCCATTTGTGTAGACTGTGCCTGAGTCTTTTTGCTTTTGGCCTTTCTACGTGCTTGGTCGATGTAGGCCAGACGCACCTCGTAAGAGGTCATATCGTCCGTAATCTGAACCTCATCGAGAGCATGAGATTGTGAGGGATTGAGCAACGAGAATGTTACTACACTGTCAATCCAACGTCGATAACCGTTAGACTGATTTTTGCGACTATCAATCAGAATGGTCAGCAGTCCGTCCTGATCGACAAACCGATTACAGGATGTAATCTTTTGTCGCCGGACATTCATTTCTTTAATCTTGCCTTTCGTGGCCCTGACGATAGCCTCTGCTTCCCGTAGCTTCATGGATAAGGTATTGCAGATGTCTGTCAGATTGTACCACAGGCAGCCGTCCTTCTTACAGGCGTGGAGAAATCCATACTCCGGGGAGTAGAACTTCTGCATCGACGGCTCTTGTGCTTGGGTCGTTATCATACATGAGTTACTTTATATTGATTTCCGATATTTGGAGTCTAACGTAAGCGTGATTTTGAGCCTCGTAGCCATCTTCGTAGGCCGAAAAACAATGAGGGGTATCTTTATCTATTACCCAATCATCGTCCTTTGCTGACATACGGCACTCCTCAGCTATGCTCTTGAAGCGCTCGACTGCCTCATCGAGGTCGCCATAAGGCTCTACTTCCAATTCTGCATCATAATCATACGAGCAGTCTTTGATTACTATATATACTTTATGCTTCATACTTTATCCTTTATAAGGGTTGTATATCAGTTACACAGGATTGAACTCCTACGACCTCGGACTCGTTGAGGCTCATACACTCTGCTTTATCCTCAGCCAGTTCAAGAGCTTCATCTTCCGTTTCAGTCTCGACCTCAACCGTTATCACTGCATCGTAGTGAACATTAACTCTGTACTTCTTTACTTTGGGTTCGCTCATACTTCTTCAATTTTTGAGGTTACATCTTCTTTTAACTTAGTCAGAGAGGTAATTTCTTCGTCTATCTGGCTGACACTCTTAGCCAGCACTTTCTTGAACTCATTACTTATGTACTGGAAAATTTCTTCCTGATGTTCGTTCAGATACTTATCTAATGACTTCCAGAACAACTCTGCATTACTGATACTCAATAATCTGCTACAGCTTGAGTTACCGAAGTAACCCTTGTGGGTATCAAACCATATTCTGTGCGCGTTACAAGCACTAAATCTCTCATCCTGATTAAATCCCATTCCGTACTTATCTACGTCCGAAGCCCCATATAGCGCCTGATAATCACTGAGCTCACGAGGATACTTTTTATGGAACTGGGATAGCTTTTCTGCATCTGACGCAATGCTTTTGATCTTATCTATATCCGTCATATCCTTAATTCTTTAAGTCGTATGAAAACTGAGTGCCGCAAACGTCCGCACTCGCGTTGAGAGCATTTACCAGACTTTTGATAGTCTTGGGATTGCGAGGTATCTTTCGACTTGCCTCGCTCCCACATAGGAGCTTATAGCTAAAATACTCTTTCAATTCCTCGAGGGTTCCAGTGGTAGTTCTGGTGGTAGCCTCACCCTTATAGTTGTATCGAGTTATCTCGATAGTGTATGCCTTAGTTGTTGCCATGTCGTAAACTTATTTGCCGGAGTGAACTATCATCGTGCCCTCATGGAGCAAGTGATAAGATAAGATTACTTCGCCCTTAATAGGACTGGTGCTTTCATCATCAACATCGCCGTCAAATTCAACAAAGCAGATGTCGACACTTTTCCCGGGGACACTTTCGGCAGCCTTCTGAGCTTCCAGTATCAGGTCCTCCATACAGCCATAGCCGATATTATCAGAGCCACGCCACAGGCCAAAGTTGGCAAAATTCTTTACTTTCATATCTTCGTTTCGTTTAGGGTTTACTTATTTGCTTTATCTTAGTATTCTGCTTCTACTCCCACTCCAAACCAAAACTCATCTTCGGGGATGCCGGCAGAGCAAAGAGTTTCGGAGATTTCGCACTCAATCTGGTCATCATCCTCATCTTCGGCTTCAAACTCATAAGTGTTAGATGAAGTCTGATTGATTTCAATGCCGTCGTAACTGAGGAGGCGGATAACATCTTCCATAGCCCAGTTAGCAGTTCTGGCATATCTGAGTGAGATTTCAAGAGTCTTAATCATCGTAGTTTCGTTTGAGGGTTATGTTTTATTTTTACACTACAAAGATAGCAAAAAATTATCATATACACAAACGTAAAGACTTGTAAATCTGCGTTTTATATCCTACTAATCGAATTTTTAACTTTTGCTAACTTGTTATCCTATGTGCAAGTTTTGAAGTGTTCAGAGATTACTTGACTAACTCAAAATCATACGCAAAGGTGAATGGGTTGCTATCCCATGTTCCTCTCCGAGAAACTCTATCTATAAGCTCAGCGTATGCTCTTTGGGGAGTATCATAAACACGTCCCCAACAGACCTTACCGGCACAATCTTTGAGATACTGGCAGGGATAATAACTGATATGATGCTGGGGTACTTTTGTGGGTATCCTGTGAACATCCCGAATAACACCCTCTTTTAAGCAATCCTCATCAGAAATATCCTGAAGTCTTTCGATCCGTACTCTTGTAAATTGGATATTATGAGGCATGAGGTCTGCTCTAACAAACATCTTATTAGAATAACCGGCCATTTGCATTGCTTCTGCTTCGGTCTTGTAGCCAGTATGCAACCAAATATCTCGATATGCCTGAGCAATGGCCACAACCTCTCCAACTTGATAAGGCAACTTTCCTATTTTCTCAACGAAAAAATACTGTTCCAGTAGTTCAATGCCGGAGAGTCTGTCAAAGGTGGCGTGATAGTATTCCTCTCCAAACCTTTCAGCTTTATCAATAATACTCTTAGGGATTATTCTTCTCGTTTGAGTTTTCAATCTCGACAATACAGCCTTCGTGAGGCCGTAATCATCATTGAACATTATCTTCTTCATGCTTCAGTTCTCTATGTATTCGATATAGATATATTCCGTTTACATTCTCAGAGTGGCCTAATACTCCGTCGTCCTCCAGTTCTGATATAGTGTCTCTGACATCATCGAGAACACGTTTCAAGACTTCGTTATGACTGGCCACGATAGGCACCGTGTGGGATACCTCTCGTTCTTTCAGCATGGCACGGACTATATTGTAAATATACGGCTGTAAATACTCCATATCAGTTGAGAATATTATATTTCTTGATTAACTTGGCTGCTTCCAGTAGCAGATCGCCCACTTTCTTGGCGGCCTCAAATTCCTCTAAATGCTTTTGAGTTATCGGTTGGCCGGAGTATCCGCATATTTCATGACGTTTTGAAATGTAGCCATCCTTATAGTATGCTCCCTCCTTTTCGAGGAACTGGCCGAAGTTAAGAACGAGAACATCATTGCAAGCCTTGTAGCCCTGAACGAAGCAGTCTATGTTCCGATTGCTAAGCAGGGGCGTTCCACGCAGAGAATGATACGCCAAAATCTCAACGTCATCGGCGTTCATGTGCTTGGGGGTATTCTTCATGTTATAATAAATTGAATGTTAAAATAAAACTCATCGTGAAGTCTACGTACTTGGGGATAACGCCACGGGTTCTCACCATACGGAATGAATATTACTCGCTGCTTAGTATCAGCAGTAATTCCATGCCGACGGAGCTTATAAAGCATATTGGCTCTACGCTTGAGCTTATTCTTGGGTTCCTGTGGCATTTTCCTCACACTTACACATTCCCAGTCTAACTTCCTGTGCTATGAATGGGATATCGCCATTATTTACTGACTCCGCAATAGCTTCCGCTATTTCAGGAGAAATGGGATATGCTAACGCCTGAGCCATGTAGACAGCCCCACATCCGGCACAGCGTATTGCTAATATAGGTTTCTTATTATCTGCCATATAATGATTATTTAGTTTTTCTGTTCATCGGAGCGTGGCCCGGCTTAAAACGATATTTCTCGCTGCCGGGGATGATAAATCCTTTTGGAGGATATGTACCATTCGCAAGATGACTTTCTTTAGCCTTACGAGTAGAAAATTCTTGGCATTCTCTCATAAACTGAGGAGTTTTATCTACGCCCAACTGTCGAGCAAGCCTCACGCATGATCGATGGCTTATCCCCAATTTGAGAGCGCAAATCTGCGTCCTCATGTGGGGATAGTTGAGTTTGAGCCAGAGCATATCGCTATTGCTTAGCTTAATCTTGTTAGGGTCTTGTTTCTTAGGCAGACCCAACAAGTGAGCTTTCATATACACTGCTCTGATAGGTCTACCTAACTCCTCAGAGATAATTCGAGCCGGCTTGTTACTGCTCCAGAGTTCCCGGAGTTGGTCGATTTCTTTATCAGTCCACAACCTCTTCATAGACTAAACCTGTTCTTAACACCAATCCGCGAAGTATCACCAAAAATGTCGTAGTCTGCGGTTACTTGAGTAAATCTATCTGTCCTTACAATTCCAGACCAACCGGCCGTTATGCCTCCAGTTTCTTCAGATATACTTTCTTTCCAGTAAACTTTTGCTCCGGCATTACCGATTTTTTCAGTGATACGAGGGACGAAATATGCGAGGTCATGCGAGTCAATAGTTCTCTTACCGCCACTCAATAGGCCTATTTTGTAGAGGTCGCAAAATCCGAGCGTGCAGTTAATAACATCTTCGGCCGTAGGTAAATCAAGCATAGGCTCTATACTTGCAAACGTCTTGAGTCCGAGAGCATGGATTTGTCGCATGGCGTGAATACGGCTATCCGTAAGGTCTGCATTAGGCTCCAGTTCATCATGGCCGGTCAGAGTGAAGCCGACTGCTATTCTATGAATATATGGATTGATACCACCCAGTCTGCTACTTAGGCTTTCGATTAACCTCAGAGCGCCGTCGGCACGTTTGGTCAAAACTTGCACTGGAATACTATGCCGGAGAGCATACTCGACTGCACTTATAGTTAGACCTATCGTTTCATCAAGGAGTGGGTCAGTGGTGAAGCTAAAGAATAGGCCTCGTTTGCGAAAATCTGACTCGCTTGTGTAGTAGTCAAATTCTTTCTTGAATACTGCGAGTGCATCGTCCTGATCCTTGAAGCACTTTTTGAGTGTCGGGGTTGTCGACCATACGTGACTCAACACGCCTTTCTTGCAGTAGCAATACTGGCAGTCATTAGAGCAACCTGTATAGAAGTTACACGCCCATCCTGCGTACTCCCCGGCTTTTCCTTTCGGCTGATATATCGCTTTGTTTGCCGGTTTGTATGGCTTGGCTAACGGGATGTCTTTAATCTTATCGTAGAGTTCAGGATATTTCTCTCTGAGATTTTCTTTCTCTTCCATAAATCTCGTCTGAGAAAATTCGGTAGAAGCATAGATACCACCGGCATAATTTCCCTGCTCATCGCCAAATGCGATGATTTTGCCGTTCTTAATCAAAACTAAGTGGTAGTAATCTCCACGAGGGCCGACACTGACGTTTGAGGTCAAAAACTTGTCATACTCGTAACCACAATAACTACCCGGCTTATTACTGTCAAAGGTCGCCATGTTCAGAGAGGATTATTAAGCGGTTCTGCTGTTCGAGTAACTTTCTATGTATTTCGTGGTGGCATGCCGGAAGCCTGTAACTTTTCTCAGGTATCGGCACATTCTGGACCTGTCTTGGAGTTGAACAGGCAGATAGAACGAGTATGCTCATCAATAGAGCAACCTTGATAAACTTCTTCATTTATTCTTCTCTTTTAGTGTAAACTTATTTGCTGTCTTTTGAAATATGGGGCATTTATCCTTATAGTGGCACTCTCCTCGTGAGGCTTGATTATGCCGGTAGTGCCACTCGTCCCAGTCGGTAATTCCCTCTTGGGTCAGGTACTCAATCAATTTCATACAGCCGAAACCGCTTTCATCCGATTTGCCGCTGTTGATCTCAACGAGTCCGTTACCTCGTGGGGTGGCCATCTATATTACTTTTTAGAGATTTGAGATACTTGATAAACTCATTCCGATACTGTCCACGGACTATCTTATACTGAGTGTTCATCTTCGGCAGTGGGTGGACTCCCTTAGACTGGAGAAAAACTCCCACGGCATGGCAGAGGTCAGAGCCTCTTAATCCATAGCAACCGCCGAGGCAGTGAATATCATTCCGGGCCTCAGAATATACTGGACGTTTCTTCTTGCCTATCGGACGCTGAGAGGTCAGGGTTCGAGGATAGCCACACGGCTCCCCAATATACTCACCGGTCATGCAGTCGAGAATGCCGTCAAGCATCATTTCTGCTATCTCACCCATTTTCGCCTCCTTTCAATAATTCGGGATTATCATTTATGTTGCCGATAACGTCCCTTTGCATAGGGAGGAAAGATTTGATGCTCGTAACACCTCCATACGTTTTACCTCGCAACATAAAACCGTCAGTCATCCATTCTACTTGATACAAATATTTTCCGCGACAACGTAGTATGTCTCCCTCGTAGATTTCTTTTCCTGAACAATCCAAAAGGCCCGTAAACTGTCCTATGGTATCTGGAATAACTACTGCAACCTCATCGTTGAAAAGTTCTACGGCAACATTGCTATCGTTAGAGATGTCAGGAGTGGCAGTTTCAGTCTTACTACCAAAGTAGATTAAACAACCTCCACCTACTCGCAAAAGATCGCCATATACCCACTGGCCGTTGTCGGCTCGTTTGCCTCTGAATTTGAGATTTCTATCCATTGTCATTCGCCTTTCTGTCCTCGCTGAATAATTGCTAACCAGACGCACACCATAATACAGGCGTTCATCGTGAGGGGCTGCCAGCAGCCGGCCTGAGCCAGTACCACAACTGACATGAACGATAAGCCGTAGGCCATCGAGAGGCAATCTATTGATCTAAACTTTTTCATACTTATATCAGAATTTGATTAAAATTTGCATTGAAGCACTTTAATAGACCGGCCACAAACAATACTATTATACCTACGATAATCCCGACTCGTATAATTATCAGAGGCCATGTCTCAAGGTCATCTCTCATCGCTCCAAATATGAAGCCGAGGAAGATTAGGAATAACGCAAGTAACAGACCGGCACCTATTAGCGTATGAGGCGTAATTGTTAGTTCCATA
>DAAI01000012.1:0-114 GCA_001701105.1 Bacteroidales bacterium GP1
GGTTGATGCCGAGGAAACAGGCACTCCGCAACTCTGCAAAGAAGAGGATGATAGGCTCACGAGCGTAGGGCGTTTCCTGAGAGCCCATCATCTTGACGAATTTCCTCAGTTGTG
>DAAI01000012.1:174-35018 GCA_001701105.1 Bacteroidales bacterium GP1
ATCATTAAGGAGATTCCGGAACATGTCGAGCTCTTCGAGCTGCGTCCGGGTCTTTTCTCTGAAGCAACGTTGAAAAACGGCTATACCGATACGATGGACAAGATGGTGCGCCGTACAAAGATGGATCTGGAGTATCTTCACAATCAGTCGCTCGCACTCGATTTGAAGATAATTTATATGACCACCATATCGATACTGACCGGCAAGAAATTCTGAGGCCGCGGTTCATAAACCGACATATAAATTTTATGAGCGGGCCCTAAATTCTCAATGCTCAAATTCTCAATAAGGCCCGAAATCAATTCTCATGGCATGAGCAGGATGCCGTTGATCCTCGGGAGGCAACTTCATGTAATCGCCGAATGTAAGGGTGAGATACTTATCGACGTCCGTCGGCAGCGGTAGCATTGTATCCTCATATGCGGCATAAACCGGCTCAGAGAAAATACACGCCTCATAAAAAGCATTCCTGAAACGCGACATTCCAAAGAAACTACCGACATATCCCGTATTTTTGCCTGAATAGGAAGATGCGGGCGACTGGGCCGGCNNATTTCGGGCCTTATTGAGAATTTTATAGGAGAATAAGATAAGAGGCTGGAGGCACCCAAAGCCAACTTTTTTAGCAGCGATTCTGATTTATATCCTCGTTTCAGTAATGAATGAGCAATGATTAATTTAGCGGCCGCATATTGTATTCTACGCGCAAATTTTGAGGGCGGAGCTTCCACTATCTCAAAAATATCAATAAAAATACCTTTATCCTCATCCGCCAAGCCGGCCCAGTCGCCCGCATCTTCCATGAAAGTCTTTTTGAGACGTAGCTTTGAATGACATCCGGGCCAATCGACGCCACCCTCCTGAATAGACCAGCGTTCCGGATCGAGTTCCTTTCTGCTCACCTCAATCAACCGTTTATAATCATCGTGAAGCAGCATTATGTCAAAATCGTCATCCCATGGGATAAATCCTTTATGTCTTACCGCGCCAAGGGCGTTCCCACCATTGAGATAATATTTGATATTATGCTTCTTACACAATTCATCCAACTCTTTCATCATGTCCAAAAGAACGTTCTGAAGATGATGTAATGAATAATCTGATGCCGACAGCTTATCGTTCATTTTTTTAATTTTGAAATACCCCATTCATAGACCATGTCGATTGTGGGCGTATCCACGTTATATTCATGGGCTAGATCATGAATCATTTTAAGCCCTTTCCCGAAATCCTCATTGAAATATCGGCTCGAAAAATCAGGAATCCATTTACCATCCACCTCTTTCATTGGCGAATTTATAGTCTTGAATCCTTCTATCGAGCGTATTTTCGCAGTCATTTGAGCAGGAGTCTCACTATCGTAATACTTCATTATGGGCACAAGGAAATTTTTATCTACCGGCAATCTATCGATCAGGCGAAACAATTCCTTATCCATTTTATCGAGAATAATGGATGCCTCATCATTCCATTCGGCATAAAACATAATCATCCTCCCAAATGAATCGGCAGGTTGATAACCTCCAAACATGGTGAAGAGTCGTGCAGTATGCAGTAATGGATTGCTATTGGTGATACTCGCTTCAAGGTAATTGTTTAAAAGGTCAGTGGGGCGAGAAAAAGAGATTTCCACCCATTTTCTTATAAGTTCTTTTTCGTCATTGTCGGCATTCTCAACTGCTATCTTATAGCTGTCTCGAAAACTTAATAGATTTGCTTCTTCTCCATATTTAAGTGTCCTTGAAATAAAAGGGACGCGCTGGAAACCCCATGTTGGAATATCGGGAGGTAATATTTCGAGGGCATCAAAGAAAAAGCCTCCTGAACAGAAGATTCCTCCTACCCAGGCATCCGGATGGATAAAAGGCATGATTTTTATCAGTTCCTCCCTATAGGCAGTTCCCGGAAGACATAGGATTATCACTCCAGCATCCTTTAATATTACTGAGGGATCGGATGAAATGGCAGAAAACGATGATGTATAAGATTCCGAAGGGGTGTTTATCCGAATAGCGTAATTCCATTTATCAGGTCGGCGTGTCAATATCCTGACATCATAGCCCATCTTCCCCGAAAGGTAACCTGCCACGGTATGCCCGAGGCTGCCTCCTCCGCATATAGTTACTTTAGTCCGGTCCATCGGCCTCATAATGATTTTAAGATTTTAATAAGGCGGTCGTTATCAGTGGCCGAACGGATTGCGAGTCTTATTAAATTTTTTCCTTGCATGTGTTTCTTCCTACCGCAATTACTGATCAACACATCATGGTTGATAAGAATTTGGGTAAGCTCGGCCGAGGTGAAACGAGAAGTAATCTCACATAAGAAATAATTTGCCTGGGAAGGCATCACATGGAGATATGGGATCTCCAGTAGCAATTTATGGAATCTTTCTCTTTCGGAAATAAATTTTTCACATGCTATCCGATAATCCGCTTCATATTTCCCGTAAATCTGGAGATAAAATTCAGCAAAGGAATTAATATTCCATATCGCAATATCCTTTTTCATCTTCTCAATCATATGCACATCGGAAGAAGCAAATACTCCAAGTCTAAGACCGGGAACTCCGTAGCTCTTGCTTATTGACTTCATTACGCATAGATTAGGATGATTTTGCAGGGTATCGTTATGGAGCAGAGAATTGTGTTGGTAATCATATGTAAAGTCAACAAAACTCTCGTCAACCAGCAAGGTAATTCCCTTTTCTTCACACCATTCGCATAGATCAAGCACATCCTTTATCGGGATAAAATTGCCCGAAGGATTGTCGGGGTTTATGAGGACAATAAGGTTTAGGCCTTTATCGCCAAAATATTGCTTTAGATCTTCGACATTATATCTAAAATCCTGCTTTATAGATATGAAGGGTATTATTTCGGCTCCGGGAAAACGGTTAGGGTATTCGTCAAAAGTAGGGAAAACTACGCCTATCCTGTCGGATGCATGAGCTTCGGCAAAGGCCTTGATCAATTCTGCAGCTCCATTCCCTACGGCCACATATTCTTGCCTTATTCCAAAAGCCTTGCCTGCAAGCATGGAATTTATCAACTGCCCGGAGGGGTATTCACGCAACAAGGTTTCAAAATTAGCTTTGATTTCCTCCACCATCCGTTTTGGCGGAAAGAAAGGATTTACGAGATAACAGTAATCGAGAAGTGAAGGGAAGCGCCAGTAGCCGCCGTATCGTTTATGATACTCATGATACTTTGTTTCATCCGAAGAGAATATGGCCGAGGCAATGTCAAGATCCTGAATATCATCTATCTCGTACCATTTACGGTCGCCGATAGGAAGAGCCTTTATCGCCGTCTCACGCACAAGGGTCAGGATGCGGAGCACCTGCTCGTAGTATTCATTATTCCCCATCGCTTTGGAGTATGCCTCAAGGAATGGCACATATTCGTTACATGAGAAACGGCGCGAGAATTTATAGATGTTGACCGTCTTGTAATAAACATCGACATCCTCATAGCGGAATGCCTTCTTGGGGATGAAATTCAGGATATTGCGGTCGGAATCGATTGTCACCATCGTGCCATCCATCCATGTCTCGTATTTGGCTACCAAAGCGAGGTTCGGGTCAGGATGATTAACGATCATTTGCAGCAGGGAA
Source organism: Bacteroidales bacterium GP1 (assembly GCA_001701105.1). Lineage (GTDB taxonomy): Bacteria > Bacteroidota > Bacteroidia > Bacteroidales > Muribaculaceae > Lepagella. The sequence continues at coordinate 3,791 of DAAI01000012.1, forward strand.
TCTTCAAAAATCAAATCCGATTCAAGGAGCAGGGTATCATCCTCGCAGAGCAGATCTTTAGCCAATGCGAGTGAATATATATTGTTGGTGCGGTCGTAGATGGGGTTTTCAACATACATTATGTCGATAAGGCCGTCATAACGGTTGCCGATATGCTCCATCAGCTTCTTACCCTGGAAGCCTACTACGATTATCAGGCGGTTAAGATGAAGTGGAATGAGCTGGGAGATTACACGGTCGATTAATTTCACACCGTTAACCTCCACCATGCACTTGGTGTTGTCTTTTGTCAGTTCGCCGAGGCGTTTGCCCATACCGGCCGCCAATATGATTGCCTGCATAATAATATTATGAAGTAATGAGTATCAGATGAGAGATTGGTAAACTCGCCTATGACCTTCGGCGCATTTTTGCCAAGAAAAATCCTTTACTCGTGTATCCCCTTTTATTATACACTCTGATCTCACAATATCAGAATTGATGAGATATTCGATTTTATCTTTGATGTCGTCAGGATCCATCGGATTGAAGTAAATTCCGGCATTCCCTGCTATTTCCGGCAAGCAGCTTGAATTGGAAAGAATTACCGGACAATGATTAGACATGGCTTCAAGAATAGGCATTCCGAATCCTTCATAAATAGAAGGAAATACAAAGGCCACCGCATTGGCGTATATTGCATTCATTTGGCTTTCAGTGGCCATTATATGAACAACTTTATTTTCAATTCCAAGTTGTTTGAGAAATTCTAATTCTTGAGATGTGAAACTTTTCCAAGTACAAACCAGTCGCAAATCGGAATAATTCTTCGACAGCATGGAAAATGCTTCTGCAAGGCGTTTAAAGTTCTTGTGCGTACCCCTTGAGCCTACGTAGAGGAGATAAGGAAAATCATATAATGATTTTACAGATGAGACAAGAGGGAGTTGTATTCCATGATATACTACTTGAACTTTCTCATCAGGAATATTGAAAAGCTCAATGAGATCTTTCTTTGTGTTTTGGCTTACTGCGATAATCCTATCGGCCCGGTTAAGACTTTTACGTTGCCATGACACTATCTTTGGATCTGGATTTAAGGTCGAGAAATTAATGTCATGAAATGTTGTTACCATAGGTTTGTTCCCTATAGCTTTGAGACCAAATGGGTCGAAATGGGTTTGGTGGTACACATCATAATCCCTTTTTTTTAGGGCTCGCAGGGTGTGTGGTTTATTAAGTTCGTGCATAATACGACCTTGTCCTGCGAAATAGTAATTTTTAAAAAAATTTCTATGAGCAAAGAGATTAAGAGACTCAACATACTCATTATTAGAAAAAATGCAGGTAGTTGTCCATTCTTCAAGAGGCAGATGCTTTAATAGCATACAGAAATATTTGGAAGCACCTCCCAATCGTTGCCAGCTGAACAGTTGATGGTCAAAAATAATTTTCATTGAATTGATTATTTTTTACGCAGGAAAGTGGAGTAAATCCATCGTCTCACGGAATTGGGCAAAAGATATACCGTGCTTCGCAGTAAGTTGGATTGGATGGCCTTGAAGGGAGAGATTACGCCAAGCCTGTTTAGCGTCCATTGGAATTTGGCACTCTGGAGCGCATAGGCATATCCTCCGCGGCGTCTGTACATTTCATCCGATGCCCGGAAATACAGCAAAGATTCCTGAATATTGGCAAAACGCGCTCCGTCGAGGTACATCCTTGCCCAGAGATACCAGTCCTCGAACAAGGGCTTGTGGAGATACCCTCCGGCCCTGAGGACAGCCTTTTTGCGGAACATCACCGTAGGATGATTGAAGGGATTGCGCTTCTTGAGATATTTACATATTTCTTCATGCGTAGCGGGGAGAGCCTTGACAGAGAATACATTATCGGTAGATTCATTGAATTCCTCCATCCATGCGCTGACTATATCCACATCCGGGTGCTCGGCCATGAAATTAACCTGCTTTTCAAATCGTTGCGGCTTGGCTACGTCGTCGGCATCCATCCGGGCCACTAAATTATGCGAGCAATGTTTCAATCCTTCATTAAGGGCTTTCCCTAAATTCACATTCATGGGAAGGCGGATGATCTTAACGTTAGGCATCCGGGTCTTGAAATCCTCGGCCAGTGCATCCAGCTCCGGGGTTACCGGGCCATCCTCCACCAATACGGTTTCATCAGCGCGGAGGGTCTGCTCCTCCATGCTCTTGAGACTCTGACGGAAAAAATCCGGGTTCTCCTTATGGTAGAACGATAAAAGGACTGAAAATTTGGGCCGTTCTTTCATGAACTCTTTAAAGTTGATATGCTTTGTTGCGGACACGTCCGCAAGATGAAACATTGATTCATGTATAAAACGCATTATTGTGGCGTTACATTGTGGCAACGCTCATCAAATCTTAATTTTTTTAATAATTATCTGCTATGGAGTCAATGTCGGAGAGCCCCCCGGGCAATAAGGTTGGCGATAATGTGAAAGCGGAATCTCAGGCTATACCACAAATCCCCTTTTGCACCGTTGCGATATGATACATTGTTTCCGTGGATGCGGTGTTTGATCAGCGGTTCGGGAATATAATAATATGAATTTGATGCGAGCGCGATGCACCCCAGCCAACCATCATGAGTAGGAATATTTCCCGGAATGGGGAGGGCCTTATCGCGTAATCGCCGGGTTATAGCCATGCAGCATCCTGAGAATTTCATTCTTGCCACGCCATGAAACAGGTCTTTATTCTCAGGTAGAGGATAATGGAATTTCATCGGGGTGCCGTCGTTGAATATATCATACTGTGCATGGTGGACGCAATCGTATTTGGCCAGATAAGGAAGCATTATCTTTATCTTATTCTTGTTCCATATGTCGTCCTGATCACAAAGGAATATATAATCGCCGGATGCGTGTTTCAAGGCGTTTTCGAAATTCCGTGCGGCGTAATAAAACTTACTATGGTCGGATTTTACAGGAGCCTGCTTATAATGATGAATCTTGATTCTGGGGTCGTTGTAAGCCTCTATTATGCTGACAGTATCGTCGGTGCTTCCGTCGTCGGATACAATGATCTCATCGTCTTTGCCAATCTGGCAGAGAACGGAGTCGAGTTGCTCTTTTATGTATTCGGCTCCGTTGTGAGTGGCCATACATATGGAGATCATGATTGATACGTTGTAATGACATTACTTATCTTAAACAATGCAAAATTAACAATAAATACGAATTTGTGCAAATGGGAAATGGCATCTGAAGCATCATTCGGAGGTGTAAATTGAATAATATAATGGATAATGATATGCGGTCTTAGATTAATAGAGGAAATAAAACCTAATAAACAGCGTTAGATTTAGAGAATAGGACATAAGATAGATTTGTAAATGCTTTTTGTTTACTATATAGCATTCGCATTGATAATTTTGCTGACCATTCCTTTGGCTGGCAAAAGAATTGTATTCGCATATTCCACTGAACCTGAGAATTCTTATTCTCCTCTGAATGGACTGAAAAGCAGTTACAAGAAAATGGTATATATCAGTTTTATTTTGATATTTGGAATTCTTGTGGCGCAATGCGTTGGTAGAGATGAACTGATGGCGGATTATCTGATGTATAAAAAAATATATGAATCCGGAGGTCAGATAAATACAAAGAAAGGAATCGAATACACATTTTATCTTATCACAAAAATATCACCTGAATTTTGGGTTTTACTTATAATATATGCAATCTTATCTTGCGGGTTGCACCTTATTGGTATATTGAAAAATTCTCCGAACATATGGTTGTCAATGATATTGTATGTAGGCTATACCTTCGTGCTTCATGACATGATACAGATAAGATGTGCAGTGGCAGCCGGAATCTTTTTGATTTCAATAAGATATATTCAAGAGAGGAGGTGGGTTATTTATTATTTACTGATAGCATTAGCGATATGTTTCCATTATTCTGCAATTGTGTTCCTTCCGCTGTATTTTCTGCCCAAAAAGAAAATGAACAGGGTATTTTGGATAACCATTCTTGCATTGGCGCTCCTATTTTCAGTATTTGAGATAAAATTAGGTAATATATTACGATATATACCCCTAAGAATAATAGACTTATACTTGAAATCCTATATGGGATCAAGGGAATATTCAGAGGCATCCACTGGTCCAATGAGAATAATAATGTGCATATTGGTAATGTATATGATAATGAATATAAAGAAATATCAAAAGGTATACCCATATGCCACCATCAGTGTTGGTATTTACACCTGTTCACTTCTGGTATATTTATTATTCGGAGACATCCCGGTGCTTCAGGGCCGACTCGGAGAATTACTTGGAGTAAGTGGAATCTTTATGTGGGCGATGTTTCCGATGGTAAATAAGAGACATTACTATTTGTTAATGTTAATTCCCTTAATCATAGCGTTATACACGAGTGGCACTGCGTATACCTTACTAAGTCTACAAAATCAATAGTTTAATGGCAGCATCAGAGAGCTTTCATAAACCAGAGGTATCTATAATAATTGTAAATTATAATACGGCTTCTTTGATTAGGGATTGCATAGCCTCGATAATTGATAAAGTCAGAAGCATAACCTATGAAATAATCGTAGTGGACAACGACTCTAAGGATGATGTGGTCGGCGTGGTCAATGATTTTGATAATCCAAGATTCAGGTGTATATGTCTGGATAAGAACATCGGTTTCGGGCGTGCAAACAATGAGGGATTCAAGGTATCAAAGGGAGAGTATATATTTTGTCTGAATCCGGATACTATATTAGTAAATGATGCTATAGGAATACTTGTAAATTTCTTAAGGACTCATCCTTCGGCCGGGATTTGCGGTGCTAATCTAATAGGATGGAATGACGAGCCTGTGCTATCGTTCCGGCGTAGATTGCCCGGGATAATATGGGAAATAAATGAATTGTTGAATCATATTCCTGATAAGATAATTCATGGACGTAACCGTAGATATAATTATACTGATCACCCAATCAAGGTTGGTTATATTATGGGAGCCGACATGATGATGCGAAGGGAAGTATATGAAAAGACCGGGGGGTTTTCACCGGAATTTTTTATGTACTTTGAAGAAACCGATTTATGTTACAAGGCACGGAACCTGGGTTGGGAAATATATTCAGTTCCGGAAGCCATAATCCGACATCTTGAGGGGGGAAGTTATGATACTTCTGAGAATATCGTAAATTACCAGAGAATAGAAAGGTCAGAAAAAAGTCGAATCATTTACTATTTAAAGAACTGTAGAGGCTATAAGCGCTTAATAAGTAATTGGATTTATAAGATGTTCTTATTAAGCCGTGCCTCGCTGATTAAGGAGGGAGTCAAGAAAGAGAGTTATAAGTTTCGGTATTTCTTATTAGGTCAAGATTGTCGCAATGAAATAAAAGGATAGTCTGGACAAGATGTGATGATAACGCGAAATTTGACTATAGTTTCATCGTAGTTTTTTTAGTCGTGTAAGGAATGCGGTGAAGGGGGTACGACATAATATAAGTAGAGCTATTAATGGAATCGTAAATACGATTATACTTGCAAGGGCTTTATAGCATAGTCCTAAAATTGTTGGTTCGGTAGCCGGAAGCAAGTTTAAAATAAAAATTGCTATTACTGTGGAAAGTATGCCTAAGATTAGGTGAATCCCATAAAGGGATAGATATTTTAAATAATAACCCTTAAAGGCAGTGATAAATAAGAATAACGGCTTCCAGCCGACAATTATAATCACAAGGCTTGCCAATCCGCCGGCAATCACTCCGTTAAGTCCCCAATGGAATCCGAACGCAATCGACAATCCTATATTCAGGATGGCTTCGGCCACAGGCGACCATATATCCTGAAAAAGACCATATGCGTTGATAAAGGCATCCACTGCATAACGCAGGGTATTGATATATAGGGTGGCGATCATTAAAAGCAATGTGGATTCGGGAAGAAGGTACTCGGGGCCTATCCATATAGAGATAAACATGGGCGTTAGTTCATAGGATAAAAAGCAAAGGGTGGCCACAATGAGAAACCTGACGCTGAACAACTCACAGAATACTTTAAATGATTTCTGCTTATTGCCTTCCGCGGCCAGGTCGCCTACGGAGGCATTAACCCCGTTAAACAATTGCCCTCCGAGTACGGACAGCCCTGCGAATACAATCAGGTAGTTGCCATAAAGCGCCACCACCGTAAGAGTAGTGAAGGCATATATTATCAACGGAGCAGTCTGAGTGAGGGCATAGGATCCAATCTTGTGAAAGAAAAGTTGCTTAATCTTGATGGAAAATTCCGGATATTTACTTCGCAAGGCTTTGAACGGCAATAAGCTCTTTCTAAGATTCGGGAACGAACGGCGCGTCATGATACTCAAAGCCACGCTTGAGGCGAGCGCCCCGGCGACTTCGAGAATCAGCCACCATACATAACCATTCTTGAAATAATATACAGCCGCCATCTGGAGAAGGATTTTCAGCAGATTTACTGTCTTATAGCTGTATAATACTTTGTAGTCCTGCTGGCTTGCAGTGAGGACAATCTGTTTATAATTAACGAAATACCCGAGCAAAGCGCTGAACAACAGCACCCCGAATGTGGCATAGGCATACCATAATGGCAACTTCATCTTTTCGAAGATCAAGGGGAAGAATGCCATGAGGATAATTGCTCCGCCAATCACCACAAATGCAATACGCCGGTAAAGATGGCCTTGAAGAGTGACAATCTCGTTTACTCCCTGTTCATCATGATCATGTAGAGGCTTGTATAAAGTGAATCCTACTGCGGAGCTGATGCCGAGTTCGGCAAGATTGAGGAATTGTAGCAGATTGCTGGCCGTGGTATTAAGTCCGAGGATCTCTGTGCCGAGGTAATCGAGAAAAACCTTGCGGGAGAAAAACTGAAGAAGCAATGATACGAAATAATATATCATTGCCATTGCAGAATTTTTCAGGCTATTTTTTGTTCGGCTCATTCCTTTATATCTTCAAGCAGATCTTTATAAGCATCCCCTGTGAATGTAGTGCCATTAGCCCATGAAGCGGAACTGTTACATGTGTTGGCATAATAGATGTCTTCCTCGGAGGGATGCTCTGAATCGGCATACCAGGGCAGATGCCTTGCGGTCATATCACCACCAACCCTCAGCCGGAGTCCGATAGTATCCGTACCCCATTTCAGATTTGGCCAGTAGAGGCCGAAAGTAGTGTCAACCTGGGCTACATATACATCTTTTTCTATTTCATTCTCCCAGAATTGTTTTTCCCATTTAGTGACCTGCTCTTTATCTTTGAAGCAATCGGGAATGTCGTCAATTTTTAAAGCTGCTCCTACTTTCACGGCCTTATATTTATGCATTATTTCATAAAACCTCTTTATGAAATCCTCCGGACACTCCGGCCCCGGCACTACATCCGAATCGGTATAAACGAAGTAGCGGTTTTTAAACTTTTTATATATGTTGCTTTTCCATAACGACAAGTGTCCAAGATTCTTTTTGAGCCTATAGACTGTATAAGGACAGTTTTCGTAATATCTAAGCAGGGGAGGATACGAAGAATTATTGTCGATTATATGGATATTCTTATAATTTAGTTCTTCAAGTCGTGCAATGAGGATTTTAAGGCATTCCAGACGGTTGAAATTACAGATAATGATCGGAATGTTATGAAAATCGAAATTTTCATATGAAGGCGTAAAGAGCCTTTCCCTCAATCGTAACATTCGGGGTACGAGATATTTCCTTGAAGGGGAATATATCTTGAAATAGACCCAGTCTTTTGCGGGCTTCAGGAATGAGGGTACTCTCATGGGATTACATATCGTGTTCTACCTGGGCTTGCGTTTCTTCGGGATGGAGCTTTGCCTTCTCCCTGATTTTCTTCATCTGCGTGATGAGCATGAGGATGGCGACGATGGTGGAAAGCACGTCGGAAACGGGATAGGAGGCCCATACGCCGTCGAGCTGCCAGAATCTCGGCAGGATAAAGAGCAGCGGCACCATGAAGATCATCTGGCGTGTAAGCGAGAGGAATACGGATTTGCCTGCCATGCCGAGAGCCTGGAAGAAATTGGTGGTAACAATCTGCAATCCAACCACCCAGAAGGTCATTGTGGTGATCTTAAGGCATCGGATGGCGCATTGGATCTGGGCTTCATCCTGCATGAACATCGAGGCGATGGCGCGGGGATTCAGCGACCCGACAAGACTTCCTATGGAAGATACCACGACTCCTGTCGTAGCGGCAAGGAGGAAGGTGTGCAACAGCCGTTTGAAGCGTCCCGAGCCGTAATTATATCCGATAATGGGCTGCATACCCTGACAAATGCCGATGATGATGAATACAAAGATCGTGACATAGCGGTTGAACACCACCACTGCCGCTATCGCGTTGTCGCCGCCGTAGGAGAGAAGGGTGTTGTTGACAATTGCATTTATCATCGAGCCGCAAACGTTGATAAGGAACGGAGCCATACCGATATAGAGGACGCCCCGGATGATCGGCCAATTGAACTTGAATGTGCCGCGCACGAAATGGAGCGTATTGTTCTTATTGAAGAAATGGCTCATCACCCAGATGGCGGTAACGGTCATGGAAATGTCGGTGGCGATGGCCGCGCCGCGTATTCCCCATTTGAATCCGAAAAGAAAGAGAGGGGCGAGGATGCAGTTGAGCAACGCTCCGATAATGTTGGTGTACATCGCCTTAGCCGGATACCCGGAGGCACGCATCACATTGTTGTAGGAGAAAGTGAGGTTCATCAGCACGCATCCGGGAAGCACCCAAAGCATGAATTCCCTTGCATAAGGCAGCGAATTGGGGGAGGCTCCGAACGCACGGAGAATCGGATCCATGAAAATCGCAAATGTCAGGGCATAGAGGAATCCGATTATCAATGTAAGCTGAACGCAATTACCGAGGATAATCTCGGCCACGCGTCGGTCGTTCTGACCCATTACGATGGATACGCGTGTGGCCGCACCCGCTCCGATAAGCATACCAAGCGCGGTGACAAGATTCATGACAGGGAATGTCACGGCGATTCCGCTCACCACATTGGGGTCGTCGATGGCATGGCCGATCACTATGGAGTCGATGATGTTGTAGACTGCGCTGATGACAGTGCCTACTACTGCCGGCAAGCTGTATTTCAACAACAGTTTGCCCACCGGGGCATTCCCCAGTTCTCGAAGTCTTTCCTGCGGATCTGCGTTTTTTGTCTTGGCCATAGCGCAAATTTACAAAAAATTACTCAATCCGGCAACTCCGGCGCCCGCAGTTTTCCTCCACCTGACTTATTTCCAATTTCTTGCCTTATTTCATCGTATAGCCCGTGCGCTATGAACATGGCCAACATCTTTGCTCCCCCCTCCACCATAAGCGAGGTGATTCCGTATTGAGAAAACAGAATGCGCATATTCTCTTCCAGAGGATTCTCGCGGTCGAGCCATATTATTTCCCTGCCCCCTAACGTCAGATCCATAGGGAGGTGGGGGGAACGGAACGCCACCGGGCGGGGGCTGTTCCCCGGCCAGAATCGCGTGGTGAGGCTCGGATTGTCGTTGAGGATGGTATCTGTGCCGACAAGAATGGCATCACACATCGAGCGTTCCCGGTGCATCAATAGCTTGGAGAGGGGAGTGGAGACCGGGCAGTCGATGAATCCGTCGGCACTTTCGGCCCATTTAAGCAGAATCCAGGGGCGGCGGAGAGTGTGGGCCGTCATAAACCGCCGGTTGAGAAATCTGCATTCCTCCACAAGGACGTTTTCCGTCACCTCAATGCCGGCCTCGCGGAGAATTGCGATGCCACGGCCTGCAACCTTAGGATTGGGATCGCCGCATCCGATCACGGCGCGGGCTATCTTCTTCTCCACCAATAGGCGGGCGCAGGGAGGGGTCTTGCCATAGTGGGAGCAGGGTTCGAGAGTCACATAGATTGTGGATTGCGTCAGGAGGGGTTCATCTTCCGGCCTTACATTGCGGAAAGCCTGTACCTCGGCATGAGGACCGCCATATTTCCTGTGCCATCCTTCTCCGATGATCCGGCCATCGGGCGCGGTAATCACGGCTCCCACCATCGGATTAGGGGAGACGTGGCCGGCTCCGTTTGCGGCCAACTGCAACGCCCGGCGCATCATGGCCCGGTCGAAATCAGAACCGGATTCCGACGGCTGCCTGGTAGTTTCGCAAATGTGAGAAGAAGCGTATGTCATGGGTATGATAGAAATTACCGGTTAAATTACCTTTTACACAACAGAAGAAACGTTTGTTGTTATAAAGTATTGCAAATTTTCCCCGCGCCCCGTAGGATGGGATTGTCCTTTTCCCATAGGTGTCTTTCTGATGAGTCACCGTCACGCCAATGCCCGGACATACCGTGGCATTGAAGGTGAAATGCTTGTTAAGTACCCAGTTGAAGGAATATCCTGCCGATAGGTTATAAGAAATAAAGTCGAAGCGGTATTCATTAATGGGGAAAGGGTAGGATTCGAGCAATTCAGCGGGGAGCTTCGAGAAATCGAAATCCGCCCGGTAGCGGTAGATGCTTGGGCCGAGCATCCATGTGCCGGCACTACGTCGCTGATCGCCGGAATAACCGTAGGTGGCTCCCAACGAAAATTTGGAGTAATTAAAGAAATAGAGTCCGTGCAGATCGAATGCAGAAAAATCAAGCCCGTTGAATGGGAGACGGATAAGGTGACCGTCGTTGTATTCACCGAATTTGCGGACAAAGATCGTGCCGTTGCTGCGCCAGAGGTTGGCCTCCAGGATAAATCGAGCGCATGTAAGGCTGAGATTCAATTTGGTATGCTTCGCCGTCTTGCTGTTGAGGGTGGTGCTGATGTCGTAGGAGTATCCTACCGAGAGGATACCATATTTTAGTTGAAGTCCGATATTGGAATAAAATTCCCCGGCAAGTAGCATTTCCGGAATCTTGGTCGGCACGAATCGATAGGCATCATGCCAATTGTCGGAATGAATGATAGCCTTTCCGGGCGGTCCGGAATCTTTTACATAAGTCGTGTCGTATGTGTTAAAGACCCGTTCTGCCCATCTGTAGGTTCGCAGGCAGAAATCCACAAAGCCGGGCCAACGAATGTTTTTGTCATTTATATCAATGTCACGGTGTTCCACCCTCATTTTCCAAAAATTGAGGGCGTATTCACCGAGGCTAAGGGAGTCCGGTATTTCTACTACCGAATCAATGATCTGTGTAATGATTGATTGTGATTCGGAATCTGGAATTGTCTTGATTTTACGATGCGCGGCAGTTGCTGTCGAAGCCGACAGAATCAACAATAACATCATTCCAAGAAACCTTGGCATGTTCAGCCACGGTTGTTCATGAGGGTTTCCGCCTCTTTTGCATACTCATCGGGCACCACCAGGCTGATCGAGCCGCCTGCCATCACCGGCCCCGGGAAAAGATTTGACAGGGCATCGGCCTGCACTTCGGCCGGGATGCCATGGCTCACGAGAAACCCCTTGTCGATATAGGCTTCAGCAGCATTGGCATAGGTATTTATAACAGTCATGGGTTCTTTTATTTCAATCGGATGCATGGCGTCCGGTGGAGGGTTTTATCTCATTATGCCTCTTTCATTGAGGGCTTTCTGATATTCCTGCGCATTCTTCAGGTGCTCCTCATAGGTAACGGCGAAGTTGTGGCTGCCGGATAAATCTTCTTTGGCACACATGAACAGATAGTCGTTGGGTTCCGAATCGAGAATCTGCTGCACCGTAGTTTTGGTAGTGGTACGAATCGGTCCCGGGGGAAGCCCCTCATGCAGGTATGTATTATAAGGGGAGTCGATTTTAAGGTCGTCTTTAAGGATTCTCCTCATTGTGAAATCCTTATGGGCGAAACGTATCGTAGGATCGGCTTGAAGTTTCATGCCTATGTTCAGGCGATTGATGTATAGCCGTCCCACTTTCCCTTTTTCGTAGGCCATATTGGTTTCTTCATCGACGATGGAGGCCAGTGTCATTATCTGAGCGGGGGTAAGTCCGAGATGCGCGGCTTGGTTTTTTCGCTCTTCGCTCCAGAATCTGTTGTATTCGTCACCGAATTTAGCCACTACCTGCCGTGGAGAAGCCGACCAATATATCTCATATGTATCATCCATAAATAAGGCCAATGCCTGCTCGGGCGTAATATCGTATTTGGCAAGGATCTCGGGATTAGAAATCACATTCCACAGGGAATCTTCCGGGAAGTCGAGCTTTCTGCTTATTTTCTCAATCAGGAGGGGAAGCGAACGGAACCCGTTGACCGTAATCCTGACCGGCGTCTGTGCGCCTGAAGTGAGCCTTCTCATTGCTCCGAACGCGTTGGTGCCGGCGGGAATCTCGTAAGCACCGTGGCGTTTGGAAAAGTCGGGATTCCTCAATTTTATCATCCGCATCACTTTGGAAGCATAATCGCTGCCAAAGTGAGTTTCCAGGGAATCGGCCACCATCTCCTGCGTGGCGTTCTTAGGAATCTTGATAGTAGCCGTATCGGGAGCTCCTACCATGACCGCTGGATATAGCAAAAGGAAGAAAACGGCAATTGCCACAGCCGTGCCGAGCATTATATAAAGCATCCCCCGGTTGGTTTGGCTGGCCGGGGGTCTTTTAGTCTTAGATTTAGCTGACATCCGGAATAATTAAGATGGAGTTCTGTGAATTGATAGCTAAATTATAGTCTTATAGGGGAATAAGGAATGTGATGGAATAGCGAATCGGAAGTCAACGGTCTTTGTTCTTCTCGAGCTGACGCTCCAGGGCATCAAGGCAGAGATCCACGGCCTCTTCAAAAGAGTCGGCAGTTTTTGAAGCGTAAATTTCCGGAGCTGGCGGGATAGAGAGTTTTACGGCAGCTTCCTTATTCATTGCGGTTTCAGGCTTTACCACCTTAAGAGTGATTTCCGCTTTTGAGAGAGCTTCGAAGCGGCGGCTCAGCTTGTCGATCTTCTTGTTGATGAAGTTCACCAGTTTGTCGGTGATGTCGAAATTAATCGCTTTGATTTTTGCTTCCATAGGGCGGGTGTTTTGGAATGCCGGGCATTCGTTAATAGCAAGGGTTCGGCAAGCGTGGAGCAGGCCCTCGTCAGCTTACCATATGCAAAGATAACAAAAAAAATCGGGATTTTATTGAGTCTGCGGTAAAAAATATTCATTTGTCGCCTATTTCTTTGCTGCCGGCACGGGGGTGAGCCGCGGCATATGCTTCTTTAAGCTGGGCCGGTGTGAGGTGGGTATAAATCTGGGTTGTGGCGAGCGAAGCATGGCCGAGCAATTGGCGCACGGCGTCGAGATTCGCTCCGTCGCTAAGCAAAGCTGTTGCGAATGAGTGTCGTAATGTATGTGGGCTCTTTCTGCCGGTTGTGGCCGGGGCCAATGCATCTCGGACTGCATTGTAGAGAGTCTGTTTTGAGATGCAGCCGTGCGGCCCGGCCATGAGGGGGCGTGGAGCCGGAAGCGATGGAAATATAGCATCGCGAAGTTCTTGCCAGGTCTTGATTTCGTTAAGCAATTTATCGGGCAGTGGGAGCACTCTCTCTTTGGAACCTTTACCCATGATTCTTAGCTCTTTGGAGGAATGTCGAATATCGCTGTCGGTGATCGAAAGTAACTCGGCTTGGCGTAAGCCGAGGCCGTATAGCATTGAAAGGGCGAGGTGTGTTCGTGCCGAGCGGGGGTCGGGATTTTCCTTATCCGCCTCGCTTCCTGAAGATTTTAGAATCGAGTCCATCTCAACGGATTTGATTATTTCCGGAAGATGTCGGCGGCGTTTTGCAAGGATTATTTCATTTGCTGGATTAAGGGAGCATCTGCCCGTCTTCATGCCCCATGTGAAAAGGGCGCGGAGGCTTTGCGTCTTTCGTCGCAGCGACATGGGTTTGTGTCCCCTGGAGGCGAGATCTCCAAGCCATGCGCGAATATCATTGGGCGTAACGGCATCCTCCTCAAGAAGTTCAACGGCAGAGGCGTGGAGCCAATCCGCGAATTGGCCTATGTCGCGGCAATAGGCTTCCACGGTAAGCGTGCTGCGGTTTAATTCCGCCTTGAGGTATGTCCGGAAATCATCAAGCATGGCCGGTTGGAGTGAGTCGTAATGAAGGATAGGGTACGACAAAACGGTATGATCATTCAAAAAGAATGTCCATACCGCGGTATGTCGTGTGTAAAGGGGCGCCGGATTACTGCTCGGCCTGACGGAGCTGCTGAACGTAGACAGCCTTCATCATCTTTTTGCGGTTGGTCACCGAAGGCTTCTCAAATGCCTGACGGCTGCGCAGCTCGCGGATGATGCCGGTCTTCTCGAATTTACGTTTGAACTTCTTGAGCGCTTTCTCGATGTTCTCGCCCTCTTTTACTTGTACGATAATCATGTTTTGGTTTTAATTTTTATTTTATTTTCAGTGTTTTACGATGCTCAGGCCGCCATTTTTACGGGTGTTTGGGCCGTGAAAGGGGTGCAAAAGCGTTGCAAAATTATATAAAGTTGCCGATATCACAAAATTATTTCAGTAAAATCATTTGAAAAAATCTGCGCACCGACTCCAACAGGCTTATTTATTTTCTTCGGCCGCCACCTGCTCAGCGTTATCGGCCAGAGCCTCTTGCGGAGTCTCATCATACCATCTTGAATACATCAGATAGTTGTGGGCTATCTTTATATTCATTTCCTTTGCTTTCTCCGGCTCAACCATCTTGATGAATTTTGCCGGTGCGCCGGCCCATAGCTCATGCGCTCCTATCTGGGTGCGGCTAAGCACTACCGATCCGGCTGCCACGAGGGCGCCTTCGCCTACGACAGCGTCATCCATCACGATCGCCCCCATGCCGATTAAAGCGTAATCGTGTATCTTGGCTCCGTGAATCACCACATTGTGGCCTATCGACACATCATCGCCTATCTCGATGGTGGATTTCTGATAGAGCGTGTGAAGCACCGAGCCATCCTGAATGTTGACACGATTGCCTATCGTGATAGTGTTGACATCGCCGCGTAGCACGGTGCCGAACCATACCGAGCAATCATCTCCCATAGTTACGTCGCCTACGATTACGGCGTTGTCGGCAAGATAGCAACCCTTGCCTATGACTGGGGTAAAGCCCCTTACACTTTTTATCAATGCCATGATACTTATCCTGATTCAGGAAATGAAGCACGCTTTTCCCGGGCGTGCATCATCTCCTATAACTTATGATTTGAATTTTGAAGTTCGATTTATTTCGAGGGTATTTATCTCACAAGGGGTCTGGTCTTTTCCTCGAGCCACGTAGCCTCTTCCGGGGAAAGGAGGGGAGTCAGAGCCTCGCGGACATTGGCGTGATAATCATTCACCCATTTGATCTCTTCATCGCTCATTATCGAAGTCTCGAACAGCCTGAGATCGAAAGGAAAGAGGGTGAGTGTCCGGAATTTATAAAAATCGCCGAATTCCGTCTGCATAGCCGGCTCGGTGAGAATCAGGTTCTCGCAGCGGATTCCATAACGCCCTTCAAGGTAGATACCGGGCTCGTTGCTCGTGATCATCCCGGGTTCCAGGGGAGTGGGGTTGGCGTTGAGCCGGATGTTCTGCGGCCCTTCATGGCAATTTATGAAGAATCCGACGCCATGACCCGTGCCATGGTAGTAAGCCTTTCCTTCGGCCCAGAGATACTGGCGTGCGAGGGCATCGAGCTGATGGCCCGTCGTGCCTTTGGGGAATATTGCGCGGGAGAGGGATATATGACCTTTCATCACGAGAGTGAAGTCGTGGATCTGAGCGGCTGTTGGAGTGCCAAGGGCCACGGTACGTGTGATGTCGGTGGTGCCGTAGATATATTGGCCGCCGGAGTCGACGAGTAGCAACCCGTCGCCTTCAATGGCGATGTCAGTTTCTTCCGTGGCCTCATAATGCACGATCGCTCCATGGGCATTCCAGCCGAGAATCGGAGCGAAGCTCTCATCGACACATGAAGGATCGGCCATTCGCAACGCACGGAGTCGGCGTCCCAGTTCCACTTCCGTGAGCTTACCGGAGGGATATTCTTTCTCCACCATCATGAAGAATTTCACGAGGGCCACTCCGTCTTTCTCCATGGCCTTCGTCAGGCTTTCAATATTGGAATCGTTCTTGATACTCTTCAGCCGGGCTACTCCTGCGCCGCCGAATACAGGCGTGCATCCTACTGCATCGTAGATTCCACGGGCCGTCTTCTGCGGATCCATCAGGAGCCGGGTCGCCTTAGGAAGAGAGGCCACGAAGTCCTTTACCGAGTCGTAGGGGCGGCGGCTAATATTATTGGCTTTCAGATATTCATCTACTTCCGGAGTGATTTTATCGTCGTCCACAAAGAGCACTCTGGCGTTATCGTCGACATAAAGGAATGCCACATACATCGGGCTGAAAGAGATGTCGCCGGCGGTGCGCAGATTGGTTGCCCATGCGATGTCGTCGAGACTTGAGATAAGGATAGCGTTGGCAAGCTCCTCTTTCACTTCTTTCATTATGCGGCCGATTTTGGAATCGGCGCTTTCCCCGGCTATCGTTTCGTCGTGGATGAAGAGTTTATTCGCCGGCCGCGGCGGGCGGTCGGGATAAATGTAATCAAACTGCGGGAAGTCGGTATTCAATTTTACTCCGTTATCGTTTAATTCCTGCTGGAGCCGCTGAGCGAAAGAGACAGAGAAAGTCATCCCGTCGATGCCGACAGTCTGACCGGCTGAAGTATGTTCCGTAAGCCAGTCTACGAGGTCTACGGCCTCCGGACCGTCTTCCTTCATCATCCTGAAGCCCGTATCTTTCAATTGGTCGGTGGCTTGGATGAAATAGCGGGAATCGGTCCAGCATAAAGCATCGTCCTGGAGAATCACGGCCGTTCCGTTCGTTCCGTTGCCGCTCTCAAAACCGGTAAGCCATTCGCGTCCGCGCCAATGATGAGGGGGCAATTCGCTTTGGTGAGGGTCAGTGCCCGATATTACGCAGGCATCGATGCCGTGAGCCTTCATTGCCTCCCGGAGCAGCGTGAGATACTCGAAATTCTTTTTCATAATGAATGGGTTATAATTGCAGTCGCCCAAATGCCGGAGAATAATGATGCCGGCGAGGATTGCGGACTGCGTTTATTTATTTTCTGCAAATTTAAAAAAATATCTCTATATCGACAAATTCACTCCCCCTGGATGCTCTGGATGCTAATATAGCTGAGATAAAGAGGTGGAATCCCAACGCAAAGAAAAGAGAAGGATTGGGATGAATTGAAAATTGTCAAAAAATTTTTTTTAAAAATATTGCGTAAATAAAAAAATATTTGTAATTTTGCAGTGCAAAAGAGTACTAATAACTCGGTTGCTCATACTAATAATAAATTTGAGAAAATAATAGTGATATAATTGTAAGTTAGTGGTTGAGTAAGAAAAAAAGATCTGGCTTGTGAAAGTTGGTAACAATCTACAAAATCACAGATGGCATCGGCTTGTGAAAATCGATGCCATCGATTTTTTTGTCCCATTCTTTATAACGCCCATACGATTAGAGAAAAATAATTAATTTGTGCAGGACAATCAGAGTCGTATAATTTTGGCACAAGTGAGAAGATTTAAAATTTGTGACATATTGCATAATCCAACCTGCTGCCGAACTAAATGTGCATCAAAGCGGGGTGAACAGGCGTTTGATGGATTCCGGAACATTAGAACATTATATGAATATAGTGACGTCATATGATGTGCTGCATACATTTGGATAGCGCCACCTTATGAACGATATTGCCGATTAATTAATCAAAAAGGAGTGGTCTTAATGAAAGTGTTCCATTCTTCAAATATCGTGTATGGAAATATTGTAGAAAGTGCAGAATGTCGAGAGAATGTTAAAGATTTTTATTATTAGCGGAAAATAATTAATTTTGCGGACAGTGTGGAGCAAATTGTAGGGAAGCACAATGATGTAGCCTCTTGGCCGCGGGCCGTTGCTGATATTGGTTTCCCGCGATATGGGGTGTGCGGAATGTAAGAGTCCGTGCATATAATGATTAAACAACTAATCAACGTCTTCTCAAAGAAGCCGTCAGGAGTTAGAATGGGGCTATAACCATATGATGACCAAAAACGACGCAAACACGAGCATTGCCGTGCGTAAGGTGGTGCTTTTCGACACGGAGAAAAACTATCGAGATCTGCTTCCTCTGTCGTATACCCGGCCTATCGGGGCTTTCCGCCTTGGAATCGATACTCTCGTCGAGAAATGGCAGGCATTTCTTCCCGGAAGCTATTCATGGCTCACACGGCCATATCTGATGGAGAAATTCCCTGAGGATACGACTCCGGAAGGGGAGGCCCTGTTTATTGCGGGCAATCTTGTGGCCGACGCTTCTCTCGCCGCTGATGTCGAGGCTCTGAAGCCCGGCGAAGGATATTGCGATGAAATAGGGCTATGGGCATGGCGAGGTACGCTTACCGACTTTCTTGCACTCACTGACCATAGTTCCGATTCAGGCCACAGCCGCGATTCCGTATGCTCTAATGAATCGGGCATGACACTTCAGGATACACGCGGGCGCCGCATCAACTACATTTACGACCTATTTCTTCAGAATCCCCGCACATTAGTGGAGGATTATATGAGAATGTTTAAAGGGAAGCGGTCGGATATGCCCGACTGTTCGGTGACGGTAATAGGCCCGATGGAGCTTGCCGACGGTACCCCGGCCTTGATGATAGAGGAAGGAGCGGAATTGGCCGGATGCACATTAAATCTGAAAGGAGGGCCTATATATATAGGAAAAGGAGCGCAGGTGATGGAGGGGGCTTGTCTGAGGGGGCCGCTTGCTGTAGGTCCGGGTACTCGGGTGCGTATGGGGAGTAAAATTTATGGAGGCACCACCTTCGGACCCAATTGCCGAATCGGAGGAGAGGTCGACAACAGCGTGGTGTTCGGATATAGCAACAAAGCCCACGATGGCTATCTCGGTAATGCCGTGGTAGGGGAATGGTGTAATATTGGGGCGGGCGCCAACGCCTCCAACCTTAAGAACGATTATTCCAAGATCCGCATCTGGAATTATAATGAACGGAGATTCATGCGGACCGATCTTCAATTCTGCGGGTTGATAATGGGCGACCATTCCAAGGCAGCCATCAATTCGATGTTCAATACGGCCACGGTGATAGGCGTAGGAGTGAATTTCCACGGGGCGGGCTTTCCGCGTCCGTTCATAGCCAGCTTCCAGACCGGGAGTCCGGAGGGTGGATTTACTGATGTGCCGGTAAGCGCCTTCTTTAAAATAGCCAAGACAGTGATGGGGCGTCGTGGAATCGAGCTTACCGATGTCGACCGCCGGATTTTCGAGGCCATTTACGCCACAGCGTCGGAATTTAAGTAAAGAGCCTGTATCGGCAGTCGGCCGGGAGGAAAAATGATAAATATATCCTTCGGGGCGGAGCGGGCAGAAGTGAAAAAGAAATAAAAATAGGGGAGGGTGGTGAAAATAATTTAACAGAGTGTTGCATAATCCGCTAATTTTTAGTAATTTTGCAGTGCTTTTGCGGGAGATATGCCCGAGTGCATGGCCAAACAATTGGGAGTCAATGGTTTGGCGTGCACATAATGCGCATTTCTTCTGCAAGTGAAAAAGGAAAAAATAACAAACCAGACAATAAAAAAGCGACAAGAATGCCAACAATTCAGCAATTAGTAAGGAAAGGGCGCACGGCTTTGAAAGATAAAAGCAAGTCGCCGGCCTTGGATTCATGTCCTCAGCGTCGCGGAGTTTGCGTGCGTGTATACACCACGACTCCCAAGAAGCCTAACTCGGCCATGCGTAAAGTGGCACGTGTAAGGCTCACCAACGGCAAAGAGGTGAACAGCTACATTCCCGGAGAGGGACACAATCTTCAGGAGCACTCGATCGTGATGGTGCGCGGCGGCCGTGTAAAGGATCTTCCTGGTGTGCGTTACCATATCGTTCGCGGTACGCTTGATACAGCCGGTGTGCAGGGACGCACACAGCGTCGCTCTAAGTACGGAGCAAAACGTCCGAAAGCTGCCAAAAAATAAGGATTCCGAGAAATCAAAAACGTAAACCCCGTTTTGGTTTGTTGGACGCCTATGGTTGAGTAAACCGCCGCGAGGCGCGCGGAGGTTGAAGATTGCAAAAGCAGCCAGCATCAAAACATTAAACAAAGAACAATGAGAAAAGCAAAGCCCAAGAAAAGGGTAATACTCCCCGATCCCGTATTCCACGAAGTGAAAGTTACGAAATTCGTGAATCATCTGATGTACGACGGGAAGAAAAACACCGCATTTACAATATTCTATACGGCATTGGAGACCGTGAAGGCCAAGATGCCCAACGAGGAGAGAAGCGCGCTTGAGATATGGAAAAAGGCGCTTGAGAACGTAACTCCTCAAGTGGAGGTGAAGAGCCGCCGTGTGGGTGGTGCTACCTTCCAGGTGCCTACGGAGATTCGTAGCGACCGCAAGGAATCGATATCAATGAAAAATCTCATAATATTCGCACGCAAGCGTGGCGGTAAGACTATGGCCGACAAACTGGCCGCCGAAATCGTCGACGCCTTCAACGACCAGGGTGGTGCCTTCAAGCGTAAGGAAGATATGCACCGCATGGCAGAGGCCAACCGCGCTTTCGCACATTTCAGATTCTAAATTGATATAAAGGTAAAATGGCTAAAAACGACGAGCTGCAATATACCAGAAACATCGGCATCATGGCCCACATCGATGCCGGAAAAACTACTACATCCGAGCGTATCCTGTTCTATACCGGCCTTACCCATAAGATCGGTGAAGTTCACGACGGCGCGGCCACAATGGACTGGATGGAGCAAGAGCAGGAGCGCGGAATCACGATTACTTCCGCCGCCACCACTACTTTCTGGAAATATGACGGCGAAAAATATAAGATAAACCTTATCGACACCCCGGGACACGTTGACTTCACCGTAGAGGTGGAGCGGTCGTTGCGTGTGCTCGACGGTGCTGTGGCGGCATTCTGCGCCGTCGGAGGCGTGGAGCCTCAGTCGGAGACCGTTTGGCGTCAGGCCGACAAATATAATGTGCCCCGTATCGGATATGTCAACAAGATGGACCGCTCCGGAGCGAACTTCTTTGAGGTTGTACGCCAGGTGCGCGATGTGCTTGGAGCCACTCCCCTTCCAATCCAGATTCCTATCGGTGCGGAAGAGACGTTCAAAGGCGTTGTCGATCTCGTGACCATGAAAGCAATCTTCTGGCACGACGAGACAATGGGTGCGGAATATGTAGAGGCCGAGATTCCCGATTCTCTCCGCCAGGAGGCCGAGGAATACCGCGACAAGATGCTCGAGACCCTCGCGGAGCTTGACGACGTGCTGATGGAGAAATACTTCGATGATCCTTCCACCATCACTCCGGAAGAGATAAAGGCCGCCATCCGCAAAGGTACGCTCTCGATGGCCATCAATCCGATGATCTGTGGCTCCTCATTCAAGAACAAAGGAGTGCAGACGCTGCTCGACGCCGTATGTGCCTACCTTCCCAGTCCGGAAGATGCCGGCGCGATAGAGGGTCATGCCATCGACAGCGATAAAGTAGAGGTGCGTGAGCCGAATCCGGATGCGCCGATGTGCTCACTGGCTTTCAAAATCGCCACCGACCCGTATGTAGGTCGCCTTACATTCTTCCGTGTCTACAGCGGAAATGTAGATGCCGGCAGCTATGTGCTTAACAGCCGTTCAGGTAAGAAAGAACGTGTATCGCGTCTTTTCCAGATGCATTCCAACAAGCAGAACGCGAAAGAGCGTATCGGCTGCGGCGACATCGGCGCCGGCGTGGGATTCAAGGATATTCGCACGGGTGATACACTATGCGATGAGAATCATCCTATAGTGCTTGAAGCCATGGAATTCCCCGATCCTGTGATCGGAATAGCCGTGGAGCCCAAGACGCAGAAAGACCTCGACAAGCTGGGCGTAGGCCTCCAGAAGCTGGCCGAAGAAGATCCGACCTTCCGCGTGGAGACCAACGAAGAGACGGGTCAAACCGTGATCAGCGGTATGGGAGAGCTTCACCTCGACATCATCATCGACCGTCTGCGTCGTGAATTCAAGGTAGAATGCAATCAAGGACGTCCGCAGGTTACGTACAAAGAGGCCATCACTAAGCCTGCCGAGCTGCGTGAAGTATTCAAGAAGCAGACCGGTGGACGCGGTAAATTCGCCGACATTATCGTGCGCGTGGAGCCGGCCGATCCGGATTTCGAAGGCACGCTTCAATTTGTCGACGAAGTAAAGGGCGGCAACATTCCGAAGGAATATATACCCTCCGTACAGAAAGGATTCCAGACGGCCATGAAGAACGGCGTTCTCGCAGGCTTCCCGGTGGAGCGTCTGAAAGTCACGTTGCTCGACGGTAGTTTCCATCCTGTGGATTCGGATCAGCTTAGCTTCGAGCTTGCAGCCATCCAGGCATTCAAGCATGCCAGCGAAAAGGCCAAGCCGGTGCTCATGGAGCCCATCATGCAGATAGAAGTGGTAACGCCTGAAGAATCGATGGGCGACGTAATCGGCGACCTCAACAAGCGTCGCGGCCAGGTAGAAGGCATGGAGACAAGCCGCAGCGGCGCACGCATAGTGAAGGCCAAAGCTCCGTTGTCGGAGATGTTCGGTTATGTCACTGCACTTCGTACAATCACGTCGGGACGCGCCACAAGCACAATGTCGTTCAGCCACTATTCGGAGGTAAGTCCGTCGATAGCACGCTCGGTGCTGACGGAATGCCAAGGCCGGGTGGATCTTCTATAAGAGAATTAGTCATAACAACAATATGAGCCAGAAAATCAGAATCAAACTCAAAAGCTACGATCACAACTTGGTCGACAAATCGGCCGAGAAGATCGTAAAGACGGTGAAAGGGACAGGCGCAGTGGTAAGCGGGCCTATTCCACTTCCGACCCACAAGCGGATCTTTACCGTCAACCGTTCGACCTTCGTCAACAAGAAGGCGCGCGAGCAGTTCCAGCTCTCGAGCTACCAGCGGTTGATCGACATCTACAGCAGCACGGCCAAGACGGTCGACGCTCTCATGAAGCTGGAGCTTCCGAGCGGAGTAGACGTATCAATCAAGGTATAATCGTAAAGGGACAAGAAAGAAACAACCGTAAATACACGTAAAGAAATGCCAGGATTATTAGGAAAGAAAATCGGAATGACTTCCGTTTTCAGTGCCGACGGAAAGAACATTCCGTGCACTGTTATCGAATTAGGTCCTTGCGTGGTGACACAGGTGAAGACAGTGGAGAACGACGGTTATGAGGCAGTGCAGATCGGCTTCCAGGATGCCAAGGAGAAGCACACCACAAAGCCCATGGCCGGCCACTTCAAGAAAGCAGGCGTCACCCCGAAGCGACACTTGGCCGAGTTCAAGTCGTTTGAGACGGTGCCCGCAGTAGGCGATACACTCACGGTCGACCTTTTCCAGGAGGGAGGCTTTGTGGATGTGGTAGGCACGTCGAAAGGTAAAGGCTTCCAAGGCGTCGTGAAGCGTCACGGCTTCGGCGGCGTGGGGCAGCAGACACATGGTCAGCACAACCGTCTCCGCGCTCCGGGTTCTATCGGCGCTTGTTCTTATCCCGCCAAGGTGTTCAAAGGCCTCCGCATGGCCGGCCAGATGGGCAACGAGAGAGTGACCGTGCAGAACTTGCAGGTAATTAAAGTGCTTCCGGAGCACAATTTGTTAGTCATCAAGGGCTCGATCCCCGGACCCAAAGGTTCAATCGTAGTAGTTGAGAAGTAATGGAATTAGCAGTATACAATATCAAAGGTGAGGACACGGGTCGCAAGGTTGTCCTCAACGAGGAAGTATTCGGCCGCGATCTAAGCGAGGGCAATGCCGAGCATACCCTCTATCTCGACATCAAGCAATATCTGGGCAACCAGCGTCAGGGGACACATAAGAGCAAGGAACGTAGCGAGGTAAGCTATTCCACCAAGAAGATGGGACGCCAGAAAGGTGGCGGTGGCGCACGCCGTGGCGACCTTAACTCGCCGGTGCTTTATCATGGTGGCCGTGTGTTCGGACCGCGTCCGCGCGACTATCGCACCAAGCTCAACAAGAAGATGAAGGCCCTGGCTCGCCGCATCGCCCTTACGAGCCGCGTTAACGACAATAAGATCATCGTGGTAGAGAATTTTACATTCGATGCCCCGAAGACCAAGAGCTATATCGATCTTGCCAAAAACTTCAAGCTCGCCGACAAGAAGGTGCTGCTCGTGTTTGCCGGCCAGGATCCCAATGTGCTGCTGTCGGTACGCAATGTTCCCAACGCCATGATGATGCAGGCTATCGACCTGAATGCGTATAGCATCCTCAACAACGATGCCCTGATGCTCACAGAGGACAGCGTGGCAATAATCAATGACTTCAAATAAGGAGACGACATGGATATACAGATCAAACCGTTGGTGACCGAAAAAGCCACCGCCTGCAGCGAGAAGCTGAACTGCTATCTCTTCAAGGTGTCTCCCGACGCCAACAAGTTCCAGATCAAGGACATTGTGGAGAAGATGTATGATGTGCGCGTTGTGCGGGTAAATATCGCCAACTATGCCGGCAAGCGCAAACAGCGCTACACAAAGAAAGGGCTCATCCGCGGCCGTCAGGATGCTTTCAAGAAAGCGTACGTGACAGTGGCCGAGGGTCAGAAAATTGACTATTATAGCAATCTATAAGCAATGGCAGTAAGAAAATTCAAGCCCACCACCCCCGGGCAAAGACACAAGGTTATTGGTGTGTTCAAGCGCACTGAATTGGTAGGTTTTGACAAAGAAACTAAAAAACCAATCGTTCGCACTTCAACTGCAAACACACCAGAAAAATCTCTTATCGTCGGCAAGAAATCAACAGGTGGACGTAATGCCGAAGGCCATCTTACCAACCGCTACATGGGCGGTGGCCACAAGCGCGCTTACCGTTTGATCGACTTCAAGAGAAATAAAGATGGTGTGCCCGCTGTAGTAAAGGCTATCGAGTACGATCCTAACCGTTCGGCTCGTGTGGCTCTTCTTTACTATGTTGACGGAGCAAAAGCTTACATCATTGCACCCAACGGACTCGAAGTGGGAGCAACTGTAGTGAGCGGTCCCGACGCAGCACCCGAAGTAGGAAACGCTCTTCCTTTGAGTGCAATACCGGTAGGTACCGTCGTTCACAATGTTGAGTTGCGTCCCGGACAGGGTGCCTTCATGGCACGCTCAGCCGGTACTTTCGCTCAATTAGTATCCCGCGAAGGAGATTACGCGATTATCAAATTACCTTCAGGCGAAACTCGTAAAGTGCTTTCAGCATGTAAAGCCACTGTAGGTGTGGTTGGCAACAGCGAACACTCGCTTGAACGTTCCGGTAAAGCCGGTCGTTCACGTTGGCTCGGCCGCCGTCCACGCAACCGTGGTGTGGTTATGAACCCGGTAGATCACCCAATGGGTGGTGGTGAAGGCCGCGCATCAGGAGGACATCCTCGTTCACGCAAGGGCTTATACTCTAAGGGTCTTAAGACACGTGCTCCGAAGAAGCATTCTTCAAAGTACATTATTGAAAGAAGAAAAAAGTAATCTGATTAATTAAGTAACTATGAGTCGTTCATTAAAAAAAGGCCCATATATCAGCGTGAAGCTCGAAAAGAAAGTGGCGGCTATGGAAGAAAGCGGCAAGAAGTCAGTAATCAAGACTTGGAGCCGTGCTTCTATGATTTCTCCTGATTTTGTAGGACACACTTTCGCAGTTCACAATGGTAACAAGTTTATTCCGGTGTATGTAACTGAAAACATGGTAGGTCACAAGCTTGGCGAGTTCGCTCCCACTCGTAACTTCCGTGGACATGCCGGCAATAAGAAAAAATAACAAGGGCCATTGATATAAAAATTTTTGACAAAAAAGAAATTAAATACAATGGGTGTAAGAAAAAGACAATCAGCTGAATTAATAAAGGAAGCCCGTAAGAGCCAAGCTTTTGCACGCCTTCTTGATGTGCCCTCATCACCCCGCAAGATGCGTCTTGTTGTGGACATGGTGCGCGGCAAGGAAGTGTTCCGTGCTTTGGGTATCCTTAAATTTTCAAATAAAGAAGCGGCTGCACGCCTCGAAAAGTGTCTCCGCTCCGCTATTGCTAACTGGGAAGCTAAAAACGACCGCAAGGCTGAAAGCGGCGAGCTCTACATCAGCACTATTTTTGTAGGTCCCGCACCGATGCTTAAGCGTCTTCGTCCGGCTCCCCAAGGTCGTGGCTACAGAATTCGTAAACGTGCCAATCACGTGACTCTCTACGTGGACACTATTGACAACAAACCTTCTAAAAAATAATCGAGATGGGACAGAAAGTTAATCCAATAAGCAACCGTTTAGGTATCATCCGTGGTTGGGACTCTAACTGGTATGGTGGTAAGAAGTACGGTGACAATTTGCTCGAGGATGCGAAACTCCGCAAATATCTCGATGTTCGTTTGGCTAAGTCAAGTGTGTCTCGTATCGTTATCGAACGCACTCACAAGCTCATCACTATCACCATCTGCACCTCACGTCCGGGACTTATCATCGGTAAGGGCGGCGCTGATGTGGACAAGCTGAAGAAAGAGCTTATGAAGATTACCGACAAGGATGTGCAGATCAACATCTTCGAGGTAAAACGCCCTGAAATCGACGCTCAGATCGTGGCTGCGAACATTGCCCGCCAGATTGAAGGTAAAATCGCTTATCGCCGTGCTGTGAAGATGGCTATCCAGAGCACTATGCGCAGCGGTGCCGAAGGCATCAAGGTGCAGGTGAGCGGACGTCTCAACGGTGCTGAAATGGCACGTAGCGAGATGTTCAAGGAAGGTCGTACTCCTCTACACACTTTGCGCGCCGATATCGACTATGCTCTCGTGGAAGCTCACACTAAAGTGGGTGTAATCGGTGTTAAGGTGTGGATTTGCCGTGGTGAAGTCTATGGAAAGCGCGAGCTTGCTCCCTCTTTCACTAACCAGGGTAAAGAAAACCGTGGCGGAAACAACAACCCCCGTGGTAACCGTTTCCGTAAACCGAAAAACAATCGTTAACGAATTGAACTTACGAAACAATGTTACAACCTAAGAAAACTAAATTCCGCCGCCAACAGAAGGGCCGCATGAAAGGCAACGCTCAGCGTGGCAATCAATTGGCTTTTGGCTCATTTGGCATCAAGACTTTGGAATCAAAATGGATCACCGGTCGCCAGATTGAAGCTGCCCGTATCGCGGTAACACGTTATATGCAACGTCAGGGTCAAGTGTGGATTCGTATCTTCCCGGATAAACCCATCACAAAGAAGCCTGCCGAAGTCCGCATGGGTAAAGGTAAAGGTAACCCCGAAGGATTCGTTGCGCCCGTGACTCCGGGACGTATACTTATCGAGCTTGAAGGTGTGCCCTTCGACGTAGCTAAAGAAGCATTGCGTCTCGCCGCTCAGAAACTTCCAGTGACTACTAAATTCATCGTGCGTCGTGACTACGACCCTAATCAAAACGTGTAATTAGATTATGAAGAAAGAAGAAATCAAGGAACTCAGCACTCAAGACCTCAAAGCACGTCTTGCACAGGCTCAAAAGGATTATCTTCAGTTGAAGATAAATCACGCAATTTCTCCCATCGACAATCCTGCGATGATTACACGCGACCGTAGAAACATCGCCCGCATGAAGACTGAATTGCGTCAACGTGAACTTAACAATAAATAATCCCAAGAAATGGAAGTAAAGAGAAATTTAAGAAAAGAACGTATTGGGGTTGTTTCCTCCAACAAGGGTGACAAGACCATCACTGTACTGGTGAAATGGAAAGAAAAACACCCAATCTACGGTAAATTCGTCAATAAGTCGAAGAAATACCATGCTCATGACGAAAACAACGAGTGCAGCATAGGCGATACCGTTCGCCTCATGGAGACTCGTCCCTTGAGCAAAACAAAAAGATGGAGACTTGTTGAAATAATCGAAAAAGTTAAGTAATCATGATACAGACAGAATCCCGTTTGACTGTTGCAGACAACAGCGGAGCAAAGGAAGCCCTTTGCATCCACGTGCTTGGCGGTACAGGCCGTCGTTACGCTTCTGTGGGCGACATCATCGTTGTTTCGGTGAAAAATGTCATCCCATCTTCCGACGTAAAGAAGGGTACTGTATCTAAGGCGGTAGTAGTGCGCACAAAGAAAGAAGTGCGCCGTCCCGACGGTTCATATATCCGTTTCGACGACAACGCATGTGTGCTCCTCAACAACGCCGGTGAACTTAGAGGCACCCGTATTTTCGGCCCCGTTGCCCGTGAATTGCGTGCCACTAACATGAAGATTGTTTCACTTGCACCTGAAGTACTTTAATCCATAGTAAAAGAAGTAAACCACAATGAGCAAATTGAATATTAAAAAGGGCGACAACGTTTACGTGCTGGCTGGCGACGACCGCGGTAAAACCGGACGTGTGCTTTCAGTGCAGGTAAGCAAGAATCGCGCTATCGTTGAAGGTATCAACATGGTATCAAAGAGTACCAAGCCAAACGCAAAATACCCTCAAGGAGGAATCATTAAGATTGAAGCTCCTATCAATATTTCTAACTTGGCGCTCCTCGATCCGAAAACCGGCAAGCCATGCCGCGTGGGTCGTCGCAAGGACGCTGACGGAAAATCAGTTCGTTATTCTAAAAAATCAGGAGAGGAGATTAAATAATGAGCACTACACTTAGCAAAGATTATAAGGAGCGCATCGTGCCTGAGCTCGTGAAAGAATTCGGTTACACTACCGTAATGCAGGTGCCTCGCCTTGAAAAGATTGTCATCAACCAAGGTCTTGGAGCTGCGACTCAGGACAAGAAGCTCATCGAGACTTCTATCAATGAGCTTACCGCTATCACAGGTCAGAAGGCTGTGCCGACTCTCTCTCGTAAGGATATCGCGGCTTTCAAGCTTCGTAAGAAGATGCCTATCGGCGTGCGTGTGACATTGCGCCGCGACAAGATGTATGAGTTTCTTGAGCGTTTGGTGCGTGTGGCATTGCCTCGTATCCGCGACTTCAAGGGCATCAATTCCAAGATGGATGGCAGCGGTAATTACACTCTCGGCATCACCGAGCAGATCATCTTCCCCGAAATCAATATCGACAATGTGCCCAACCTCAAGGGTATGAATATCACATTCGTGACATCGGCTCCCACCGACGAGGAAGGCTTCTCATTGCTTAAGAAATTCGGACTTCCTTTCAAGGGTCAGAAATAATCGAGCGCGAAGAGAATCGATCTGTCAACAGAGAGAATAAAGAAAAGATAAATCCGTAAAAAGACAAAATATTTACAATGGCAAAAGAATCAATGAAAGCCCGCGAGGTGAAGCGTGCGCGTCTTGTCGAGAAATATGCCGAGCGCAAGGCTGCGCTCAAGAAGGCAGCTCTTGCTGATGCTGAGGGCAACATCGACTATGAGGCAATCAAGAAGCTCCAGAAGCTTCCCAAGAACGCTTCCAAGGTGCGTCTGCACAATCGTTGCAGCATGACCGGACGTCCCAAGGGCTATATCCGCCAGTTCGGCATCTCTCGTATTGTGTTCCGTGAGATGGCGAGCGCCGGTCTTATTCCCGGTGTGAAGAAGGCAAGCTGGTAAGAGAGATTGAATCCGGCTTTCCGGCGTGTTAAGATTACAAGAATTCAGTGAGTATTAAATATTGTTCGGAAAATCTGAATCAATTTAACAATCAAAACAATGACTGATCCAATAGCAGATTATTTGACTCGACTCAGGAATGCTATCCGTGCGGGCCACCGTGTGGTAGAGATTCCTTCGTCGAAACTCAAGAGAGAGATCACTCGTATCCTCTTTGAGCAGGGCTACATCCTCAACTACAAGTTTATGGAGGGTGACACCCCATCGGGCGTTATCAAGATTGCGCTCAAATATGATCCTATCGACAAGGAGAGTGCTATCAAGAACCTCCATCGTATCTCCCGTCCGGGACTTCGTCAGTACACAGGCTACAAGGAAATGCCTCGTGTGCTCAACGGTCTTGGCATCGCGATCCTTTCCACTTCTCAGGGTGTGATGACCAATAAGGAAGCTAAGGAGCGCAAGATTGGCGGTGAAGTATTATGTTATGTTTATTAATCATAAGGAGGTATCGCAATGTCAAGAATCGGTAAAATGCCAATAGAAATACCTGCCGGTGTGACCGTACAGGTTAAAGATAACATAGTGACAGTAAAGGGTCCCAAAGGTGAGCTCAGTCAGGCGGTAAATCCTGAGCTGGAGGTTAATGTAGCCGACGGTCATATCGAGGTGAAGCGTCCGAGCGACGACCGCGAGCATCGTGCGCAGCATGGTCTCTATCGTGCTCTTATCCACAACATGGTGGTAGGTGTGCATGACGGCTATAAGAAAGAGCTTGAGCTCGTCGGTGTGGGTTATCGTGCCACAGCGACCGGTCAGGTGCTTGAGCTTTCGCTCGGTTTCAGCCACGCTATCTACATCAAGCTTCCTAAGGAGGTGAAAGTTGAGGCAAAGAGCGAGCGCAATAAGAATCCTCTCATCATTCTTGAGAGCTTCGACAAGCAGCTTCTGGGACAAGTGTGTGCCAAGATCCGCAGCCTTCGCAAGCCTGAACCTTACAAGGGCAAGGGTATTAAGTTTGTCGGCGAGCAGATCCGTCGCAAGTCCGGTAAATCGGCCAACGCCAAATAATTAAATTGAGCTACTATGGTATCCAAAATAGATAGAAGAAATAAAATCAAGACCCGCATCCGCGGCAAGGTGTCAGGCACCGCTGAGCGTCCGCGTATGAGCGTGTTTCGCTCCAACAAGGGTATATATGTGCAGCTGATCGACGATCTCGCAGGACGCACATTGGCCGCAGCCTCCTCCAAAGGTATGGGCGAGGGCACAAAGACAGAGATTGCCGGCAAGGTCGGTGAGCTTATAGCAAAGAAAGCCGCAGAAGTCGGTGTCACAGAGGTTGTATTCGACCGTAACGGCTACCTCTTCCACGGCAGAGTAAAATCATTGGCCGATGCCGCACGCAAGGCCGGACTTAAATTCTAAAACGAATCATGGCAATCAAAACCAACAGAGTAAAATCTACCAACGACCTTGAGCTTAAGGATCGTCTGGTGGCAATCAATCGTGTCACCAAGGTGACAAAGGGTGGCCGTGCGTTCAGCTTTGCCGCTATCGTAGTGGTCGGCAATGAAGACGGAGTCATCGGCTGGGGCCTCGG
>DAAI01000028.1:0-16218 GCA_001701105.1 Bacteroidales bacterium GP1
ACCGGGCTCCAGGAATCTTAACATCGGGAAGGTTTTTCTGGATGAAGGCGTCATACTTCAGGAAGTTACGGTTACTGCTAATCGGATGATATCTTCCAAGGGTCATACTATCATCTACCCCTCGGGGGCAGATGTGAGAGCGTCGTCCTCTTCGCTCAGCTTGTTTCAGAAGCTCCCCCTCGCCGGCCTGGATGCCAATCCTATCAACCGCACCATTTCTGTCGACGGAGGAAGCCCCGTGATCCTCATCAATGGCGTGCCTTCAACCATGGCAGATGTAAACGCACTGCAACCGAAAGATATAGAGAAAATAGAATATTCGCGTTCTACACCGGCCCGCTATCTGGACTCTAATCATTCAGGATTCATAAACATTACTTTGAAAAAAAGAAGCGACGGAGGGCAGATTTATGCGTGGGGCCGCTCGGCCGTGACTACGGCATTCATGGATGCGAATCTGAGTGCTTCATATCATCAGGGTTCCTCGCGATTTACGCTTCAGTACAATCCGTCCTGGCGTAACTATCAGAACGTCTACGATAATGTGACCGAGAGCTTCATCGCGCAGGATTTCAGGGTAAATCTGGAGGAACACGACAGGAACCCCTTCAATTATCATTACCATGACATCCGCTTGAGATATGATTTCAGCCCTACGTCCAAGACATTGTTTTCCGTCACATTCAACGCAACGCCGTTGCTAAGCTCAAGCAGAACCATATCGCATACTGTGGATTCCGAACTTGGAGAATATAATGGCAACAGCTCTACCGGCAGCAAGGATTTCACCCCCTCGCTTGATCTTTTTCTGCATCAGGATTTCAACGACAAGAATTCCCTGGAGGTGCAATTGGTCGGCACGCTTAATTCCAGCGATTACCGCCGTGACAACAATTATATCTTTACCGATGGCACGGAGAAAACTTATATCATGAATGTCGACAGCCGGCGCCGCTCGCTGATCTCCGAGATAAGTTATATCCATACTTTCAACGAGCGCACTTCCATCTCTGCAGGCTTTCAGAATACCATATCCCACAGCAGAAACACCTATCTCTCCTCTGATTATAAGCCTATCCTAACCGAAAACAACAATTATGCGTATCTAAGGCTCGGCCAACGCATCGGGAAATTCTTCCTCACGCTTTCGACAGGCGCAAAGATGTTCTGGATAAGAAATGACCTTAACCGCCGTCATTTCATGCGCAATATTTCCGTAGCGCACCTTTCATGGAACATCAATTCTCAATGGAGTCTCCAGGGCACATTCCGATATACGCCAGTGATTCCATCTTTGACGGCCCTTACCGATTATCCGCAACAGACCACGCCATATCTCGTCTCCAACGGCAATCCCAACCTGAAGGTGTCAGATAATTTCGTTTACAGTCTCGCCGCCAATTTCAGTTACAAAAAGTTTCAAGCCTCTTATCAATTCATGTATGTGGATATGCGCAATAGTGTGATCAACGACATCACCTATATGGGTAACGGCCTCTTTCTTTCCCGGTCGGTAAATGCGCGCATGATGAAAACAGTGCAGAATGATCTTAGCCTTCGCCTGAGCGATATTCATGGTTTCGGCGCAAGCCTATATCTGAGCGTGGCTCATTACCACACGGGCGGCGCGGACTGGAGCCATCGACTCACGTCGTTCAGCGGAAATTTGTCGTTATGGTGGAATAAAGGTCCCTTTACCGTTTCCTACTGGCGCACCTTCCCCGGCAAAACCCTAAGCGGTCATAATGTCTACAAGAATGAAAACGGCGATGCTCTCCAGATCGAGTGGGCTCCCGACAAGCACTGGACCCTCGGAGCCAGCTGGATGTATATATTCGATGCAAAAGGCACGCGATATCCGGCTTGGAATTATTCAGCCGTCAATCCATCCTACCGCTATCGATATATCAAGAATAATGGAAATATGATAGTGTTATCGGTGACCTATACGGCTGATTTCGGCAGTATATTCCGGTCGGCCGGGCGCAATCTCAATAATTCCGATAATGGCGCTTCGTTGCTGAAATTGTGATAAAGGTTCAATCAAGTCGCGGACTCTCCGAGCAGAGGGTCCGCGACTATGAAATCGGCTCCGGCTGTATAATAGGGAGTCTATTAACGGAAGGATATCAAATCCCCGGTTGAATCAGGGATATTGAGGGGAATCATTCTGGAGCCTGATCGATGAGGTCGAGGAACTGGTCGAGCTTCGGAGTGATTATTATTTCCGTGCGGCGGTTGCGCTGGCGGCCCACTTCGGAATCGTTGTCGGCGATGGCGTTAAACTCGCCGCGAACCGGCGGCCGACAGACGTGCCGGGTTCACGTCAAACTTGTTCTGAAGCACCTGCACCACCGAACTTGCACGGAGAGCGGAGAGATCCCAGTTGTTGCGGATGTTGGTGCGTGAGATAGGCACGTTGTCCGTGTTGCCCTCCACGAGCACATCGTAGTCGCTATAAT
This sequence comes from Bacteroidales bacterium GP1, assembly GCA_001701105.1. Classification (GTDB taxonomy): domain Bacteria; phylum Bacteroidota; class Bacteroidia; order Bacteroidales; family Muribaculaceae; genus Lepagella. The sequence continues at coordinate 2,463 of DAAI01000028.1, forward strand.
CCTTGATGATCTTGGCAATCTTGCTGAGCGTTTCCATGGCGCGATCACTCACCTCATAGCTGCCCGATTTGAACAGCATATTATCGGCAAGCGAGATGTAGACAACTCCTTTGAGCACCTTTACATCGACATCCTTCAGCTCGTCGTTCGTGAGCGAGCGGGTGAGCTTGTTGGTAAGGGCTATGTTAAGCGAATCGCTCTTCGATTTAGCCGAGATAAGCTCCTTGATGTATTTATTGGATGCGTTGATCTCATCGACGAGCTTTGATATGTTGACGCTTCCCTGCTGTGAATTAAGAAGGCTCTGGTCGAGGGTGGCCTTCATATCGGTGAGCTGCTTCTTGAGATCCTCGTTCTGCTTCTTGAGATCGGTAATCACATATTCCATTCCCTTGCGAGCGCTGTTGCATTCGAGCAGTCCGTCGCGGGTAGACTGATACTCCATGTTGAGCTCATTGTATTTCTTGTTCGACACGCATCCTCCGAGCAGGATAGTCGTGGCCATGAAAGCGGCCATCACTGCTTTTGTGGTTAATTTCATAATCTTGACGGGTTTTGATTTTTATCGTTTATCTCGAAAATCTTTACAATCATTATATATGATATGAAAAGGCTTCTCCTTATATAAAGGAAAACTGATAAAAAAGTTCTTTATTATTCATATCCTCCGTGAAAAAATTTGGGCGTTCAGAACTTTTGCATGAATCTGCCCGGCAAGCCGGCGAGGGTACAATAGCAAATTATTCTTCCGGCAATCCAGTATCTTCGATTCTATATATTTTATAATATTTTTATACATAAAAATTGAGGAACGTCTTATTCGAGGCCGAACTTATCTTGCATCGGATGCGTTATATCAGTGTACGATTCCATTATCCGAACGAGAGAAGCAGTGCATAAATCATATTGCCTAAATCCTGTTAATCCCGATTTAGCGGCTGCGTTCCCTCCCGTCAAGAAGGGAATCACAAACAAGTGAAAATTCTAAAAATCTCTAATACTATGGCACAGACTACCGCCCCTCTCCAGGGAATTAAAGTTGTTGATTTCACAGAAGTACAGTCAGGACCCTCATGCACGCAGATGCTCGCATGGCTCGGTGCCGACGTTATAAAGATAGAGCGTCCCGGCGTAGGCGACGCCACGCGTAAGGAACTCCAGTTCAATCCCGATCTTCCGAGCTATTATTATCTCCAGCTCAACAGCGATAAGAAATCGCTGACCCTCGATGCAAAGACTCCCGACGGCAAGGAGATTCTGACACGCCTCATAAAGGAATGCGACATCTTCGTTGAGAATCTGCATCCCGGAGCAATGGATAAGCTCGGCTTCAGCTGGGAGGTGGTGCATGAACTCAACCCCCGCTGTATCTACGGCACAATCAAGGGCTTCCCATTGTCGTCGAAATATAAGGATCTCAAAGCCTATGAACCTATCGCCCAGGCCACGGCCGCTGCGGCATCAACCACAGGATGGTTTGACGGCGAATACAATATCCCGACTCAGAGCGGTGCGGCCCTCGGCGATTCAAATACCGGAATGCATCTGCTCATCGGGCTTCTCGCTGCATTATGCCAGCGTGAAAAGACTGGCGAAGGCGTGTTTGTATATCAGTCGATGCATAATGCCTGCCTCAACCTCTGCCGCATCAAGACAAGAGATCAGCTCACCCTCGACAAGATTGGTTATCTCACCCAGTTCCCGCAGTATCCTAACGGACAATTCGGCGACTGCGTGCCACGTGCCGGAAATATCGAGGGCGGCGGCGTGCTCGGATGGACCTATAAGTGCAAGCCCGCCGGCGGCTATGATTCGGCTATCGACGCTAACAATTATGTCTACATCGTGCTTCAGCGCGGAGAGAAAGATTTCGAGCTCTTCTGCAAGGCAGTTGGCTTCGAGGACTGGCTCACCAATCCCGACTTCAACACGGCCGATGCCCGCGACCGTCATAAGCAGGAAATATATGCCCGCATCGGCCAATGGACTGCCGACAAGACTAAATATGAGGTAACGGAGATTCTGGGTAAAGCAGGAGTGCCCGTAGGACCGGTTCTGTCGACAAAGGAAATTATGACAGATGAATCGCTTTACGACGGCAACACGCTGGTAAGAATCAATCAGGGCGGCGAGATCGGGGAATTTGTGACCGTGGGATGCCCGTTCACACTATCCAACTACCAGCCGGTTTACGGCCCGGCTCCTTCGCTGGGAGGCAACAACGAGGAAGTGCTAAAGAGCCTCGGATATACCGATGAGCAGATAGCCGAGTTCGCAAAGAACGGCACTACAGAGCCCCTTCCTAAAACCGACACAAAGTAATAATTATCAATATGCATAAAGGGGGAGAGCAAAATTGACTCTCCTCCTTTCTAAAATTAATGACATAAATTATAAAAAAATGGCAACTACAGATACAACAGCAACCCGGGCCCCTCATTTTCCTGAACAGGTTACGGGTATGTACATTCTCGCCGAATCGCTGAAGCGTATCGGCCTCGACACGGTCTATGGCCTTGTGGGCATTCCGGTGACGGAAGCCGCCTATGCCATGCAGAAAGTTGGAGTAAAGTTCGTGGGATTCCGCTTTGAGCAGCAAGCCGGCATGGCCGCCGCTACCCACGGATACCTTACCAAGACCCCGGGCGTGCTCCTCACAGTATCATCCCTCGGCTTCATGAACGGCCTTACAGCTACGGCAAACGCCACTGTGAACTGCTATCCGATGATCCAGATTTCAGGGGCTACAGATCCTACGATGGTAGATATGAAAATGGGCACATATGAGGAACTCGACCAGCTCAACACGGCTCGTCCGCTCGTGAAGGCGGCCTTCCGCTGCTCGCACGCCAAGGATATTCCGGGCGCCGTGGCACGTGCATACCGTGCCGCCGTATCCGGACGTCCCGGCGGTGTCTACATCGACATGACTACTCCCGCACTCGGCGAGATAATGGACCGTGAGGATGCCGAAAAGCTGTTCTATCAGCCCGTAGATGTGTATTCTCCCGTAGCTCCGAATCAGGCATCCGTCGACAGGGCCGTAGAATTGCTGCTGAATGCCAAGCGTCCGGCCATCCTGCTCGGAAAAGGTGCGGCATATGCACAGGTAGACGACAAGATTAAGAAACTCATCGAGACTTACAAAATTCCTTATCTTCCGATGTCGATGGCCAAGGGCCTTATGCCCGATAATGGCGAATTGAGCGCGCTTTCATGCCGCAGCGACATCATGGAGAAGAGCGATGTGGTGATGGTGATAGGAGCTCGTCTCAACTGGATGCTCTCATTCGGACACGGAAAGTGGAATCCGTCGATTAAGTTTATCCAGCTCGATGTGGAGCCGCAGGAGATCGACGTAAATGTCCCGATAGCCGCACCGGTGGTAGGAGATATGGGGCTTGCGCTGGATGCTATACTCTCCGGCATGGAGGGTAAAGAGATGGCCGCCGACCCTGCATGGCTCGCATCGCTTCAGGCAGAGACGAAGGTGAAGAATGAAAAATTCGCAACGCGTCTGGCCGACGCCGCCAAGATGCAGCCTATGAATCACTGGTCGGCCCTCAGTGCCATCAAGCCGATAATAGAAAGCAACCCCGACATCATCCTCATCAACGAGGGAGCCAATACGCTCGACGATACCCGCGATTCCATCGACATGAGCCTTCCGCGTCATCGTGTAGACTGCGCCACATGGGCTATCATGGGTATGGGAATGGGCTCGACAGTAGGCGCCGCAGTGGCCACAGGCAAGCAGGTGGTGGCTATCGAAGGCGATTCCGCATTCGGCTTCTCGGGCATGGATTTCGGCACGATATGCCGTTTCAAACTCCCGGTCACGGTTGTGATCTTCAACAATGGCGGCATCTATAACAGTATTGGTAAGAACCCCTCCACAGATCCGGCCATCGAACACGACCCGGCTCCTACAACTCTCGATGTGGAGGCTCACTATGAGAAGATGGGCGAGGTATTCGGCGTGGCTAACTATTATGTCACCACCCCCGATGAACTGAGCAAAGCCCTCACGGAGTCGATTGCCTCTAAAGCACCGGCTATTATCAACGTTCAGCTTGCTGCCGACGCCGGAAAGGAGAGTGGGCATATCGGTTATCTTAATCCGACTCCGCTGATTGACTTCACAGTCTGATTAATAGAAAATGTAAAGAGGCCATGGCCGGAATTCTTCCGGGATTCCGATTATGGCTCTCCACCAATAAAAAAGTTCTGTTATGGATTTAACACATGTATTGCTGTATGCCATAGTGCCTATCATCGTGGTGATGCTGGCCGGCTTCATTGCAGGCAAGAAAGGGGCGTTTACAGGGGAGGATGCAAAGAAATTCAACAAGGTAGTTCTTGATTTTGCACTTCCGGCAGCCCTATTCGTATCCATCGTCCAAGCGAGCCGCGATATGCTGGTGAAAGACATAAAGCTCACGATAGTCTCCACGATTGGAATAATGGCCTCGTTCATGCTTGTCTATTTCGTGTTCAGATATTGCTTCAAGAAGAATACCGGGGCCGACGCTGCCGTATCCGCCCTGATCAGCGGCTCGCCGACGATTGGATTTCTCGGTTTTGCCGTGCTGGAGCCAATCTTCGGAACATCTCCCTCCGTGGCGCTGGTAGTGGCCATTGTAGGCATCGTGGTCAATGCCATTGGCATTCCCGTAGGATTATCGTTGATGAATGCCTCGCTTGCCAAGCAAAATCCTAATGCCAAGAAAGAAAGCGCATGGAAACCGGTGCTCAAAGCCTTGAGTCAGCCTGTGGCATGGGCTCCTATTCTGGCTGTAGTATGGGTGCTGGTCGGAATTCCATGGCCCAAGGAATTGAGTCCGTCATTCGATCTCATTGCCAAGGCGAATGCCTCGATGGCCGTATTCTCGGCAGGCATCACGCTGTCGGCGATAAAATTCAGCATCAATACGCAGGTGATCCTCGGCTCGATAATGAAGATGATCGTGATGCCGGCAATAGTACTCGCCATCGCGCTCGCCTTCCATATGGATCCCCTTAATGTGAAAATGCTTGTCGTGGCCTCTGCACTTCCGCCGGCATTCTCCGGCATCATCATTGCCGATGAATATAACACATACGTAGCCACAGGCACATCCTCATTGACCCTCTCAGTGATCCTGTTCGTAGGCTTCTGTCCGTTGTGGATATGGCTTACCGACCTCTGCCTGCGTGCTTTCTAATGCTTTGGCACAGACCTTAAAGGCGAGGATGTCCTCTGCGGGCATCCTCATCTTTTTGCCGGATCGTGTTCACTGGATTGCGACCTTGCGCGGGAGATGGCCCGCAGCCGTGAGAAGGTAGATGCCGGGCTGAAGCCGGAGTGTCTCACCATGATCCACGGAAGAGGGCCCGAATACCATCCGCCCCTGTAGGTCGCATATACAGAGGGCATCGACGGGCTGCCCGTCGCCTGAAAGGATCATTATGCCATCTTCAATAACGCTAACGCGGAACGGCACTTTTGTCTGAAGCATTGAGATTCCGGAATCGGCGGCAACATAAATTGTGTTTGAGGCCAGCGACATCATGCCGAGTCGGGAATACTGCACGCTGTAGCTTTCAGCTATTGCGGGGTCGCGGTCGGTCAGGGTGAGCGAGGTATAGCCCGTCTCATAAGTTTCCGTTTCCTCATCGCCATCATAATATCTTATTCGGGTAAGGATATAATAGTCAGCCACTTCATTTGGGGCCAACCAATTGGCCGTATATGCTGAGGGAGTTATGTCGGTCGGCTCCAGAGCCAGCAGTGGGTTCAAAACGGGGGGAGTCTCTGCACTTCCTTTGAGATTTACCTTTACCGAGCCTTCAAGACCGCCGTCATAAAGAATCAGGGCAGCTTCGTGGAGTCCCTCCTCATCGGGAAGGTAAGTGATGTTAAGAAGATATCCTCCGGTTGCATTCAGTGCGGACGCCGGAATGGAAGATGTCTCCGGGATAAACGTTACCGCGTCGGCACCGACCACTCTTACCGATAGCGATTCCGTGAAATTCGCACCTTTGATCTGGAGTGCGCGTGTGAGTGAATGGCCGGCTGCTATGGAGCCAAAATCAAGGTATTCTCCATTCACCGGTTCCGTTATTTCGGGGTCGCCCGTGCTCGGAGGAGTAGGGTCGGTGTTCTCCTGATCGGCCAATATGAAAATCTCCCCCTGTCGCACGCCCCATATATATTCAGCCAATTCAGGAAAGTCCACAAAAGGATTGCGGTTTCCCTGATGCTGCTCCACGAGATTATTTCGGTCGATCTCCTTCTGGCTTACGCGATCCTGCCGCGACCATTGCAAGAGCATATTTACCGCCCATGGCACGAGCGTGGGATATGCCTCCTTTCGGAACATATAATTTATCACCCAATTTATATCGTCGTAAACAGTGGCCATATAGAACACGGTGCGTGCGAAATCACCCTTGTATTCATCATCAGGCTCAAAAACGCGTGGTGCGCCGCCACCATAGCCGGATTTTGGCGTGCCGACGCGTGTCACGCCATTATTGAACGCCGGATTATCTGTCGGTCCGAAGGGGTAATTGCTCTTGGCCTGATTGGCCGGCCCATTCGAGGGGTAGAGATTCCAGAGGTCGGAATAGGCGGGCGTATATTCTACGGAGCCATTTTGCTTCCACCATGATTTGGGCACTGAATGCTCGCGTTGCATCCCATAAGATGAAAAGCTCTGGAAAGCGGTCTGGCCCTGCGCAATAAGGCAAACTTCATCTGAGTACATATCCCACCATCGCTTGGCGTTGTTGACGAGTTCGGGATATACATCAGTATATTGCCAATATCCGGGGAGCTGGGAATATACGAGCGTCTGGTGAGCGGCCACGCAACTCTTGGCCGCGCTTTTGAGGCTTTCTTTTTGCTTGCCGTCCATCCGGTCGTAATAGCCCGTGCGGTAACCGGCTCCGGCCGTCTCAGCCAACCCGAGGCATATCGTGATAATGAGCAGGAATCTTTTCATTGCCAATTATTTAATAGAGATTGCCGGAGAATCACTCCTCCGGCAACCATCATAGACCGATCAACGCGCAGATACTGTCAGATTCTTGATTTCCCAAGTATCCGCGGCCACATCTGTGGATTCATATTTGAAGCCGATCTGCACTTTCTTGCCGGCAAAGCCGGAGATGTCCACATCGCCGGAAGAAGCGAAATTCCATGTTCCGGCCGCAGGCCATTCAGGAATCGGCACCTCCACCCAGTTTTCACTGCCGGCTATGCGAATCACAAATCCGCACAACTCGCGCAGACCGCCATCGCTCTGGAACTTGGCGGCATGGGAGAATTCCACCTTGGCCTCCAGCTTGCCGGAAAGGTCGATTTCAGGAGAGTAGGCATAGCTGAGCGATTTATGAGCTGTGCCCGCATACGCGCTGCCATTCAGATAGTACTTGCCGTTGTATTGCTTCCAGCTCCATACACGCGTGATTCCTGCTCCGAGGGAGATGTTGTCGAATGTCCAGTTGCACGTGGCATCGTTTTCATCGAGCGCAGAATAAACCACTTCAAAGTTCTCGGCAGGAGGGGTGATTTCAATTCCCTCGATGTCGAAGCTGCCATATTTTCCTGTCACGTCGGGCACTCCGGGCATCCCGAGATAAGAAGTAAATGTGCCTGTCACCTCCATCCGCTTCCCATATACCTCCGGATTATCGATAAGGTTGGCCTTGCTGCGCAGGAGAGAACGCTGCGGAAGGGCAATGCTCATGCACTTTGTCCAGTCCTTCACGTCGGGCGAATCGGCGATCACGATATTATTGTCGAGTTCAGCAGCATTACCGAAAATAATGTCGTCGTTGCTCGTCACGGCGCTTACACCGGCCTTTACCGATCCAACCACATACCCGGATAGCCAGCCGTTGCGTCCGGCATTCTCGGGCATCAGGGCTTCTTCCACACTATATGGCTTCTCTTTGCTTCCTTTGTCGGAGATCATCACATCGGCCGTATTGCGGACAGTGAGCTGCCATGAATCGCCGTAATATCCCAAAATTCCGCGCACGGAGCCTTTGCCTTTGGGGAGTGTATCATTATAGAAGCTCGAATACCCTGAATTGCGCACGGCGATGCTGTCGTTGCCGTCGTTATAGAGATAGCGTGACACGGTCTCCTGATATGGCGCGTAAGTTACTTCTCCCCCCTGGCGGAAATGCACGTTTCGCAATTCCACGAGCTGCCCCTGCATCTTTATGGGGTCGAGTCCGGAAAGGGGAAGGTCGAGCTTTACGCAATACATGGATTCGGAGGGCCATTGGGCGTTCATCTCCACATTTTGACATTCCGTGGCGGGGAAGCCATTTTTCTCGGCGTGGTTCAGCCAATAATCATAGGCCATGAAGCCGAGCTGGGGCGCACCGTTATAGGGCGTGCCGGGCCACCCTATCTGCTGAAAACCCCGGTAATAACCGATCCATAAATCCGTCATATCCACCACCACTTCCTGACCGAGACGATAATCGGTGTACATATTGCTCTGATTCACGGAGAATGGGAGAGCCGCCGTCTCGTCCTGAATCACTATCTGCTTATAGATATTCCCCGAAGCGTCGCTCGATACCACACGCCCGTGAATGATATAATGCTCGCGCGTCGTGCTGTCCTTGAGTCCGATAATCTCCGTCTTGTTCTCGAATATCGTCTTTAGTTCTGCGATTGTGGTGTTCGCTTTGATCGAGGCTTCGGGCTTGTCGAGCACCTGCACGGGCATATCGGCCTGACACCCCGCGAGCCCCATGGCCCCGAGGAGCATGAGACTAAAGTAGATTTTTATATTCCTTTTCATTTGTCTGCTCAGTTTTGGTTATTTACCCGTTACCTTTACCGATTTCACTTCCCATGTGTCGGCTCCGGCGGCACTCGACCCATATCTGAATGCGAGTTCAATTTTCTTTCCGAGGAAATCCTTGAGATCCATATCGCCGGAATTTACGAATGTCCATCCGGTGGTGCCGGGCCATTTCTTGATTGAAAGGTCGGTCCATTTATCTGTGCCGGCCTCGCGCACGCAGAAGCCGCAGAGGTCGCGTAGCGTGGTCTGGAATTTTGCGGCATGCTCGAAGCTGACGCTCGCCTCTGTCTTGCCGGAAAGGTCGATCACCGGCGAGATGGCATAGCTCAGTGCCTCCTTCGCTGAACCCGACGCGTAGGCGCTCGCATTGAGATAATGGGAGCCGTTGTATTCTTTCCAGCTCCACACATAGGAGAGGCCTGCGCCGAGAGTTACGTTATGGAACGTCCAGTCGCAAGAATCGGAGTCAGGATTGAGGCCGGAATAAATATCCGTTTCCGACGGAGGGGTCACCGGATCCACTTCAGGGGCATCGCCGATGTTGATATTGTCGATGCCGTAGGTGGTGGAATTTCCATTACCCCCCTTTTCGGAGTAATATCTCCACGCGATGTAGACAACTCCGCTGAATGCCGATAGATCCACGGTGCCTGATGAAACCCAGTCGCTGTAGCCGTTTGCCGGCGGAGTAGGAATGGTAGCAGCCAGTTTAGTGCGTTTGGCTTTGGCGAGGTCGACATCGTCAAGGGCATATACCTCCAGGATTGAATTCTCGGCCGGATATGCTGCCTGAGTCACAAAAGTGAGAGTCTTCTTGTTGGCTTTGTCGATATTTACGGGGGGAGCTATCAGCCAGTTTTCGTAGGGGCCTCCCGCGTCATTTCCGAGATAGGCGGAGACGGTGATGTAGTTGTTGCCGCTAAATTCACGGATGTACCATCCGCTGAGCCCACCGGCCACCGCCACATTCTGCCATCCTTCCAAAATGTAGGTGGAGAGCTTATCGCTGATGCTGAAACTCTGCCAGAGACAGGGCAGCGGCTCCACGGGTCCTTCCGGCTCGCTCTGGATACCCTTGTCGCCCCAGTTATATTCAGAGACGGAGCGCACTCCATATACGCCGCAATATTTTGAGCCTGTCGTGCCTTTTACGCATACTTGCCTGCCGAGATTTTCAGGATGGTCGGCAAGGTTGAGCGCTGAGCGGGCCGCTCCGGAAGGGAGCTGGACGCTGGCGCATTTTTCCCAATCGGTCTCATCCGGGCGCACGGAGATAAGCATATTAGTGGCCACGCTGCAAGGATTGTCATCAGTAGGAATGCNNAACTGGGGCGACAAGGGTATCCAGAGAAAGTGGCTTCTGAAAGGGTGCTACTGATGGCCGTATTTACATAGCCCACGATATATCCTGTTACCCAGGGCTCGGGAATGGAGTCGTTTACGGATCCTATCAAGGCCTGATAGGCCGACATCGGCTTGTTCCAGGCGCCGGTGCCGATACTCTCGATTCCCCCCTCCGGCTCCGGGATGGGAGGGAAGGCCAGATCTTCGTTGCAGCCGGTGGCCATGGTCAGAACGACTGCTGCAAGTATCAGATATTTATATAGTTGCTTCATTGCTTTTCGAGATTAAAAACGGATTCCGACATTGAAGAATACCCGGATGCCTTGCGCATACCAGATCTTGTTTGGGAATTTATTCACATTATAGTTGGTGTAGTCGAACTTTCCTTCCTGCCATCCGCCGGTCTGGATATTCCGGTTGTTCAATAGATTATTGATACTCAGGTTAAAATTGACAGATCCGAATTTAGTGTACAGCACTTTGCCTACCGAAGCATTCACCACCCACTCGCAATTGAGCATATCCTGACGGGTGATTTCCTCTTGCCGCTGCCGATATTCCTCTTCGGATGTGCAGAATTTCCATAATCCCGGCATCTCCTCATGGCGAGCCGGCGAGATTTCAAACCAATTGTCGCCGAACCATTGCCCGTTAAGCTCGAAGAACCATTGCTTAATGTTATAATTCAAGCCGATGGAATATACCTGCTGGGGTGTGCCTCCGATATGGTAGTTCTTATAGTATACACGCTTTTCCACATCCTCGAGCGTTCCATTCTCGTAAGAGCGTGTGCCCATAGGATTGTTCTTGTAGTTATAGCGTGAGAACGTTCCGGCGGCTGTGACCGACAGATTGCTCAGAATCTTATATTCAAGGCCGAGTTCCACACCCTTATATTCGGTCTCGATTCCGCTCAGGGTATAGTTCATGAAGCTCTGCAGCTCATAATCGTAAAATCCGGTACGCTTCAGGCCGTCCCAGATGTGGGTATAGAATCCGGTAAGCGATCCGCGGAAATTCTTATAGTTCCAGGTATAGCTGAGGTCGGCCGAGATATATTTCTCCGTTTTCAAGTTGCTCACAGCCTTGTCGACAGTGCGCGGCGATACATACACGTCGTTGATTAACGGGGGACGTGTGCCCAGCCCGATATGGGCCGTGAAATAATTACGACCGTCGAGTTTATATACGGCTCCGGCCTTGAATGCCACGCCCGTGAATGAATGGCCGGCGCCTTTTCCGAGCGAAGTCACGCCATCTTTCTGATATTGAGGGGTGAGCACGCGGCCATTGAGCATATTGCCGTAACGGTGGAATGAATTGTTGACAACTTCAATACCATAGTTCACATTCCAATGATTCGTGACTACTTGTCCCTGCGCCCAGATGCGCGTGCGGAGGTTATGTATGTTGTAGTCATATCCGAAGACATCCCCGGTCACGACGCGGCGGTCGGGATTCCGAAGGTCGTTCTGCATGATTTCCTTGTTTCCGGCGAAGTCGCGCTCCGAGAAATTGTCGACATCGCGCCAGAACTCAGCTCCGAGCAGATCGCGCACGGTCTTGTAATAGTGTGCGTCCGTATAATCGAGGCTGGCTCCTCCCTGGAAGGTGAGGATGTCGCTCACTCGTGCATCGAAATTGTAATTCAGCATGAACTGATTGAAATTGCTGTGGCGGTCCTCCAGAATATATGAAGCTTGTCCATGCAGTTCGGGATCGCGGTCGTATTGGATATTGTTCATCAGGTTGGCCTGATACATTGCATCCCATTGAATCTGCCTGTGCGACTGGTCGCCGCTCCACCAATCGCGCACATATTCCTGCTGCGCGAGCTGGGCGGCGTAAAGGTCGGGATCTGTGGCCGGGTCGGCTGTCGGCGCGAAATAGCTCGGAAGATTCCGGTAATAGTCAGGCTTCGGATCAGCCGCCTGGTAGAACTGAATCGCCGAGGTGGAATAATTGGAATTGCGGAAGCCGATGCCCGTGTTCATCCGTACTCCCATCTTAGGCTTGAATACCCAGTTTACGAGCACCGTAGGATCAAAGCTCTCCACAATCCGCGCACTCTTTTTTTCACCGTTTAGGAATCCCCACGAAGGATTATAAAGATTAGAGCCGGCAAGGTCGTAGGCTTCTTGTGTGGCCGCCGCGTTAGTGGCACGCTGCGTCGGAGCCCCCCATGTAGAGATGTTGAGGCTGTGCCTGTCGTTGAATACTTTCTGAACGGCAAGGAAATATCCAATGGAGTTGTAGAAAGTGCCTTCAATCACTCCTTCCGGGGCGTACCTTCCGATAATGGCGGCAGAGAATGCCCATCCGTCTTTATTAAGGCCGGTGGAATACTGGAGCATGGCACGCAGCATATAGTTGGAATTAGTATAGCTGACATTGCCGCGGAAACCGGGGGCATACTCGGAAGCATAGGTAGTGATATTGGTAGTGCCTCCCACATCGCCGAAGCCATAGGCCGCGGCGGCGAGACCGATGTCGGTGGTTTTGTTGCGGAATGCGCTTGAAGTCATGCCTCCGAATTGGGAATAATTGAAGCGGCCGCGCATCGGGTCGTTGAAATTGAAGCCATTCACGTAGCCCGATTGCCAGTTCTGGTCGAGACCACGCATACGGAACCGCACGCTGGAGAATTTATAGCTCGCGGCCTGGTAATAGATGTCGTCGGTGGCTCCCTGGATGGTGCCTATGCTCTGGCCCATCCCCTCATCGTCGAGGAGTTCTTCTTCGTTGAAGAGATAGTTCTCCGAATCCAGTGGCGATGACTCAAATCCGGCAGGAGTCAGCTTTACCTCCCCGAGATTGTGAATCATGCCGGCGGCGATGTCGATGTCGATATAAGCATCCAGATATCCGGCTGCAATGATTTCAAGCACATCCGACCCTCTTGAGGCATTGGATATGGTGAACACTCCGTCGGGGCCGCTCGTTACTAAAATGGCTTGGTCGCGGAGAAGAATGTTGGCATCGGCCACGGGAGCACCCGTGGAGGCATCCACAAGCGTGCCTTTCACTCCCGTTGCCCCAAGCCCTTGAAGCACAAAGGCCAGCAACATCACGATTGTCAGTTTTATTCGCATTATCATGGGTTATGTTGTTTCGTCTTCTAATGGATTTGCACTCACCGGGCAGTCTCGGCCACTTCCTGAACAAGAAATATCTCCGTAGGCAGATGATCGGAATAACCATTGCTCCATACCCCTCCGGAGAAGGTGCGAAGGGGGTAGCCTTTGTACTGTCCGTCTTGCTGAAGCAGGAATTGACGGTTGAACACCTCGGCATTGCGGAATTTCACCCCGCATGCCCCGTCGGTGATGTTGCTGTTCACAATTATCTGGTCGAACAGGTTCCACCCTCCCCGATAGATATAGGAGCCTATTCCCTTATCGAGTTTTTCCCAGAAAGGATTGTAGAATCCGCCGGGCTTGACATCGCCTATTTTCTTGACTGCGCCGAGAGTCTGCGAGACGCTTTTATTGAAGGGATCATCGTTAAGGTCGCCCATCACGATCACCCCTATCTTTGGGTCGATGGAATAAAGCGAATCGGTGATTTCAGCGGTGAGGGCGGCCGCGGCCTCGCGGAGC
>DAAI01000028.1:16246-20276 GCA_001701105.1 Bacteroidales bacterium GP1
ATGGTTCACAATCACGGCCACTCGCGCATATCCCTTTAGCTTGTCGCCGAGAAGCCCGACAACGCACATCTGGTCGCGCGTCTTGAAATTCGGCAGCTCCGGGATGCGGAGGGTATGATTCGTGACTCGGAGCGGACGGAAAAATTTCGGATTGTAGAGGAGTCCCACATCCACCCCGCGCGCGTCGGGCGAATCATGATGGATAACTTTCAGCCCACGGTCCTTCAATGGCTCTGCTGCCACAATGTCATTGAGCACGGTGATATTCTCAATTTCACTGCAGCCTATCACGGCCGGCCCCTCGGGAGTGGTCTTCGAGGTCATTTGCGACAATGCGTAGGCCATGTTGTGGATCTTGCTCCAATATTTCCTGCCGTCCCATTTCTTTGAGCCTTCGGGGGAAAACTCAAGATCGTATTTGCCGTTATTGTTGATGGTGTCGAAAAGGTTCTCCAGATTGTAGAATGCCACGCCATATGTGGCATATTTCACGGCAGCCGCCGGAAATGCCGCAAGAAGCACTCCCAGCAGGACAACACCTTTCCACATTTTGCATATCTTCATGGCGCCCGGATTAGAAGAATTTCACTTCTTTTCCTTCCAGCGAACCAAGCACGGCATTGGCAAGACTTGAGGCTCCGATGCGGAATAAGTCGGCATTCAGCCATTCGTCGCCCAGAACTTCCTTTACCAGCGCATAGTAACGCAAGGCTTCCTCCGTGGTGCGAACGCCGCCCGCAGCCTTGAAGCCTACCTTCCTGCCTGTTAATTCATGATATTCTTTGATGCATTGGCACATCACATATGCGGCCTCAAGCGACGCCCCGGGATAGATCTTCCCCGTCGAGGTCTTGATAAAATCGGCTCCGCTATACATCGCCAGAACCGACGCATTCCGGATAGCCTCTGCCGTCTTGAGGCATCCTGTCTCCAGAATCACTTTCAGCTTGGCATGCTTTGCCGTATGCTTCAGCTCGATTATCTCATCACATAAGTCTTCATAATTCTTATCGAGGAACATCCCTACGTTAAGCACTATGTCCACTTCTTGCGCGCCCGCTTCGACTGCCAGGGCCACATCGGCTACTTTCACGGCCTGGAACGTCTGGCTCGACGGGAAACCCGCCGCCACTACGCAGACATCCACACCCTCCACATCAAGATGCGTCTTTACTATTTCAGCAAAATTGGAATATACGCATATTGCGGCAACATGGCCGTATTGCGGATAGTCGGCCTCGAAATCATTCACCCGCCGGGTGAACGCCGCTACGCTTTGCTCCGAATCTTCCGTGCTCAGCGTAGTCAGGTCGATGGAATTAAGAAGAAATTTATAGACTTCGGGACTCCCATATTCCGGAGCCTTCTCAACTATCTTGGCCACTTCGGCGGCAACGACAGAATCATCAACTGTCACTTTGCTTGCTGCAATCGCTTGGTTGTACTTATCCATGATTTTTAGATTTTTATAAATTTTCTCAATTCTGGTGGCCCCGCTCTTTTATAGGGTTAGGGGCTCCGGGTATCCACATCGGAGGGCGTGGAGAAATCAAATACAAAAATATGTAAAATCTACGACAAAGTAAAGCCTTTTGCACATTAATTTTTCCAAGCATATAATTTCAGAATATATCGGCCGGATATTATTGATGCAATGCCGCCGGAAAGAATATGCGGGACAAAAAGCGAATTACCTACCGAATAATATGATGATTCATAAAAGGAAATAAGATTTGCATGAATCAGAACTATTCTTTATTTTTGTAGTAAAAAATAAGCCCATAATAAAATGACCCAGGCACAAAAGAAAATAAACGTAGGAATAAGCCTGCTCATCTTGTTCATCCTGACTTTTGTCAGCGGAATATTACTCCATCTCAAGAAGCACGGTATCATCATCGAGCCGCGACCGGTGCTGAAGGTGGTTCATTGGGTATCCGGGCTGCTGATGAGCTGCCTTGTATGCTGGCACGCCGCGCAGTTCTGGAAAATGTTCGTAAATATGAAAAAACGATTCCGTTGGTTCCGAGCCGATACTATCGGGGTGATTGTATTCACAGCGGGCGCCCTGCTGACGGGTCTGGTAAAACTATTGAGTCCGGTAAAGATTCCACATCTGGGGCTATGGCATTATTATCTGGGCATGATAATGGGAGCGCTGATTCTGATTCATCTTGTACGCGGCATCCCCGCTCTCGGACGCCTTTTTAAAATCCGAAAATAGCGTATCGTAGTTCCTTCCAAAGTCCGACTATAATAGTAACTTCTTGGAGCAAGAAAAGGAAATAGTCAGCCTATTCCAGGCCGATAAAAGCCGTGTTACGTAATTTAATGATTTTAAGATGTTCGGTTGTTGTTAGGGTATCTATGAAGATGTTAATTTTCACCGAATTGCGAGATTGGGTTAAAATGTCCTGACATTTAAATGATGCACGAATTTTCGCACATAATCCGCACTATTTTCCGCACAACTCCGAGATTCCGCACTATTTTCCGCACAAAATAATTTGGAAATATAGAAGATATTCATTTATTTTTGTGACAAAATCATCACAGTATGAAAAATCTCATAACCACAGTGACACGCCTGATTGTAATCGGGATAGTAGCGATGAATCTGTCGGCACAAGCCAGGGGTTTCTCTTATACCTACAAAGGGCCGACAGTGAACTATACTGTATGATAATGATGGCAAAGTGCAACTCACATCTGCCGGTGCCCCCGACGCGACGGCTGAATGCGAGATAATAGCCGAAACACTTTACATTGACGGTCGCACGGCGCGCGTAAAAGTGAAATCCGACCCCTCCGGCCTGCACGGAATCACCGACTGCGAAGCACACCCCGCCCGAGAAACCGACATCTTCTCGATCCAGGGAATCTGCCTGAAGCGGAATGCCTCTCCCGAGGATATCAAGGCACTCCATCCGGGCTTTTACATAATCGGTGGAAAGAAGGTAAGGGTCGGAGCGTAAGAGTATTACGGCTCTCTGGTCTGCGGCTTGCAAGAACCGGGATGTGATTGCCGTGCGATGGATTATTTGCGTCGGGGGGCGAGGCGGTCAGGATTCTTGGCAAGGAATTCTTTCCAGCTTTTCGGCCCTTTGGCCACGGATGGCTTACCGGTTTCGTAGAAATGGGTTAGCGCAACGGCAAGGGCATCGGTGGCATCGAGGTATTCCGGCATTCTGTCGGCATCGATGCTGAGTAGTCGCTTCACCATATTGGCCACCTGTTCCTTAGAGGCTTGTCCATTGCCGGTGACGGCCATTTTTACCGAGAGAGGGGCATATTCCGTGATTGGTATGTCGCGGGCAAGCGCCGCAGCCATGGCTACTCCTTGCGCCCTTCCGAGCTTGAGCATGGATTGAACATTCTTGCCGAAAAACGGGGCTTCAATTGCCAGCTCGTCAGGAAGATATTGCTCCGTGAGGCTCGTTACGCGCTCATGGATCCGGTGAAGTCGCTTATAATGGCTTTCAAATTTGCTGAGTTTTATTACTCCAAGAATCACTACTTCCGGTTTTTTTCCAATGATTCCGAGAACACCATATCCCATCACCTGCGTGCCGGGGTCGATACCCATTATGATGCGGTCGTATTTGCCGAGGGGATTTTGAGCCGGCATAATCAGAGAGGCAAGGTTTCAAATACGGAAGTGAATGCCACAGCCTCGGGACCGAATGTCTTTTCAAATTCGGCAATCAAGGGGAGCAGGACAGTAGTTTTCCATGTCTGGAGGGTTGCAGAGTCGCAGAATTCTGTCTGAAAGGCTATGGTCTGAGCGTGTGCCGCGACATCATCGGCTCCTGCCGTAGCTCTCATCACCGACAGGCGTGGGTTGATGCCGCCGGCTTGCATCGCCGGGCCGAGATGAGGGCGAAGCCATTTCAGAAGCTCCTCCTCATGGCTTAGATTGATGATGAAGCTGACGTTTTGGATTAGCATCTTCCGGGTGAAATTGATTTAAAAAAGCCGGACTCTTGAGAGCCCGGCTTTTTGGAGCCTCTTGTCGGATTCGAACCAACGA
>DAAI01000028.1:20296-26303 GCA_001701105.1 Bacteroidales bacterium GP1
CTGGCCAACTGAGCTAAAGAGGCAGGTGGGCGAGCGATCTACATCGCACCGCTCAACCCGCTACCCTTGCTTCGGTCAAGATCTGGGGGATTCACGGGGAGCTGGTCGTGCAGGACTCACCCGATGCAAAATTACAACTTTTTTTTGATTCCACCAAATCCGCGGGCTGTCAGCCCTGTTTTTTAACAGAAAATAACAGCCTGACCCCTCTGCAATAAGGTTTATTTGCGGGATTTGGTGCGTTTTTTTGACTTCGACTTACTGGGTTCGTGCCTTTTTCCCGGCTTTTTTTCTTCCAGGGGGCGATTGGGATTTCCCTTGTCGTCGATAAGGGCAAAGTCGAGCTGCTTGCGTTCGAGATCCGCGCGAGCCACCTGCACTTTCACTTCATCTCCGAGCGTATACTTCACGCCGTGACGCCGTCCGATCAGGCAATAATTCTTTTCATCAAGGTCGTAATAATCATCTGCGAGGTCGCGGATCGGCACGAGTCCTTCGCACATCGAGTCGTTAAGTTCAACATAGAATCCCCATTCGGTAACGCCGGAAATCACGCCATCGTAGATTTCGCCGAGGCGGTCTTTCATAAATTCCACCTGCTTATATCGGATTGATGCGCGCTCGGCATTGGCGGCAATCACTTCCATATCAGAGTCGTGACGGCATTCATCCTCCAGCTTCATTTTGTCGGCGCTCCTTCCTCCCTCGGCATATTTGGCAAGCAGCCTGTGCACAAGCATATCCGGATATCGCCTGATGGGGGAGGTGAAATGAGTGTAATAGGGCATTGCAAGGCCATAGTGTCCAACATTGTCTGTGGTATATGTGGCCTTGGCCATAGCGCGGATTGCAAGAATGGACAGCATATTCTCCTCGCCTTTCCCCTTTACGTCGCGAAGAAGGCGGTTGACACTCTGGTTCACTGCCTTGGCTTTGCCATCGGTTTCGATCTTATATCCGAACCGGGAGGCTATGAGGGCAAGATTCCCTATCTTCTCGGGATCAGGATTATCATGCACCCGATATACGAATGTCTTGGCTTTCTTCCCCTTCGGCACTTTTCCTATCGATTCGGCCACGGTAAGGTTGGCGAGCAGCATGAACTCCTCTATGAGTTTATTGGCATCTTTGCTTTCCTTGAAGTATACGGATATAGGCTTGCCGTCTTTATCGATCTCAAACCTTACTTCCGCGCGATCAAACTCCAGCGCGCCTGCCTGATATCGGCGACGGCGCAATTCCTTAGCCATCTTATTGAGAACTCCCAATTCAGTGGCGAAATCGCCTTCGCCGGTCTCAATTATTTTCTGCGCCTCTTCATAGGTGAAGCGGCGGTCAGAACATATCACGGTGCGTCCGATACGGCTGTTGAGTACATTCGCTTTCTCATCCATCTCAAAAATAGCGGAGAAGGTGAGTTTTTCTTCATTCGGGCGCAAGGAGCATATGCCGTTTGACAGTCTTTCGGGAAGCATCGGGATGGTGCGGTCCACGAGATATACAGATGTAGCCCGCTTTTGGGCTTCTTTGTCAATAATTGAGCCGGGATGCACATAGTGGGTAACATCGGCAATATGCACTCCCACTTCCCAATGTCCGTTTGGGAGCTTTCGGATAGAGAGGGCATCATCGAAGTCTTTGGCATCGCGGGGGTCGATTGTGAAAGTCGTAACGCTCCGGAAATCCTCTCGTCTGGCTACTTCCTCGGGGGTAATTCCGGCTTCTATCTTATTAGCGGCTCGCTCAACATTGTCAGGATATTTATACGGGAGTCCGAATTCTGCAAGGATGGCGTGCATTTCCGTATTGTTGTCGCCTTTTGAGCCGAGAATATCGATAATCTCTCCCCGGGGATTCATCTCTTCGTCACGCCATTGCACGATACGCGCCACGGCCTTGTCGCCATCCTTGCCTCCCTTGAGCTTGCTACGGGGGATGATGATGTCGGCGGCAAGAAATTTGGAATCCGTCACGAGGGCGGCATAATTACGGTCGATCTTGAGGGTGCCCACAAATTGCTGATCCTTGGCCTCGATAATCTCAATTACTTTGGCCTCCGGCTCGGCTCCACGCCGTGCTGCCGAGACAACCACACGCACCTTGTCGCCATTAAGGGCGTGCATCGAATTGCGTTCGGCCACGAAAATCTGCTCGTCGTCGACCACCACGGCATTCTTGCCATTGGAACGGCGCACGA
Source organism: Bacteroidales bacterium GP1 (assembly GCA_001701105.1). GTDB lineage: Bacteria > Bacteroidota > Bacteroidia > Bacteroidales > Muribaculaceae > Lepagella. The sequence goes on from DAAI01000028.1 coordinate 22,494, forward strand.
AGTAACCCACATTCTCGGTGCCGCGGTTGGCCTTAGCCTTATATTTGCCAAGATCCACTTCCAGAATCTCATCGGCTGCCGCGAGCTCATCGAGCACCTTTATTACATCCATGCGCCCGGAGGGGCTGGTGGCACCGATGCCGAATGCAATCTGTTTGTAATTAAAACTTTGCTTATTTTGTTGCTGCAGGAATTCCATTATCAGTTCCGGCAGCCGACTTCTCTTTATCTTGCCCTCACGAGGTGGTGATGTCCTTTTCATATTCCTTGTATATTTATATCGCCTAAGCGAATTTACATTAATACCGGCCGGCCATAATACGCCCTGCCTTAATTATATAACAACGCGGGGCCAAGATTGATTAATCCTGCCCCGCTAAGATGGTAATTTTGTATGGCGCTCCCCATGGCGCCTTCGGTAAATACCGGTGATTATTTTTTAAATTTCTTTGCTATGGCAGCCGGTACGGCATCATTATGAACCCCGACTCCGATGGTCTTGGCCAGGAAATAGGGGATGGATACATAGATATATCCGTCGTAAAGCTGATTCGTATCCCACGAATTCTTTACCTTGTAGTAGCGGTTGCCTTCCTGATCTGTGGCTGTGCCAACAATCACCATTCCATGATCGTCGGTGGTCTCGAAATTGTCGAAACTCTGCTGACGGCTTTCCTGGGTGACCTCTATCTCCTTCACCGGGCCCTTGATTGCATATTTCTCATCTTCACGGTCCTTATCGGAGAGCTTCACCCAGCGTGAAAGCTCCGTATCGGTCATGTCCTTGTCCTCTTTGCCGGCCGGCATCAAGGCATATCCCTTGCGCCATTTGAAACCGGGCTCTGATACGTCGGCAGCCCACATTACGGTGTATCCCTTGTCGAGCGCATTGTCGACAATGGCTTGCATATCTTCCATCGGAACATTGCGCGAAGAGGTCCATGCCCAGTTGTCGGGGATTTCAAGAATGGCCTCTTCGTAGAAAGGATGGTGGGTATAGCTGATAAAGTTGGTGAAATTTTCGGCTTCTAACCCCTTCTCTTTTGCGAAGCTCTGGGGGGTATAGGTCTTTCCCTGATATGTGAAAGAGGCGGGCACCGGGCCGAGGTAGGCATCGAGGATGCCTATATATCCGGGAAGCCACGCTGTGGATAGCTTCTTATTGCGCTGGCCGCGTGCGAGCACGGCTTTGAGATAGGCCTCCAGTGCTTCGGCCATCTCGTAATGGCTGTGCTTCTTTTCGCCGTAATTGATGCCGGCGTAAGCCTCCTCGGGTATCGCGCCGTAAAGCTGCGTCATGTTGAGCACGTCGCCAAACGACCCCCCCTGCGCGAAATTGATGGTGCCGTTCATGCGCATCCATTTCTTGGCCTTGTCGATATAAGCATTGCGCACCACATACATCTCTGAAAGATCGAGCTCCTCGCCCGTTTTGCGTTTCACGTTGTCCTCCAGCGTCGAGAGTCCGGAGAAGGCCCAGCATGTGCCCGATTTATTCTGATCTTTTACCGACGTATGAGGATTGATCTTGACATCGGTGAATGTGAATCCTGTGGAATCGGGATTCTCAATTTTTGATTCCGCTGCAGCCGGAAGTGAACAGGCGCAGCTGAAAGCCAGAATGGCAGGGAGTAGGAGTTGTTTTGCTTTCATGGTATAGAGGTTAATTTCTTTCTCATGCAAATTTAATTGAATTTTCCCTTTTCTGCAATTCGTGAGCCGATTTTCATGCCCTTTTCCCACGGCTTACCCCTGAATATAGTAAGGGCCGGACGCTCTATTCGGCATCCGGCCTATTGAATTTAATGAGGAGGATTATTTCCGGCCTAAGATTTCCTTACGCCCCTCGATAATCTCTTTGTGACCTTCGCGTATCTCCTTGAGGCCTTTGTGGATATGACACAATTTATGTAAGGCCTTGCTTGCCACTACCAGAGTGGCCACGCCTACCATCAGATGCAGGCAATGAGGGATCATGCGCGGAAGCTCTTCCTCAAATTTACATTTTTTCATAGTATTAATTTTAATATTTTCAAACAAACAATTTTTACCTTATTCCTAAGCGGCTCCGATTGCAGCCTCTTTATTATTAATACAACCGGACTCGGCGAAAGTTCACGCACGCCGAAAATCCGCCGCAATGGGTCAGTCGCGGATATAATGTGGCACATCCCGGGGGATAATCATCGACAGCTCGACGAGCCCGGCCACTTTTCCCCGTTCATCGAACCATGCAGTCTGGAAAATCATCTTCTTTACGCCCTCTTTGTCGATAGTATAGGCGTTTGTGCCGCCCTCGGCCAAAAGTCGACGGATGATGGCTTTCGACCGGTCGTTATGATAATCCATAAGATTATGGCCTATCAGAGAGGCGCCCCCGCGCCCGGCAAACGTCTCGCGCGAGCGCTCGTTCATGTAGATTATATTGCATTCGGCGTCGGCCACAGTCACCGCGCAATTCATCCTGTAGGCCCAATCGGGCACTGATTGCCTTATATCATTCATACGACTATTGATTTATGATCTTATTATCTATCTTATATTGCTGATTCCAATTTATTAAGGATTATCCGGGCCGGACTCTCCTTGATTACCATGCTAAATCCTTATGATTATAAAACCGATTCGGAGAAAGGATTGTTATGATTTCAAACATACATTAATCTATCCCGGAAAGGATCTCCTTAGCTAATGCTTTTCGCTTCTCGTCGCACTCCGGACATATTTCATAAGGCGCGACTACAGAAAAATCGTTCCCGGAAAAAAATCAAAAACATGGAACACATTAAAGTAAAAATCATCAATGACTCTCCTTACGAATTGCCGGCGTACGAGACTCATTCCGCTGCAGGCATGGACGTGCGTGCAAATATAACGGAAGCAATCACCCTCGGCCCTCTCGAGCGTTGCCTTATCCCCACAGGACTACGGATGCAGCTGCCGCAGGGATACGAATGTCAGATCCGTCCGCGCTCCGGACTCGCCTTGAAGCACGGCCTCTCGATTGTAAATTCACCGGGCACTGTGGATGCTGACTTTCGTGGCGACATCGGTATTATTCTAATAAACCTCTCCAACGAGCCATATACCATCACCCCCGGAGAGCGTATCGCCCAGATGGTGATAAAAGAATATGTCCATGTAGAGTGGGAGCCGGTGAAGCGCATCGACACTACCGAACGGGGTAACGGCGCTTTCGGTCATACCGGTACCGACTGACCTCCCTCACATCAGGATAATCATCTGCACATCCCGCAACACATTCCCAAGACTCCCGGACGGGAGTCTTGAGTCTTAATCTATGCCGCCCATGCCTAAAAAGCCGGGTCGCGATGATTTTAGGTCGCCTCCGGAACTTACTCTGCGTAGAGATTCTCCTCCTTCTCAGGAATGTACCGCTCCACAAGCCTGCGGATTTTTTGCAAATCAGGTCGCTTGGCGGCATAATCCACCAATGTGCCTACCGGATAGAGATCCGGGTCGGATGCCGACTGGAAATCGGCGGCATCTTCCGAATAATCTCCATCTTCCACGGCATCTTCCTCAATAGCATAGTCGCTGAACGCGATAGCGCGGTCGGCATCGTCATGACGCTCGATGCTTACCAATAGAGTTGTCGGGATTATGCTTATCTGCGGATCCTCTCCCCATTGACCCGGATTGTTGATAACTTCAGCCACATTCGAGGCTATAACGTCGGTGAGTTCTTTTCTTGTCATAGCAAATTTTTTATTACCATAACGCACCAATCTCCGAAAAGGTTCTTTCCTCACGTCTCCCGAGCCCCCGCACCCATACGCTTATTTACTG
>DAAI01000053.1 GCA_001701105.1 Bacteroidales bacterium GP1
AATCCGATATTCTATCCATTGAACTACGGAGACATTCCCACGGGAATCACCCGCGATTATTCAAATGCAAAGTTACAAAAAAATTTTGAATTCTGAATGAAAAGTCGTATTTTTGTATTTAAGTAATCAGTTTATATTTTGATGTAGACTTACTTATCGCGCATCAATACCTTGAAATTTCAATATATGGACAAAGTTAGGATTGAGCAAGGGTGGCATAAAGCGTTGGAAGAAGAATTCAGCCAACCTTATTTCCGCGAACTCACGGAAAAAGTGCGTAGCGAATATGCCGATCCTTCAATGCGCATATATCCGCCGGGAGGACAAATCTTTGCCGCTTTTGATAAGACTCCTTTCGATAATGTGAAGGTAGTGATAGTAGGCCAAGACCCATATCATGGACCGGGACAGGCCAACGGCCTTGCATTTTCAGTCACGCCGGATTGCATCCGAACCCCANNTCCGAAATATTTTCACCGAAGTAACTGCCGACACCGGCGCGCCATATCCGGCCGACGGCGACCTCTCACGCTGGGCCGAACAGGGCGTTTTGCTCCTTAATTCATCGCTTACCGTGCGAGAGCATCAACCCCGTTCACATGCCGGCATTGGTTGGGAACGCCTCACCGAAGCTGCCCTCCACAGAATAGCCGAACAGCAAAACAACATTGTCTTCATTCTTTGGGGTTCGGATGCAATCCGGCGTGGAGCGTTCATCAATCGCAATCGACATCTCGTAATCGAGTCGCCTCACCCCTCCCCTTTGTCGGCTCATAGAGGATTCTTCGGAAGTCGGCCGTTTTCTAAAGCCAACGAGTATCTTTCAGCACATGGCAAAACTCCGGTGATATGGTAGCAAGACCTCTATTAATTTTACTCGTTCTGATAGCCTCCGCAGTCAATTGCGCCCATGCCGGATCCGATACTCGTTTCCGCTCTATAAAGGTGACCAATGCCGACCTTTTCGATGCTCCCCCCATTCTGAGAATGGGTACGGACGACCGACTCATTATCACATTCGATGAAATCGGCGAGCAGCCTTCGTATCTGCAATACCGGTTGTTGCACTGCAACGCCGACTGGCAGCCGTCGGCTTTGATAGAATCCGAATATCTGGAAGGTTTTAACTCGGTGGATATCGAGGATTTTGCCTTCTCTACCGCCACTTTTATCCACTATGTGAATTACCGAATAGAAATTCCGGATCCGCAATCACGCCTCCGGATACTTCATTCCGGCAATTACATCCTTCAGGTATATGATCCTTTGGATCCCGATGAGATATTGCTTCAAACCAGGTTCCGTGTTTCCCAAAATGCAGCGGCTATCGCCGGAAGGTATGATGCTCGTACCGACAGAGGTTTCAACGATGAATGGCAGCAACTGTATCTTTCGGCCACTGTCGATCTATCCACAGGAGCCAATCCATATAATGATTTCAAGATGCAAGTGCTTCAGAACGATGTAGCCTCCTCTATGCGCGAGATTCCTTCGCCGCAGCGTGTGAACGGCAACAAGCTGATTTATGAGCATCTGCCGCAACTTATTTTTCCTGCCGGCAATGAATACCATCGCTTCGAATCAGTCTCAAATTCATTTCCCGGAATGAATGTCGATTCACTCTATTATCTGGGGGGTAATTATCATGTATGGCTAAAACCCGATGTGCCCATGGCCGAGCGTGAATACCGCTACGACCAGACTCAGCACGGACGTTTTCTCGTAAGGGAATACAATGCTTCCGACTCAGATATCGCCGCCGATTACATAACAGTCCATTTTCTTCTTGAAATGGATGAGAACGAAGATTGGGAGATTTATGTCGATGGAGAAATGACGGGAGGTAAACTCGATTCACGTAACCGCATGACCTATGACTCCGTCGCCGGGGCATATACATTGCAATTGCCTTTGAAACAGGGTGCCTATAATTACCGGTATCTTGTCCGATATAAAGATGGCTCCATTCATCCCTTAGACGGGAATAAATGGGAAACCGGTAATCAATACACCATGCTCTTATGGCATCGACCCCCGGGGTCGCGGGCCGATATGCTGATAGGAGCAGAGACTATCCAATAACCCTATCTGTTATGTTGCAAATTGAAAACACATTGGTAAGTCTTGACCTCGTCGAACGCTTCTTTGTCTGTGATCTGGAAGCGTGTCTGGGAGCATGTTGTATTGAGGGCGACGAAGGAGCGCCGGTCACGGAGGAAGAGAGCCGACGCATCCGGCAGGCCCTGCCCGATGTGGAACCGATGATGACACCCGGAGGCGTAAGGGAAGTTAACGAATCGGGAGTCGATTATTTTGACCGGGAAGGCGACAGGGTTACGGCACTCGTGAACGGTTGCGAATGCGCCTTCACATGTCGCGAGCAAGGTGGATTATGCCTGTGCGCCCTTGAAAAAGCCCGCAGAGTCGGGTTTGTCAAAGAGGATCTGAAGCCAATTTCATGTCGCCTCTATCCGGTAAGGGTAAAGGAATATGACGGATTTACGGCAGTCAATCTCCATCGATGGAAGATATGTCGTCCCGCTGAAGCCAATGGGCGCCGTCTGGGTGTGCGTGCCTACGAATTTCTGAAAGAACCCCTCATTGCAAAATTTGGCATTGAATGGTATAACCATCTTGCTATTGCCGCAAAAGAGTGGTTGCGTCAAAAAGAGTGTGAGGACTCGTTATGACATAGTAATTCAACGACATTAAAACTATCGCCATGCCAGTTTGGATGAATAATCTGCTATACGGACTTTACGCCTTCACGGTGATAAGCTGCATCGTTGTCGTTTTGAAAGAAAACCGCAACCCCATCCGGTCGTTGGCATGGGTGATAGCTTTAATTTTCCTCCCCTTTGTCGGATTGATATTTTATATATTCTTCGGAAGGTCGTTGCGCGGACAGAGAATGATTTCCCGCCATCACAAGCGGAAAATGATTATGAAAATGCGGCCTCATCCCGTCGACATGAAATCTGTTCAGATTGATGAATCAGGCATGGGTCTCCTTAAGCTCTCTCGCAATATCGCTTCCGCACTCTACGCCGAAAACAATCGCGCCCTCATCTTCACGACAGGCGCCGATAAGTTCAAGGCTCTAAAACGCGACCTTCAGCAAGCACAATCCTCTATCTATCTACAATACTACATCTTTCAGGACGATCAACTTGGCCGGGAAGTATCAGAAATTCTCAAGGAACGCGCAAGAGCCGGCGTAGATGTGAAAGTTATTTATGATCATTTCGGCTCATTCGGATCAAGCAATTCTTTCTTCCGCGATATGCAAGCCGCCGGAGTAGACACTCATCCTTTCTTCAAACTGAATTTCCCACAGTTTGCCAACAGAATCAACTGGAGGAATCACCGTAAGATTGTCGTGATTGATGGCAAGATTGGATATATAGGGGGAATGAATATAGCCGACCGATACGACCGGGGTCCTTCCGATGGGCTGCCGTGGCGCGATACTCATTTCCGAATTGAGGGCGACATTGTGGAATCCATGGCTTTTTCATTTGCTGTTGACTGGAATTTTCGTAATCAACCTCACGAAATGGTCTATCCCGTGGGCACACCGGCTCCATTCCGCAACAAGACAGGAATGCAACTTGTCACATCAGGCCCGCTCAGTGAATGGAACAATATCGCTCTCTGCTATCTGAAAGCAATTTCGATTGCAAAGAAAGCCATATATATCCAGACTCCGTATTTCCTCCCTACCGACGCTCTCCGGAATGCCCTCGAAGCCGCGGCATTGTCTAAGGTTGACGTCCGGATAATGATTCCCCGCAAAAGCGATTCCGTGATGCTCAGATATGCAAGCTATTCATATGTGACACAATGTCTGAAGGCCGGAATAAAGGTATATTTATATAATCCCGGAATGCTGCATGCAAAAGCCATGATTATTGACGATGATATAGTGATGGCAGGAAGCACCAACTTCGACTTCCGCAGTTTTGAGAATAATTTTGAATGTTCACTAATCGTCTACGATAAGGATTTCAATCGGCAGATGCGAGATATTTTCTTCCGGGACATGGGTCAATGCACCCGTCTCAACTATGATAGCTGGCATCAGCGTCCCCCACTCCAGCGAGCATGGGAATCCATAATCCGCCTCGTCTCCCCCATCCTCTGAAAATAATTCCCGCTCACACAGAGGCTTCAGGCTCGGTTGACGAGTTCGATATTACCGGTCTGGCTTCTGGCGCGCAGTTTACCGAGCACAAGAATCAGTGAGGCTTTAAGATCCTTAAGGTTTTTTTCACGCCCTCGGTCGACCGAAGGCGAGTATGCTCGAGCGGTTTACCGCGCGATATATTCCTCCGATTGTTCCGATGGCTCCAATTATTCCCATTATCGCAAGCCGGAGGCTTACGCTCCCTTGTATCGCGCCCCTGCCTATATGTGGGTATCATATCCCAGAGGGATTTTTGGTAATCTGTTAAATTTGTTTGATAAATAAATTATTTGATTATCCTTGCTTTCCCACCCTTTGTATTCCAAGGGAGGCGATAATACAGCACATCACAAAATCAATACAATATGGATATTTCTCCAAATAGGCAGCGGCGCCCCATTGGGCCTGGAATGATTATGGCGTTTCTGATGTTACTCGGAGTTTTTTTCCTCTAAGGCCGAAGACTTTCAATACACTTACGAAGGGCAGACAATCCAATACACTGTGATTATCGAGTCAGCAAAAACCGTAAAAACAGCGGCTCACAATCAGATCACCGGGGCTCTTGTCTTACCCAGGCACCCAGTATATAATGGCGAAGAATATACCTTTATTTCAATCGGCGATTCTGCCTTCAAGTAAGCATCCGCAAATAATCCCCAAAACCTGATATAGCAAAGGCTCCTCACTCGGGAGCCTTTGCTATTATATGATGGGTTGCAATTATTGGAGGAATTGGGCAAATGTAGGGACGCATGGCTAATGCGTCCGGTAAATTTGCCGAGGCCTGTATGGGGTTATTTCCGATAGAGTATCAGTGCTGAATATGGAGCCACTTCCGTTTTTCCTCCGCCAATTTCGCCAAGTCCGTTTTCTGCATCGATCTTGCCGTCGCGTACAACGGCCGTCCATTTTCCTTTAGGCAGGTTTACCGTCTGCGTAGTCGATGCTCCGTTGAACACCACCTTAATCTCTTTCCATTCATCGCCGTTGGCATTATCGATCAGCGAATAGCTGATAAGATTTGGTGTCTTTTGCGAATCTATCTTATCGAATTTCAGATGGCGTGCAATATCCTTAGCAGAAGTCATGCGGAAGGCCGGATGAGCCTTGCGAAGTGCCGTAAGACCCTTGTAATATTCATAAAGATCCTTATATTTTGTCTTATTGGTCCAGTCAATGGCATTGATGGAATCGGGCGACTTATACGAGTTGTGAACTCCCTTCTTGTCGCGGAAAATCTCCTCCCCGGCAAAGATGAACGGAGTTCCCTGCGATGTCATTACGATTGTCTGGGCGAGTTTATCGGCAGCCAGCTGAGCATCTTCACCCTCTCCGGCCATTGATTTCTTCAGCTTGTCCGTAAGGGTCAAATCATCATGACAGCTTACATAATTAACTATCATTTCCGGACTCTTGGCATAAGGGAATTTTGAGTTGTTGCCCTTGGAGTAATCCACCTGCGGATGCGCCGTGGCTCCCACAATTCCAATTTTTACCGTTTCTTCATTGCCCGGCTTGCCGGTGGCAAAACCTCGGTCGAGCTCATTCGTGTAATGACCCTTTACGGCATCGCGTATGTCATCGGAGAATACTGCGATATTCTCCATCATCGACACATTTTCCTTCAATGCCCTGCGCTCGGGCTGCAGAGGAGAATCGCCGGCGGTCCAGCCCTCGCCATATACGAAAATCGAGGGATCAATTTCTTTCAATTCCTTCGCCACTCGGTTCATAGTTTCCGTATCATGGATAGCCATGAGGTCGAATCTGAATCCATCGATATGATATTCCTTTGCCCAATATTTTACGGAGTTTACAATGTAATCCTGCATCTGCTTTAGATCGGAGGCTGTCTCATTTCCACAGCCGGAGGCGTCGGAGTATTTTCCATCGTTCCAATGACGGTGATAATATCCCGGAGCGGTCAGTTCAAAATTAGAGCCGTCGTTGTCGGCCGTATGATTATAGACTACATCCATTATCACTCCTATGCCATTGTCGTGAAGGCTCTTGATCATCTCCTTCATCTCGCGGACGCGTGCTGTAGGATCACTCGGATTTGTGGAATAGCTTCCTTCAGGAGCATTATAGTTTACGGGGTCATAGCCCCAGTTGTAGGTATTGGTCTGAAGATTCAATTCATCCACGGAATTATAGTCATAGCTCGGAAGGATATGCACATGGGTTACTCCAAGATCCTTGATATGGTCGATGCCTGTGCTTTCACCTTCCGGCGATTTGGTATCCTTTTCTGTAAGGGCGAGAAATTTACCCTTATTAGCCACTCCCGATGTCGGACTCATCGAAAGATCGCGGTGATGAGCTTCATATACTATCACATCAGTGAAATTCTTTACTTCGGGCCCTTTGTCATCAGTCCATCCCTCCGGATTGGTCTTTGAAAAATCAATAATTGCCGCTCTTTCCCCGTTCACGCCCACGGCCTTGGCCCATACACCGGGAGTCTCGGCAAGCCATTTGCCATTATGGAGAATCTGAAACGTATAGAATTTCCCATATAATTTCCCTGGCAGAGATGCACTCCATGTCCCGGTTGATTTATCGAATTTCATGGGGAGGGTTTCATAGGCCTTTCCGCCTCGGCCCTCATTATATAGGTTCACTCGGGCTTCAGTTGCTTTCGGGCTCCACAATTTGAAATGTGTGCCGCCGTTATCGACAACGAGCTCCAGATCTTCTCCCGAATAGGTGGGCCAATCGATAAACTGAGCGTCGTAGCTACTGTTGGTCTGGGCCGTTATAGTGCCTGCCAGCAGCATCGCGGATGCAATCATAAGGATTTTTTTCATAGTTTATTTAGGGTTATGTGATTAGTTATGCGTAATTCTCCGGCTGATAAGGTCAATTTACTTTTTTCAGAACCCGGGGCACGAGGTCACGCTCGGATGAAGTGAATTTCACTCGGTAACTCTGTGCGTTGGGATCAAAACGAACTACCGTTCCTTTTCCGAAAACGCGATGCTCCACAATTGTGCCCGGTGCCCAGGCTTCAGATACTCCTTCCCCTATTTCGGCATTCACTGATGCCACCAGGCGCCTGGTGCCCTCGAACAATGCAGGATCCGGCTCCCCTTCCACGTCAAGCAAATCATCAGGAATCTCCGCCAAAAACCGCGATGGATATTTCATGGCGCCCGTATCATTCAGATATCCCTCGGATTCCGACAGATAAAGGACATCCCTCGCACGAGTCACGGCTACATACATCAGCCGACGCTCCTCCTCCTCACCGTCCTGACGACGCTCGCGGATGCTGCGATGATTCGGGAAGGTGCCTTCCGTAAGCCCGGTTATAAATACCGTGTCAAATTCAAGACCTTTCGATTGGTGGATAGTCATAAGCTTCACTCGGTCGCTATCATTACCGGCGTCGGCATTAGTATATAAAGCTATTTCCTGAAGATACCCTTCAAGAGTCATGTCGCCGTCATATCGCTGCCCACGCTCGTATTCCTTCATTGCGTTCACAAGTTCGCTCACATTCTCCAATCGCTCCTCTTTCTCATCAAGCCGGTAAAGATCGGCGAGACGCGAATCCACGAGGAGGCGGTCCGTTAGTTCAGATACCGGAATCCTGTCAGCTAAACGTCGGGAATCGTCAATGAGTTCAATGAAGCTACGCATTGCCGGCCGCGAAAAGGATGTATCTCCCTCGGCCACCGCTTCTCGGAGCGTCATCATTAGGGATGTGCCTCTGCCCTCGGCCATTTCAGTCAGTTTCTTTAAAGAGGCCGCACCGAATTTACGCGAAGGCAAATTGATTACCCTGATAAATGCAGAATCATCATGGTCGTTGGCTACAAGTCGCAGATAGCTCACCACATCCTTCACCTCCTTTCGCTCAAAGAACCTTACTCCGCCCCATACTGCATAAGGAAGTTTGAGCCGTAACAACGCCTGCTCGATGTTCCTGCTCAGGAACGAACTCCGGAACAATATGGCGAATTGTGAGGCCTTCGCTCCCTCCTTGATGCCGTCGGCTATCGTTTTGGCAATACCCTCCGCTTCATCTCTCTCTGATTTGTAATGCCGGTAGATTACCCTTCGCTCATTGAGGCGCACCGTGAATAATTCTTTGGGGACTCGGTTGCGATTATTGGCGATTATGGAATTAGCTACATTCAGAATGTCAGGAGTGGAGCGGTAATTCCTGTCGAGGATAATATCCGTGTTCCCTTTAAATTCTACAAATATCCGCGGGTTCGCCCCGCGCCATTCATATATGGCCTGATCCGGGTCGCCGACGACAAACAGGTTATTATGCCGCTCGGCCAATATCCGGAGCAGATGCCAATCATCAGCCGAACAATCCTGCGCTTCATCGACCATTATATAATTCAGCTTGTCGGTCCAATATTCTCTTGCATCCGGGAAATGATTCAATATATAAATGGTGAAATAAATGAGATCATCATAATCCAGAGCGTATTGCTTAAGTTGCAATCTGAGATACCTCACTTGAGCGTCCGGGCAGTCGGGGGAGGAGGCCGGAAGAAGATGGCGCTGGATATAGGCATCGATATTATATCCCTTAAGCATCGCCACATTCGTAAGAAATCTTTCGGCTGTCAGTTTCTTACGGTCGATTCCAAATTCTGTCATGGCTTGCTTTGCCAGATTCTTGGCATCATCTTCGTCGAGCACTGTAAAGCTCTTCGGATAGCCTATGCGATAAATCTCCCGACGAAGGAATTTAACACAAAAACTATGGATGGTGCATATAAAATCGTTCACAGCCCCTCGGTCGACGAGACCGGAGATACGGTGTTTCATCTCCTGCGCCGCCTTGTTGGTAAAAGTCAGGCACAATATATTGCCCGGAGATATTCCAAGATCGTTGACAAGGAAAGCAAACCGATGGGCCAGCACCCGGGTTTTTCCGGATCCTGCTCCGGCCACAATTCTGACCCGCCCCTCGGATGCCTCTACGGCCTCAAGCTGACGAGGATTCAGTATTACTTCTGTCATCGGGACGACCCGTTTAGACTTATAGGCGCAGTAAATAACAATTCTGCCACCCAGTCACGGTGAGGATTATACGACAGCCTGCATCGCATCAGGAAAGCATTCAGCCTGCATACAAACATTGCCGAATCCTCGCGCCCTTGAAGTTCTCGCAAATCCACAATGTCGCTGAACAATCGTTCCTCTTTCCCACTATCAATCCGCCGGCCGGAATGAGAGAATACAAACTGCACTTCATTATCATGACTATTTACGACGGTGCGCATTGTAGCCGTGCCATGTTCGCCGGCATGAAGCGTGGCAAACCTCATGATATGGCTGAGCATATAACGCAGACACTCCACATCAGTGGTAAGTTCTATGTCGTCTGGTGTGTTCTCCACCACAAGGTTTGGAGCCATGTCGTCATCCTCCATTTCCTTTTCCGCTGTCTTGGTAGTGTCGGCGAGAAGGGTGCGGAGATTTACACTCTCGATGTAGCGGTCACGGTCGATGTTACCCGTGGCCGAAATATATAGAAGGTCGCTGATGATCTCTTGTAGTATATTCTCAGCATCCTCTCGGCCAGGATGATTCTCATTAATTGGGTTTATTCCACTATAATCCTCATCCTCGCCGCCCCGAGTGGCATCGTAATATCGCGACCTCTTCAATTTGTCGCGCTGTTTGCGGATTTGATATGCGAAATTCTGCAGATAGAACGAGTGCCGGCGATAACGCGACCAGTATAGTATCAATATGATAAGTAGCACCAGAATCACGATCCATAATGCCACCATTATCACCATCGAGCGTTTCAGGGAAGCCGTTTCCTCCTCGGCCATCTGGATTTTCATAGCATCCTGATTATGGCGCAGGGTGCTTATATCATAAGCCGTCTGAAGTTCCTTATAACGTAATTCCGCATTATTATTGGTTGCCTCCGTAAGGTGGACATTCTGAGTATGGATTGCCTCAAGGAGCGTGGCTGTGTCTCCGGTGGCTATAGCCGCATCCCGAAGCATATCGAGCAGTTGTCTGCGGCTGGGATTGGGCAATTCCCCGGAAAGCCTCTTCCGGATCAGGGGAATTGCTTCAGCATTCTTCCCTTTAGCCATCAGATAATATGGAGTCGTGGCGTTGGTCATCATGTCTGCCTTTATCTCCTTATTAATCGCGCTCAGTTCAAGAAGTCGGGACTGAACCCTGTCGGCATCCTCTGGTGACATACCCTTATAGTTACGCATCATCCGGCGATAGCTTATATACCGGTTCGTTTCATAATTTCTGAAATTACGCCCCATCTTGCGGTAACGGCTTTCGAGGTCGGTTATCACCTTCAGCAGATATTCATCAGCCTTTATAGCCTTTGCGGGCATACCCACATCAGTATAAATATTGGCTGTTTCGGAGAATATGAGATTGCGTATGGCATCGGATGTAAGCCGAGGATCATGGGCAAGATTGTTAAGACTATCCACATATTCTATCAACATCGGACTCACATTCTCATTCCTCAGCATCGCCACTACTGTATAGAGATCGAATATCCGGCTGTCTATATCCTGTTGAAATTTCTTATCAGGATGCTTGAGGAGCGAGTCCATCAGCTCCCGGATATACATTTGCTGCTGCGGATATGTCATCCGTCGCGATTTCGCGCTCATTATTTTCATGCGTATGAACAGCACCGTCTGGTCGCGGTCGCGGCTTTCCGGAAGATCTTTAGCATTGGCAAGAAGCTGATTGAGCAACCTTTCATCGGATATAAACCCGGCAAGGTTACGCAATATGTCGAGGCTTTCTCCGTAGCGTTGCGTCCGGGTGGCCACTTCATAAATTTCAAGACCGACGCCTCGCTTCCGTGTCCTGTCTTCCACGTCGAATAAGTCGTAGAGTAATTTTAAGGAGTCCTCCGGAGTTCTTGCTCTCGCAAGTTCAGCCTGGAGTCGGACTCGTTCAAGTTCCATGTCGTAATGGGCGGCATAAGCCATTGAGCTTCCTAACCAAAGGGAAATAGAGATTGCCGCGAGGATAAGTGCTATCCGTTTCATAGTGTAGGGATGTAGGTGGTCGACATGAAGTGGGTTCACCGGGTATGGACTGCTTCTCAGTGCAACCTGTGCCGGCGTTTTCTTCGCGTCTTTAAGCAACAAAAATATAAAAAAAGGATGAAATATGCAAAAAAATCATCTTCCTCCGTTATAAATTATATTAACGTTCCGGCATCGGATCGTTTACAATTTTTGGAGACGGCTCGATAGAAGAACGTTACATAAATCAGAACCCGAAATGAAGCTCAGAAATATCAGTGAGCCCACAAGGATAATTTTGGCCTCCATAATTACCGGCTTATTGGCCGGAGGCTTGGCTGCCTTGTTGAAATGGCTATTAGGTTTGATAAGGGATGGGGCAATGTGCGCATTCGTTCCCGGCCGGCCCGACTTTTGGCTGCTTCTATTCCCATTTGCCGGCCTTATTCTTGTGGCTCTTTACCGTCGGTTTGTCAGCCACAGGAATGTGGCACACGGCACGGAGCATCTTAAATTGATTGTTAACAAAGACCACGCCAATTTCATAAACCCCGGAGTTGTGGCCGATTCATTACTCGGATGCTTATTCACAGTCGGCTTCGGAGGATCAGCCGGAAGCGAGGGTCCCTGCGCCTATAGCGCGGCGGCGCTCGGTAATGGTGTGAGTCGCAGATTCCGCCTTGATCAGAAATGGATGAGGATTATGATTGGCGTTGGAGCCGGAGCCGGCATTGCCGGGATCTTCAAGTCGCCTGTCGGGGGTATCCTCTACACGTTGGAGGTGCTCGGCATGGAACTGACCACCATCCCTGTGATGGCTCTCGTCCTTTCCTGTCTGCTGGCTTCTGTCACCGCCAGCGCGCTGAGCGACTTTACGTATGACATTCAGTTTGACCTTCTTAATCCTTATGATCCTGCATTATTCATTTGGATTGTTGGGCTGGGTGTGTTCTGCGGTCTTTATGGAGTATGGTATTTATGGTCGATGCGAATGTTTGAGATGCGGGTCCGCAAGATGGCGCACATCTGGCAGCGCATTTTGGCGGCGGGATGCGTCACATCCGTAGCTATTTTCATCATCCCTATTCTTTATGGAGAAGGTGGCGATTCGATAGCGCAAATCGTAAACGGCGATGCCCTATCCGTATATACGGAAAGTTTCTTGACCGACTCCACACATCTTACTATGTGGCTCCTCATAATATCCGGGGCAATACTTCTTATCAAGGGGATTCTGGTGGGTGGAGCCAATGCGGCCGGCGTGGCGGGCAAATTTGTGCCTGCAATGTTCATTGGGACAATAGCCGGATTATTTTTCGGAACAGCCATCACCACTATTACCGGAGCCGAGGTGCATATATGGTATCTTGCGCTTGTGGGGATGAGTGCTATGCTTGCCTCGGCCACGGGCGCGCCGCTGATGGCCATATTCATTACCTGCGAGGCAACTAACACATTCCGGTTTATGCCTGCCTATATCATATGCGTAGCAATAAGTTGGCTCATAACAAGATATTTCAAACGTTGGCTGCATATCGATCCCCCACCGGTTGCTCAGCCTCCGGCTGCCATACCGGGGAATATTAAATGATTTGCATGGAAATCACGGATTTTTTGCCTAAATTTGCAGTGTTGATGCCAAAAGCATCCTAAACCAACCCAATCGAGATTCAAATGAAAAAAGCGCTTATCACCGGTGTCACAGGGCAGGACGGCTCATTCCTGTCCGAGTTCCTGCTTGAGAAAGGTTATGATGTGCATGGCGTGATTCGCCGCTCATCGGTTGACTATCGTGAAAGAATCGCCCACCTTGAAGGGCGACCTAACTTTCACCTTCATTATGCCGACCTTGGCGATTCAATGTCAATAATGCAGGTGATTAGCAAGGTTCGTCCTGATGAAATTTATAACCTTGCGGCCCAGAGCCATGTGCAGGTGAGTTTTGATTCTCCTGAATATACTGCCAATGTCGATGCCGTCGGCGTGCTCCGGATTCTTGAGGCCGTTAGGCTTTGCGGACTCACGTCATCGTGTCGCATTTATCAGGCTTCCACTTCCGAGCTTTATGG
>DAAI01000051.1 GCA_001701105.1 Bacteroidales bacterium GP1
CATCGACCTCACGATCGTTGGGCCTGAAGTGCCCCTTGCCGCCGGTATTGTCGATACATTCCGTGCGCGCGGCTTGCGCATTTTCGGCCCCTCCAAGGCCGCCGCGATGATAGAATCAAGCAAGGCGTTTGCAAAGGATCTGATGGCCCGCTACAATATCCCTACTGCCTCATCCCGCACTTTCGACAATTTCGAGGAGGCTCTGGAATATGTGAAGGCCGGACCGGACCGCGTCGTGATAAAATACGACGGCCTTGCCGCCGGTAAAGGCGTGGTGGTGGCCCAGAGCTATGAGGAGGCTGAGAGCGCCTTGCGCTCAATGCTTCTCGATGATGAATTCGGGAGTGGCAGAGTAGTGGTGGAGGAATTTCTCGAAGGCCCCGAGTTCTCATTCATGTGCCTCGTAAACGGAGAGAAAGTCTGGCCCCTCGCCGTGGCCCGGGATCATAAACGCGCCTTTGACAACGACCGCGGACCCAACACGGGAGGCATGGGAGCCTATTCCCCTGTGCCTTTCGTTACGGACGAAATACGCCAGACAGCCCTCGATACTATCATGCGGCCTGTGGCGAAGGCCCTGGCCGACGAAGGGACGCCTTTTACCGGAGTCCTTTACGGGGGCTTGATTCTTAACAACGGCGTGCCTAAGGTGATAGAATTCAATGCCCGTTTCGGAGATCCGGAGACGGAGGTAGTGCTCCCTCGCCTTGCCTCCGACTTCCTCTTTCAGGGCTTTCGTACGCGCCNNTTCGTCCGTAACGAAAGGCACAGGGGAATGGAAGCCTGAGACGCGTCTGGGAATTGTTCTGGCCGCCGAAGGCTATCCTGGCAGCTATTCCAAGAATATTCCTTTACTCGCTGTAGAGGAGAGCGGGGCAACGGTGTTCCATATGGGCACAGCCCGTGATGCCGGCGGCAAGCTTGTGTCGGCCGGAGGGCGTGTGATAATGGTCACCGAGTCGGCCCCCACTCTCGCTGAGGCGCGTACGAAAGCCCTGAAAGAGACAAAGAAAATCCACGAGGCTTCACCGGGTCTGTTCCACCGCTCCGATATAGGAGCCGCAGAGGCATGACAACGGATGCCGGATTTTTCAATTCATTTAATAAGCCAACAGATATATGATTATAGATGGTAAAGACTTAGCCGCCCGGACAAAGAAAGAGGTGGCCGACAAGGTGAAGGAATGTGAGGCCAGATATGGCCGCGTGCCTCACCTTGCGGTGATTCTCGTGGGAGATGATCCGGCGAGCCAGTCGTACGTAAAATCCAAAGGGAAGGATGCCGAACAGGTAGGATTCAAATCCACAACCCTCCGCCTGCCGGCCGACACAACGGAGGAGGCTCTGCTTGCGGAGATAAAGCGCCTTAACGATGATCCGGAAGTCGATGGCCTTCTTGTCCAGCTCCCCGTGCCCAAGCATATTGACGAGCAGAAAGTGATCGAGGCCATCAGTGCTGAAAAGGATGTCGACGGATTTCATCCTGCGAATGTGGCCGCACTCTGGCAGAAACGCCCCTGCATCGCCCCATGCACTCCGAAGGGCATAATCCGTATGCTTGACGATGCCGGCGTGCAGATTGAAGGTAAGAAGGCAGTTGTAGTGGGACGCAGCAATATCGTCGGCCTCCCGATGGCCAAGATGCTTCTCGATAGGAACGCCACCGTAACCGTGGCCCACAGCCGCACTAAGAATCTTCCCGAAATAGCTTCGAAAGCCGACATCCTTGTGGTAGCTATCGGAAAACCCCGCTTTGCCGGTGCCGATATGATCAAACCGGGTGCCACAGTAATCGATGTCGGGGTAAACCGCGACCCGGAAACCGGCAAACTCTGCGGCGATGTGGATTTCGCAGCTTGTGAGAGCATCGCAGCCCTTATTACCCCCGTGCCGGGGGGAGTCGGCCCAATGACCCGCGCCTGCCTTATGGAGAACACTCTCGAATGCTTCCTCCGCCGGATGGAGAAGAATGCGGAGTGATTCATATTTCCTATTGATTTATTAAGATTAGCATACTGACAACTCATGATAGAGCGTTATTCACGCGAAAAAATGCGTTCCGTATGGACGGAACAGAATAAATTCGACGCTTACCTCAAAGTCGAGCTGCTTGCCGCCGAGGCATGGCGCGAATTAGGGGTGGTGCCACCCGAAGATATAGAGAAACTATATGCCAAAGCCACGTTCTCAATCCCTCGTATTAAAGAGATTGAAGAGCAGACCCGTCACGACATCGTAGCTTTCACGCGCGCAGTGTCGGAAAGCCTTGGCGAGGAGCGCAAATGGATTCATTACGGACTCACGAGCACTGATGTGGTCGATACGGCCAACGGCTATCTTATCAAGCAAGCCAACGACATCCTCCGCGACGACCTGAGAAACTTCCTGGAAATGCTCAAGAGCCAGGCCCTCAAATATAAAGACACCCCCTGCATGGGGCGCACGCACGGCATTCATGCCGATGTTACTTCGTTCGGACTCAAATGGGTGCTCTGGTACTCGGAGATGCAGCGTAATGTCGAGCGTTTCGATATGGCCGCCAGGGGCGTTGAGACCGGCAAGATGAGCGGCGCCGTGGGTAATTACGCCAATATTCCGCCTTTTGTGCAGGAATATGTATGCGAGCATCTTGGCATCCAGTCGGCCGACGTGTCGACGCAGGTGATCCAGCGCGACCGCCATGCATGGTATCTCGCCTCGATTGCGCTCATAGGAGCCTCGATAGAGCAAATGGCCATGGAAGTGCGGAATCTTCAGCGCACGGAGGTACACGAAGTGGAGGAAGCATTCGGCAAAGGCCAGAAAGGTTCCAGCGCGATGCCGCATAAGCGAAACCCGATCGGATCGGAGAATATGTGCGGATGCGCGAGGGTGCTGCGCGGATATATGCAGACAGCATATGAAAATGTGGCGCTCTGGCATGAACGCGACATCTCACACTCTGCCACGGAGCGTATCATCCTTCCGGATGCCACAATGCTGCTCGACTATATGCTCAATAGGATGCAGGGCATCCTCGGCAACCTCACCGTTTTCCCCGAGCGCATGAAGAGCAATATCTATATGACCAATGGCGTGATTTTCGCGCAGCGCGTGATGAACGCTCTGATAGGGAAAGGATTCGTCCGCGAAAAGGCATACGATACTGTGCAACCCATCGCCATGCGGGCAATGGCTGAGGGAAAACCATATGCAGAGTTGCTGCGACAGGATCCCGTTGTGGCCGCAAATCTCACTGACGAGGAACTTGAAGCCTGCTTCACCCTCGATTATTATCTCAAGAACGTGGATTACATCTATAATAAAGTCTTTGGACGCAATGGATAAGAACACTTTAGTGGTTGTCGGCTCTCAATGGGGTGACGAAGGCAAGGGCAAAATCACCGACTGGTTCGCACGCAAAGCGGATATGGTGGTGCGCTATCAAGGAGGTAATAATGCCGGACATTCCGTGATGTTCGACGGCCATAAATATTCCCTGCAAAGCATCCCTTCGGGCATATTCAATCCACGCACGGTCAATGTGATGGGAAATGGAATGGTGGTGAATCCTGTATCGCTGATCGCCGAGCTTCAGAAGCTACACGATCAGGGCATCACCGACTATCAGCTTAAAATTTCCACTCGTGCAGCCATGGTGATGCCATGGCATTCAATGCTCGACGGTGCTTATGAACAAGGGCGAGGCGACGCCAAGATCGGCACTACCAAGAAGGGTATAGGCCCCGCTTATGCCGATAAGTACAGCCGCACGGGACTCCGCATCGGCGACCTTCTCGAGCCGGAATATTTCCGCAACCGCCTCGAAGCAGCCCTCGCAGTGAAGAATCCCGAACTGAAGGCTCTCGGACTCCCGGAGCTGGAGGCCGACAGAATTTATGAGCAATACATGGAGATTGCAAAGAGTCTGAAGCCCATGATCACCGATACTGCCGTGCTTATTGACTCTGCCCTCCGCCAAGGCAAGCACGTATTGTTTGAAGGAGCGCAGGGTATGATGCTCTGCATCGACCATGGAACATATCCTTTCGTGACATCCTCAACCCCCTCGGCATCTTCGGTGCCGGTCGGTGCAGGAATCGCCCCTCACTGGATCGGCAATGTGGCGGGAGTATTAAAGGCTTATTGCACCCGCGTGGGTGAAGGGCCTTTCCCGACAGAGCTTTTTGACGAAATCGGCAACGGTATCCGTGAACGAGGCCATGAATATGGCACCGTTACCGGACGCCCCCGCCGGATAGGATGGCTGGACCTTTCCGTAGCACGCTATACTTCACGCCTCTCCGGAATAACGCATTGGGCTATTACGCTTCTCGATGTCCTGTCAGGCATTGACACCCTGAAACTATGCACCGGATATGAACTTGACGGTGAGGTGATTGAAAATCCCCCTTCCACCATCGCCGCCCTTGAGAGGGTGAAGCCTGTTTATGAGGAATTACCCGGCTGGAAAGAGGATATTACCGCAGCTAAGAGCCTTGATGATCTTCCCC
This sequence comes from Bacteroidales bacterium GP1, assembly GCA_001701105.1. Lineage (GTDB taxonomy): Bacteria > Bacteroidota > Bacteroidia > Bacteroidales > Muribaculaceae > Lepagella. The sequence continues at coordinate 4,494 of DAAI01000051.1, forward strand.
TGAATGCACGCCGCTATCTGCGCCGAATCGAGGAAATCACCGGTGTGCCAGTAGGTCTCGTTTCTGTCGGGCCCGATCGTGAACAGACTTTCATTACAGCTCCCGAATTGGCTAACTTCTAATTCAACTCTCTTAATATGTCATTTCAATCAGAAAAAATTGTTCAGGAAGGTTTCACCTTCGATGATGTTCTCCTTGTGCCGGCTTTCTCTGAAGTAACTCCCGACAAGGTGAATCTCAATACCCGGTTTTCACGCAACATAGAGTTGAAGATTCCGCTTGTTTCGGCCGCGATGGATACCGTCACGGAAGCCCCTCTGGCAATAGCAATCGCCAGAGAAGGCGGAATTGGAGTTATCCACAAGAATATGCCCATCGAGGCACAGGCCGCGCAGGTACGCAAGGTGAAACGCGCCGACTCAGGCATGATCTATGACCCCGTGACAATAACTCGCGATGCCACTGTGGGCGATGCCCTCAGGATGATGCGCGAAAATAAAATCGGCGGAATCCCCGTAATCGACGACACCCGTCATCTCATAGGAATAATCACCAACCGCGACCTCCGATTCCAGTCGGACATGGCAATGGCCGTAGAGCATGTGATGACCCGTGATAATCTTATCACAACCGGCTCTCCCGACCTCGCCGCCGCTAAGGAGACCCTGCTCCGCAATAAGATTGAGAAGCTCCCGGTAGTGGATGATGATAATCGTCTTATCGGCCTCATCACATATCGCGACATTACTAAAATCAGCGAATATCCGACAGCCTGCAAGGATTCAAAAGGGCGGTTGAGAGTGGCCGCTGGGGTGGGAGTCACCGGTGATAGCCTTAAACGCGTGGCAGCCCTCGTGGAAAACGGAGTGGACGCAGTGGTAGTCGATACGGCCCATGGCCACTCCGCGAATGTGGTGCGCACATTGCAGGCCATAAAATCGGAATTCCCTGAACTCGACGTGGTAGTCGGCAACATCGCCACCGCCGAGGCTGCCGAATTCCTAGTAAAAGCCGGTGCCGACGGAATCAAGGTCGGTATTGGCCCCGGCTCGATTTGCACCACACGCATAGTGGCCGGTGTAGGCGTACCCCAGCTCACCGCCATCTTTGACGCCGCCTCCGCAGCCCATGCCTTCGGCATCCCCGTGATTGCCGACGGCGGACTCCGTTATTCCGGCGATATTGTAAAGGCTCTCGCAGCCGGTGGCGACTCTGTGATGATGGGCTCGATGTTTGCCGGCGTGGAAGAATCTCCAGGCGAGACTATCATCTATAACGGCCGGAAATTTAAGGCTTACCGCGGAATGGGTTCCGTTGAGGCGATGCAGGCCGGCTCAAAGGACAGATATTTCCAAGGAGATACCAACGAGGCCTCAAAACTCGTGCCGGAAGGAATCGTGGCCCGTGTCCCTTACAAGGGTACACTCGGGGAGACAGTATACCAGGTGATTGGCGGCCTTCGCTCCGGAATGGGCTACTGTGGCGCCAGGAATATCGATGCCCTCCACAATGCCCGGTTCGTGCGCATCACTTCGGCGGCCGTGATCGAAAATCATCCCCACGACGTGACAATCACCAAAGAAGCACCCAACTATTCACCCGGTAATTGAATGGTGCAATAACTCCATTTACACTGAGACATGGAAAAAATACTTATAATAGATTTCGGGTCGCAATACACCCAGCTCATCGGACGACGAATCCGGGAGCTGAACGTTTACTGCGAGATCCACCCCTACAGCAAGATCCCCGAGATTGATCCCAACGTACGCGGCATTATCCTCTCCGGAAGCCCCTATTCAGTCACGGAGGAGGGCGCCCCCCATCCCGCTCTTGATCCCTTCCGGGGCAAAGTGCCCCTGCTCGGAGTTTGCTATGGCGCACAATATATGGCCATGCTCGCCGGCGGCACAGTCGAGCCCACCCCTGCCCGCGAATACGGCCGCGCTATGCTTACCGTCACAGACCCCGTCGACCCCCTGATGGCCGGAATGCCCTCGCCCACTCAAGTATGGATGTCGCACGGCGATACAATCACCAATGTGCCCGATTCATTCCATATAATCGGCAGCACAGAGAATGTCAGAGTGGCCGCCTTTCATGTTGAAGGAGAAGACACATGGGGTATACAATTCCACCCTGAAGTATATCATTCCACCGACGGTATGAAACTCCTCGGCAACTTCGTGCTCGGCATATGCGGATGCAAAGGCAATTGGAGCGCAGCATCATTTATCGAGACAACCGTGGCCGAATTGAAGGGAAAATTAGGCAACGATAAAGTAATCCTCGGCCTCTCCGGTGGCGTCGATTCATCAGTGGCCGCGATGCTCCTTCACCGCGCTATAGGACCGAATTTATACTGCATATTCGTCGACACCGGACTCATGCGCCTCAACGAATTTGAAGAAGTGATGGAATCCTACAAGGACCTCGGCCTCAACGTAACAGGCGTGCGTGCCGCCGACCGATTCTTCAACGACCTTAAAGGCGTGACCGATCCGGAACAGAAACGCAAAATAATAGGACGCGACTTCATTGAAGTATTCAATGCAGAAGCCAAGAAAATAGAAGGTGCAAAATGGCTCGGGCAGGGCACGATTTATCCCGATGTGATAGAGAGTATGTCGGTCAATGGCCCCTCGGCCACAATCAAGAGTCACCACAATGTCGGAGGTCTCCCGAAAGACATGAGCCTTAAAGTGGTCGAACCACTCCGGCTCCTGTTTAAGGACGAAGTGCGCCGCGTAGGGCGCGAACTGAATATGCCGCAGGAGCTCCTTGGCCGACATCCGTTCCCGGGCCCCGGACTCGGAATCCGCGTCCTTGGTGAAGTAACCCCGGAGAAAGTCGACGTGCTCCGTCAGGCCGACCGAATATTCATCGATGCCCTAAAGCGAGAAGGCCTATACGATAGCGTATGGCAAGCCGGATCCATGCTCCTGCCGGTGCAGACGGTGGGCGTGATGGGCGACGGTCGCACATACGAGAATTGTGTAGCACTACGCGCCGTAATCAGCACCGATGGCATGACCGCCGACTGGGTACACCTCCCCTACGAATTCCTCGCAAACGTAAGCAACGAAATCATCAACCGCGTCCGAGGCGTTAACCGCGTAGTCTACGACATCTCCTCCAAACCCCCTGCAACAATCGAGTGGGAGTGATAGAGGCTCTTTCAGACCCCTCTGAACTGTAGCCGATTCTCCCACATTTCGGCAATCCATACTGGCTGA
>DAAI01000040.1 GCA_001701105.1 Bacteroidales bacterium GP1
TTGGTTCGCAATGGAGAGACGTTACTGCTGATGTGGGGTAAGAGTATGCGCTTCCCAATTTGTAAGACGCTGCCCTTTTGAGATTCTTTGATTAAAGAGGATTCCGAAGATTCTTGATAGACTATTATCGGCAATATTGAATTGCTTTACAAATGATTGAAGGTCGACGAATCCCGATGGTTTTAAGTTGTATATCCTTGAAAGATGATGGAAATCATCGTGAATTGAAACGCCCACTTTCAAGTAATTCTTGCTTTCGAGAATTGCTCTGATGGCAGGATGCAGGCCGATGTGATTCAGCCGAATCAGAAAACAGGATGTATGTGTGGAAAGTTGAAGCAGGGCCACTTGATTCATTTGACCGCGCTTAAAGCTGGGTTTCGTTTCAGTGTCGAATCCGATTATGGATTCAGAGCTAAGGATATCGGCGGCTTTGGCAGCATCTTCCGGCGTGTCAACCACTATCACTTTCCCCGAATACACGGCTGCCGGGAGTAGGGCCAGCTCTTGTTTGGATATGCTTACGGTGTAACGTGTCGGTTCGGAGAGTTGCGTCGTGTCAGAATTCATTAATTTAATATTAATAATCTATTCCGTGAAGTTCATGCCGGAGAGTATCTACGAAGAGCGGATAAGATTTGAGTTTAAACTTCTATTCAAGGTGCAATTATAATTCGGGCATTTCCAAGAATAGCGAATCCGGGAAGTGTGAAGAGCACCAGTCGCGTATGAATATCCGGGTATCGTCAGCAATGACTTTATCCTTATCAAAGTGGGGATTATAGACAATTGCGAATAGACGGATATGATGGGCTGCGATTGCCGCGAGGGAGAGGAGCGTATGATTGATTGAGCCGAGTCGTGAATTAGTCACGAGTATTACCGGTAGTTTATGACGGCTAATATAGTCAATACATAAGAAATCCTTTGTGATGGGAACCATCAATCCCCCGGCACCTTCTATGAGTACATTATCATATTGCTCCGATAAGGTCTCGGTTGCCTCAGAAATAACTGATAAATCAATCTCCCGATTATCTATCCTCGCCGAAAGTTCCGGCGATGCGGGATATGAAAAAATTACGGGAGCCGTGATATGAATGAGGTCGGCCGGTTGCGGGGGAATACCCATTATTTTCCTATGCAACATTATGTCTTCTGAAAAGTCGATGTTTCCGGTCTGGATAAATTTCTGGGTGATCACACGCTTTCCTTGCTCCATCATCAATCGGGCAAGCCAGCCTGTTGCATAACTTTTCCCGGCATCAGTATCGATTCCCGTAACGAATATTTGGGAAGGCCATTCAATATTTTCAATGGATTGTGTGTGCATCTTCTCTTTGTATTGACTCCGGAAGGCAAAGTTCGGCAGCCGGATTATTTATGAAGACTCCGGGAAGGAATCAATCATTCCCGGAGTCGGAGGTGATATTATCTGATTTTACCAGGCGAACATGGGATAATTGTTCATTAACTCATTCACTTCCTGACGTACGGTCTTGATTGTCTCAGGATTGTCGGCATCGGAAAGCACGCGGTCGATGAACTCTGCGATAGTATCCATCAAATCTTCCTTGGCACCGCGAGTGGTAATGGCGGCTGTGCCGAAGCGAAGGCCGCTTGTGAGGAACGGACTGCGGCTATCATATGGCACCATGTTTTTGTTGGCCGTAATATCAGCTTCAACAAGAACTCGCTCTGCCTTTTTGCCACTCATGTCGGGGAACTTAGTCCGGAGGTCGACCAGCATGCAATGATTGTCGGTGCCATCAGAGATTAGTTTATAACCCCGTTTTACGAGAGCTTTAGCCAGTGCGTCGGCATTTTTCTTCACCTGAGTGGCATACTCCTTCCATTCAGGTTGGAGGCATTCTCCGAAAGCTACAGCTTTAGCGGCGATCACATGCTCAAGCGGACCTCCCTGTACACCCGGGAATACGGCTGAGTCGAGAATAGCCGACATTTTCTTTATCTCGCCCTTGGGAGTTTTCTTTCCCCATGGATTGTCGAAATCTTTACCCATCAGAATCAAGCCTCCACGCGGACCCCGGAGAGTCTTGTGAGTGGTAGTAGTTACGATATGGGCATGTTTCACGGGATTATCGAGCAGACCGGCGGCTATGAGTCCGGCCGGGTGAGCCATATCGACCATGAAGATAGCCCCGATTTCATCGGCGAGCTTGCGGATACGCGCATAATCCCATTCGCGGCTGTAGGCACTTGCGCCGGCAATGATCAGTTTCGGACGCTCGGCACGGGCCTTTTCTTCCATTTCCTCATAATTCACACGTCCGGTTTCCTTATCTACGGTATAGCTGATAGGTTGGAACATCAGACCGGAGAAGTTCACCGGGCTACCATGACTAAGGTGGCCGCCATGGGATAGATCCATCCCCATGAATTTATCACCCGGCTCAAGGCAAGCCATAAAGACTGCCATGTTGGCCTGCGCTCCGCTATGGGGCTGGACGTTGGCCCATTCTGCGTCGAAAAGTTTTTTCGCACGCTCGATGGCGAGATTCTCAGCCTCGTCTACTACCTGACATCCACCGTAGTAGCGTTTGCCAGGGTAGCCTTCGGCATATTTGTTGGTGAGGCACGAACCCATTGCGCGCATCACTTCGTCGCTGACGAAATTTTCACTGGCAATAAGTTCGATTCCGCGACGTTGGCGTAGGTGCTCGCGGTCGATAATCTCAAATACCTCGTTGTCTCTTTTCATTGGTGTATATGGTTAGATTTAAGAATGTTGATGCTTATTAACTGTCATTTTCGGAATGTCTGCTATTCACCTGCTTAGCCACCGAAGTTGTCATAGTGGATTGAACTCGGTTCAACACCCAGATTATACAACATATTATTCACTGCATTGCTCATGGGGCCGGGACCACACATATAATATTCTATGTCTTCCGGAGCCGGATGATCCTTGAGATAGGTTTTATACATGACATCGTGTACAAATCCTGGAGTATAGGCTACTCCTGCGGCATCTGCTGCAGGATCCGGACGGTCGAGGGCAAGATGGAATTTAAAGTTCGGGAACTCTTTTTCAAGTTGCAGAAAATCCTGAAGATAGAATACTTCGTTTAAAGCTCGCGCGCCATAGAAATAATGCATCTTCCGGTCGGTAGTGTGAAGGGTTTTTGTCATCCACATTATCTGTGCGCGGAGTGGAGCCATACCGGCACCACCACCAACCCAAATCATCTCCGCCTTTGAATCAACGATAGGATGGAAATCTCCATAAGGACCCGACATCATTACCTTGTCGCCGGGCTTGAGGGAAAATATGTAGCTTGAGGCGATACCCGGCGGAACATCCTGGAAACCAACCTGAGGTTTCGGTTTGAAAGGAGGTGTTGCAATTCTGACGGTCAGCATTATGCGGTCGCCTTCCTCCGGATAATTGGCCATGGAATATGCTCTTACAGTCTCCTCATCATTCTTTGCAGAGAGAGTAAAGAGTCCGAAATTCTTCCATGCGGGCAGGTATTCATCTCCGATCAGCGACTTATCGATATCGGCATCATAACTCATCTGATACTTCGGGATACGAATCTGTGCATAGCTTCCGGGAATGAAGTTCATGTGCTCTCCTTCCGGGAGTTTTACAATGAATTCCTTGATGAAGGTAGCTACATTCTTATTAGAAATCACCTCGCACTCCCATTCCTTGACATCGAGAGCTGATTCAGAAACCTTTATGGCAAGATCGCCCTTAACCTTCACCTGGCATCCGAGTCGCCAATGGTCTTTTATCTCTTTACGCGAGAAATGGACCGCTTCGGTAGGAAGAATGTCGCCACCTCCGGAAATCACTTGAACCTTGCATTGTCCGCAGCTTCCTTTTCCGCCGCAGGCTGATGAAAGATGTACGCCATTGTCACCGAGCGTTGCCAACAATGATTTTCCGGCAGGAGCATGGAGAATCTTGGAGCCATCGTTGATGTCGATTGCGACTTCTCCGGAATTTACAAGCCAGTGCTTGCAAACGAGCAGCACGATTGTGAGTGCCAGCACTATCACCAGAAAGATGATAGAAGCCACTAAGATATTATTCCAATTTATGATACAAAGCTGATACATAAGGCTTGCCAATTCAAAGTTTAATACCGAGGAAGCTCATGAAAGCAATTCCCATGAGGCCGGTAATGATGAAAGTAATTCCAATTCCACGCAACGGCGCCGGCACTTTCGACTGGTCGAGACGTTCACGTATAGCAGCAAGACAGGCAATGGCGAGAAGCCATCCTATTCCGGAGCCTACACCGTAGACTGTGGCTGTCCATGCATTGGAGAAATCGCGTTGCTGCATAAACAATACGGCTCCGAGGATTGCACAGTTCACAGCTATCAATGGTAGAAATATTCCCAGCGAATTATAGAGAGCCGGAGCGTATTTCTCTATCACCATCTCCAGAATCTGCACTAAAGCGGCGATCACGGAAATGAACATTATCAATCCGAGGAACGAAAGATCGGTCTCCGCATATTCCTCGCCAAGCCAGCTTAACGACCCCGGGAGGAGAATATATTGGTTGATGCACCATGTCACGGGAAGAGCGATCATCAGCACGAATGTGACGGCTACTCCAAGTCCCACAGCTGTCTTTACATTCTTCGATACCGCCAGATAGGAACACATACCTAAGAAATAGGCGAATATCATGTTGTCGATAAAAATCGACCGGATAAACAAATTAAGGTTTTCCATATGATTCTTCTCTATATGACGGTAATATTATTCTTGCAGGTCTTTATTGTAGGCACGATGTACCCAGATAATGCAAGCCACGACGATAAGGGCCATTGGGGGGAGGATCATCAGGCCATTGTTGGCATATCCGGCTTCATACCACCAATTCGGGAAAATCTGATATCCAAACAATGTTCCGCTTCCGAGCAATTCACGGAAGAATGAGACGGTAATAAGAATGATACCATATCCCAGGCCATTGCCGATCCCATCGAGAAAAGCGGGCCAAGGACGGTTGTTGAGGGCAAATGCCTCGAGGCGTCCCATGATGATGCAATTGGTGATTATCAACCCGATGAATACTGACAAGGCTTTGCTTACATCATATGTGTACGCCTTCAGCACCTGATCCACGATGACTACAAGGGCAGCCACCACAACAAGCTGGACTATGATTCGGATTGACTGCGGGATTGTCTTTCTAAGCAGGGAGATGATTACATTGGCTAATGCCAGGACAGCTGTCACAGAGATGGTCATGACAACAGCCGGCTCCATCTTTGCCGTTACAGCAAGGGCTGAACAGATACCAAGCACCTGCACGATTACCGGGTTCTCCTTCGACAAAGGGTTTACCAGCGGTATGAATGATTTCTTCCAGTTCATTTGCTTTCAGTATTATTAAGCCCCTTTAGGAAGGCTGTGTAAGGTTCGAGTGATTCGTAGAGCATTTTCTGAACGCCTTGCGACGTGATGGTTCCTCCAGAAATGGCATGAACCCATGCGCCGGTGGCCGGTTCCTGACCGTTCTTTACAACTTTCACCGACTGGAATTCTCCATCGGAAGCGAATACGTCCTTTCCCTCGAATTGCTTCTGGAAAGCCGGCTTTTCGATTTCTGCGCCAAGTCCGGGTGTTTCGCCCTGATGGGCGAAATAGGCTCCGTATATGGTATCGCCGTTAGAGTCAAAGGCGATATATCCCCATATCGGCCCCCAGAGACCCGCTCCATAGACAGGGATGATATATTTTATAGAGCCGTCGGTGGTGCATTCATACACCGGGAGAAGTCGTTCATCGGCCGGTCGCTTCACTTCGTTGGCTATTTTCACATCGAAGGGATTCATATTTCCGTCTATGCGTTGCCCTTCATAATTGACTATATAGGAATCTTTGATATGGTCGGCAAAAACATCTGCTACATTCTGGCCTTTGTCAACCGTGATGAGGGCTGCGGCCAAAATTTGTTTTCTGGTGTCGTTCTGGATGTTTTCTATCTGCTTGGGGCGGAGGACTTGATACACTACTGAGAGGAGCACTCCTACCACGGCCACCAATATCACGGAATAAATAATGGTATATAAATTACTTTGACGATTCATGGCGATGGTATTAATTGCGGAGGGTTAGCCGGCGCATTCGTTTGCGGATATTGAAATTGACAACACAATAGTCGATAAGGGGGGCAAAGCAGTTCATCAGAAGGACTGCAAGCATTGCTCCTTCGGGGTAACCTGAATTATAGCATCGGATAAGAATTGCGATTATGCCGATCAATAGGCCGTAGATATATTGCCCTATTCTTGTACGACATGCTGTGACGGGGTCAGTAGCCATAAAGACTATGGCAAACATGAATCCTCCGAGGCAAATTTGGGATATAGGGTCAAGGTAGCTGCATGGATATAGGGGAGTTGCCCAGTTGTGGGCGATGCAAGCCATTGCAAGGCCTCCTACCAAAGCCGACAGCATGATGCGCCAATTGCCCATTCCTGTGAGAAGAAGCACCAATGCTCCGAGAAGGATGCAGAAGGTGGAAGTCTCGCCCCATGAACCGGGATAGAGCCCGAAGAAAATATCTTGAAAGCTCAGCGACCCTCCGAGAATATCGTTCATTACGGCTCCCGGTTCCGCTTGAGAAGCAAGTTGGCCAAGAGGAGTTGCTCCGGAATAGCCGTCGACAGCCATATCTGAACCTAATTTCACGAATACGTTGTCGCCGCTCATCTTGGAAGGATAGCTGAAGAAGAGGAAAGCCCGGGTGGCAAGAGCCACGTTCAGGAAGTTGTAACCGGTGCCTCCGAACACTTCTTTTACGAAAATCACGGAGAAAGCCACGGCTACCGCAAGCATCCAGCAAGGAGTGTCGACGGGACAAATCATAGGAATCAATATGCCGGAAACGAGAAATCCTTCTTGAATCTCGTGACCCCGGATCTGGGCGATGATGAACTCAATCCCGAGGCCGACTATATAAGCCGTGAGGATTTGAGGAAGGACTGCCCAGAAGCCGTAGAAGAAGAGGCTGAATATATTCCTTTCGGTGCTTCCTATGGCAAGAAAATGCTGATATCCAATGTTCCACATTCCAAAGAGGCAGCAGGGGAGAAGTGCAAGCACTACTATGATCATCGTGCGCTTGGAGTCGTTGCTGTCGTGGATGTGCACTCCGCTTTTTGATGTCTCGTTGGGCGTGAACAGGAAAGTATAAAAACCATCGAAAACGGAATGGAGCTTGCTATATTTACCACCCTTTTCGAAATTCGGCTTTATCTTGTCGATATTTCTTTTTAAACCTTTCACTTTATGCAGGTATTGAATTGTTTATATTGTCTCTTGACGCAGATAATCAAGACCTTGACGTACGATTTTCTGCAATTCAATCTTGGAAGTATCAACGAACTCCGGGAGGGCAAAATCCTCCGGAGCCACCTCGTAGATGCCAAGTTGTTCCATCTTCTCAATATCTTTGGCCATGATCGCCTTGATAAGATATTCAGGATAGATATCGAAGGGGAATACCTTGTCATATTCGTTGCTAAGAATCATGGCGCGGTGTCCGCCCCGTATTCGTGCGTCGAAGTTGAAGGGCTTGCCGAGTTTGTGAAGGAAGGTGGGGAAGGAGTGCTTCACGCTATATTTTGCCGGATTCAGTGATGCCCATCCCATGAACTCATCAGCCGTATCTCCCTCCGGAATCACAGTAATCTGGCGATAAGGATAACGAAGGAAACCATCTTCAGGATCCACTTGCTTGCCTGTAAGGACATCGCCGGAAATAACCCGGGGCTTACCATCTTTTTTCAGGTTATCGCCTATAAGACTTTTTATGGAAGCTCCTATCAGGGTCTGCACAAAATGAGGACTTTTTACTTCGGGGCCTGTTATTGCAACAGTCGTCGAGAAGTCGAGTATTCCATCACTAAAGAGCTTGCCGATTCTTACAGCGGTTGCCGCGTTGAGAGTCCATACGAACTCCCCTTTATTTATCGGTTTGATTTTGGCAATCTGCACACCCACATTACCAGCCGGATGAGGCCCTTCGAATTCAAATACTTCGGCCGTTGCTGAAGTGATGCCGCTGCCGGCCTTGACCGAGAGATATACTTTGCCTGAAGTCAGTCCGGATAGAATCTTCAATCCCGATTCAAGATTTGATTTATCTTCTGGTTTGATAATTTCGCCGGCAAGAGGGGCTGTATCGAAAGCGGTCACGAAGATGTCGCGTGGCAACCCGGCCATAAACGGAACCATGTCGAAGGGTCGCTGACGAAGCATGGAAAAGAGACCTGTTTCTTTCAGAGCAGCGATTATATCATCAGCGTTTGCAGCCGATACTTTCACCATGGGATTTTGTGTATCGGAGGCTTCGACGGAAACATATTCAATCTTTCGCCTTTCTCCTCGCTTGACTGTAATGACTTTTCCGGCTACAGGGGAAACGAGTTTTATTTTCTCATCCTCTTTTGCAAAAAGGAGTGGGGCACCTGCGGCTATGTCGTCTCCATCCTTTACAGCCGCTTTCCATTTATATCCCGGATAATCATCGGGCACTATCCCGAAAATGCGCGTGTAGCTGTCGCGGACTATTGGTCCCGAGGCTTCACCGGTGAGGGGGATATTCAATCCCTTTTTAATTTTAATGACTTTTGGCATGACTGCAGTCTTCCGTTATATTGTCTAATTGCAGCAAGAAATGCCTATCATGGCTATCTTTGCTTTAATGTGCAAAAATACAAAAAAACCTTAAGAATACAAAATAGGACACGCCATTGGCGCATCCTATTTAAAATATTTTTGTGGTGAAATAGATTTTTACTTCAGGCTATCCACAAACTGGTGGTATGCAGCATTGTTGGGATCGTATTGCAGATACTTGTTGAAGTACTCCTTGGCCTTTGTCACATTCTTTTGGTCGAGCCAATAGTTGCCCATGTAGTTGTACATCTCTTTGGCATCGGAGCTGTAGCGTGAGGGATTCTCACTCCCTTCAAGGTCGGCGATAGCTTCCTCGTAGAAGGGCACGGCCGCGCTATTGATATGATCCTTATCAGCGGTTTGCTTAGCGATGTCACCTTTCATCTTGAGAGGCTTATAATGGCCAGGATATGCTTCCTTTGCCTTATCGGCGTATTCTCCGGCCTCGGCAAAGCATTTTGCCTTAAGCGCCGGATCATTAGCGTTCTCTACTCCTGCATAGAATGAGAATGTGGCCTGCTGGATAAAGTCGTTGTAGCCTGGATTCTCAATTTTTGCCAAATAGCCCTTATATGCGTCGGCTGCCAATCCAAGATGATTCTGATCCACGTATGTCATGGCCAGCTGCTTGTCGAATGAAGCGTTATCTGGTATCTCAGCCATGGCTTCCTTAAGCACTGCTACTGCCTCGTCAACTCGCTTAGCCTTCGACAATTCGTCGGCAATAAGGGTATAATCGATTGCGGCGAACTTATTGTTCTTCGGGTTGGCTTTATGAGCTGCATAAAGTGCTTCTGCCAATGGCAGATACTGATCTTGCAGACTCTTCAGCTGTGCGGCGTTCATAAATTGGAAACGCTGAGCCGTGAAGTTGTTGGGATTCTCTTTCAGCAGTTTGGTAGCATAATCATATCCATCCTGGAATTTCTAAACGAATCAGCTGCCTATGTGAAANNGGTAACGATCCTCGTCCTTCTTGAAGTGGGCAGGATTGTTTACATATTTTCCATACTCTTTTGCTGCATTGGTGAAATCCTTAGCATTGTAATATGCATTGGCAAGCTCACGCTGACCAAGAGCTGATTGAGGATTAACGCTTAGCAGATCCTTCAGCATCTTGATGGCGTAATCAGGGTTGACCATTGTGAAGAGGTTGGCGTATTTCACATAGGCAGCTGATTCGTTTTTATCGCTTGATACGGCCATCTCATATTGTGCGGCAGCATTACCGATGTCTTTCTTTGAGCGGTAACGATCTCCCTCGAATACGTAGATATCCGGATTCTTCACATTCATCTTGCGGGCTTTATCCACGCATTTTGATATTGCTTTCTCATATTTGATAGGATCAACATCATTGTAGGCATTTGCAATTGCTATTTCTACGGATGAATCTTTCCCACCGAGTTTACGGGCTTGTTTGAAATTGTTCTCAGCAGCCTTTTCGTCATTCTTCTTGAGGTCAGCAAGGCCGAGTCCGACGTAATTATATGCATAATTGGCATCAGCCTGAATTCCGGCCTGGAAATATTTGTTGGCCTCAGCATAATTGTTCTCATCCACGGCTATCATGCCGAGATAATAATTTGATACGGCCTTGTTTGTTGCCGGGTTGTTCAGACTGCGCGAAAGAAGGTCTTTGGCGTTGTCGAGCTGATCAGCCTTGTAATACTCCCGGCCTTCTACATCCGTCTGGGCGTAGGCAGATAGAGACGCTCCCACAAGGCAAATCATAAGAAATCGCTTGATGTTCATATCTTTGATTATAGGTTTATTGTTATCTTGGTTACTTGTTGATACAATATGTCATTTAAGCTGTACGACCCTTGCACTTACATTGTAGGGAAGGATGCCCGTACGGGATATGATTTTCTGGCCGGCAAATCCGGTGACAAATGTGTAGAAACTGTAGAGCACAGTTGAGTTGGAGGCCGTGGAAATCATATATACTTTTCTAAATAACGGATATTCTCCCGAATTTATATATACCTGATAAGGCTTATATGCCGTGGGATCGAAATCATTCTTTTCAGTGGGGTTGCTTACCTTAATGACATTAACCTCCGTAGTGAGATTGGTTGCAATCGTATCGGCCTGATTCTGATAATCCTCATAGCGTTTGTCGACGGGGACATCTTTTGCAAAACTCAGATCATCACCAAGCCAGCTTACGCTAATAATGCCAAGTGCGGATTTATCTTTTTTAACAATATCAAATACTGCGGCATTATTTTTCTGGGCAAACGCATTCGGATTGTCGGATATTTTCGTTCCTTCCGGCATGAATCTATCACGCATATAGCTTACTGCGGAAGATCCGGCATTGTCGAATACAATTTTTATGGCCGCTGTATCGTTGGCTGCGAGCTGAGTCCATTTTGTGATTTTTCCATTCAGAATTTCTCCAATCTCGGTTGTCGAAAGTGCCTGCACTGGATTATCCTTATTTGTAATCAAGGCTACTGCATCCACAGCTATGCAATGGGAGCGGACCACACGCTTATATTTCTTTTTCATGTAGTCTTTTTGCTCTTTTGTGAGCTCCTTTGTGACTATGATAGCCTGCGTGCCGTCGGTAAGGAATGTATCGAGGGCTTCTTGCTCGCTTACATAGAATGGGATGATTGAAGAGCCGGGATAAGAGTATTCGAACACCTCAATCTCTTCATCAAGAATACGCTTGAAGCCGTCATCACAGAATATTGTGGCCGTTCCTTTGGCGTATTCACCACGCTTTACTTTTGCGCATCCACATATGGCCAGCGATAGGAAAGCCACCATGCATAAGAGTCCTATTTTTTTCATATAGATTCTTGCTAACTATTATTTTGACTGCAGGGAGGGTACGCGGTTTAAATCGCAACGTATTTATTTAATGCGGTTACTGCCGGGTGCCAATATAGAGGCGGTAAGCACGGAAGACTCCATAGGCGCATAACAAGGCTCCTACAATGATGCTTACAGTATGATCGATTGTATCAAATATGTTAAGGATAAACAGAATGCCGACTGCAATATAGAATAGAATCATAAAGATTCCGATTAAAATCTTTCCGGAAGTCGGGATGACCGGCCGATTTTGATTGTTCCCTTTCATAGCTTTAATGTATTTAGTTCTATTATTTAAACAATCCGCATAAGGATGTGTTCATCTTCAAAAAAGGAAATTCATTGGAAAAAGGTAAATTCATTTCCCCAGTTGAGGGTTCGATAGAAGAATATAAAAAAATTATATGAAAGGGGAGGGTTGCCGAGTGACAGCCCTCCCACATATTGGAATCTCAGTGATTATTGATTCTGAAGTCTGAACACTACAGGAAGGTTGAAATAGCTTCGCACGGCAACACCATTGTTTTTACCGGGCTGCCATTTCGGCATCTTCTTCACCACGCGGAGAGCTTCACGGTCAAGGTCTTTATCCACACCCTTGAGGATTGTGGCCTGGCCAATTGAACCATCTTTCTCAACCACGAACTTCACGATAACGCGTCCCTGGATGTCGTTCTGCTGTGCCGATTCAGGATAGCGCACGTTGTTGGCAAGCCATTTCATCATGGCTGCATCGCCGCCGGGGAACTGGGCAGGCTGTTCCACTGCCTGGAAGATTTCCTCTTCTTTCTTCACTTCGGGTTCCGGTTCCTTAACGACAACCACTTCCTGCACTGCCTTGAATTTATCGGCATCATCACTACCTTCCTGAGTTACAACACCACGAGCGGTGTTATCCTCTTTCTGGGCATCCATATCCATCACCTCGTTTTTCACCTTGTCGGCGTCGACGATGGCAATCTGGGTAACCTGTACGGTGGCGAGCACCTCCTGCGGCACTTCCACTTCAGGCTGTTCAAACTTTTGCTCCTCCGGCTCTTCCTCCTGAACCTCTTCTTCCTGAGCGAGTTGAGCCTGCATCATTTTTTCACGCTGTTCCTGCAATTGCAGGGCGGCTTGTTCATCACGATAATCCGACCATTTGCTGAATCCGATTATCATAAAGAATATCACAACCAGTCCGATCAGCATATAGAGCATGGCCATATTGTGACGACGGTCGCTCGTCTTTCTGATCTGGTAAGCACCAAATTCCTTGTTCTTATCAGCAAAGATCAGGTTGTTCCATTCCGATGATGTCAGATCTACATTTCTTTTAGCCATTTTAGTTCTGCTTTAAAGGTTAATAAATCTAACATTAATTATGATGACGATTCTGGTAGTCGATCACCATAAGTGAATCGGCCTTGGTCATATTATCAATCTGATACTTGGAGATTGAGTTGATCTGCATCTCGTCGAGCACGGCCACAAGCGAGCCGTAGCTTGCCTGAGGAGTGGATTTGATGATGATAACTGGCTTTTTCAGATTCTCATCCTTGCGCACTTTGGAAGCTGCTTCATCGTAAGCTGCCTGGGCTTTCTCGCGGTCGGCCTTAGTTTCAAGGCTTCCGAATCCACCATCGGCATATTTTTTCTTGAGGGCATTTACCTGCTCAAGAACATCTTTGTTACGCTTCTGTATGATCTCGCGGATACCACGAGCCTTTCCGCTCTTCTCATCGTTGCTAAGGAATTCTGATTGCTCCAAGTTGTTGTTGGCTGCTACTGATTCGGGAGTCGTGCCAAGACCGGCGTCTCCACCCGGCTTTCCGAAATAGTAGTAGATCACGGGCACTACATTGCCATTCACAGAGTCAACATCCATAGATCCGACCTTGCGCTTTGCATCGAGAATGATTGTAACTGCGTCGTCGGCAGATGCCTGCGACATATTTTCCACATTATCAACTTTCTCGTTGGAAGGCAATGCTATAGTGAGAGTTTGCGATTTGATCATAGTCGTACAGAGCATGAAGAATGTGATAAGCAACATGTTCATGTCGACCATCGGCGTGAAATCCACGCGGATCTGCATTTTTTTCTGGTGGTTTTTACCTTTGTCGTTACCACCGCTTTGTTGAACTTCTGCCATATCTTTATTCTTCCGCTCCCTTTAGAGCTGTCAATAACGTAAACTTGTTCATATGGATAGTCTGGAGATTATCCATTACCATGTGTATCACTTCGAACGCTGTATTCTGGTCGGCCTTGATGGCTACACCCGAACCATCTTTAATGGCTTGGGACAGATTGTCGTTGTCGGTTTGGCGCATGGCTTTCATCCACATCTGGAACTCAGTGGGCTGTTGGTCGTTTTTGTTCCATGCGATGGGTATACCGGTCTCATGGACTCCGTCGCCTTCAAGCCATTTGTCCATTTTGGTCTGTCCTTCCTGCTCGTTTGCGAGGTCGAGGAAAGCACCCATCTGGGCCAAAGGCACCCCGAAAGTACCCAGTTTGCTGAAAGTGTATTTCTGCTCCGGTGTGAAGCTAATCTTCTTCGTATGCGTCTCGTTGTAGATCTCGCTTACTTTGTCTAAAAGCGCCATGCGCATTTTTTCGTTACTCCAGTTCTTGGAAGTATCGTTATTCATCGTAAGCCAGATTTTCCCCTCTGGGTTTACCAGCACCTGCACGAAGTTGGTTTCCTGCACCTTTTCGGTAGATACCGAAGGGGGAGTAATCACCGTTGCGGGTTCCTTTGAAAGGAAAGTTGAGGTCAGCATGAAGAAGGTAAGCAAAAGCACCGTCACATCACTCATCGCCGTCATGTCGATGAATGTGCTCTTTCTTGCTATTTTTACTCTTCCCATTTTTGCTGTCGTTTTATCGGTTTTACAATGTGTTCTTCGGCCGGATTATTTGTGAGTGGCTGCGAAGGTAGCTACGATGGAGAAACCGATTTCGTCGATAGCGTAGGTAAGATTGTCGATCTTGTTGGTGAAGAAGTTATATGAGATAACGGCGAACGCACCGGTTGCGATACCGAAGGCGGTGTTCACAAGAGCCTCGGAGATACCGGTTGAAAGTTCAGTTGAGTCAGGAGAACCTGAAGAAGCAAGAGCCTGGAATGATTTGATCATACCCATCACAGTACCGAGAAGTCCGACGAGGGTACCGAGAGTTGTAAGGGTAGCGATGATCGGGAGATTCTGCGACAGGCCAGGCATCTCAAGGGCTGTAGCCTCTTCAACCTCATTGCGGAGGGTAGTGAGCTTCTGCTCTTTGCTCAGAGAGTCGTTGGCATCCATCTCTTTGTATTTCACGAGAGTGTTATAAACTACAGATGCCACAGAACCTTTCTGCTCTTTGCAACGCTTCATGGCTGCATCGATGTTGTTGCTGGCAAGGTCAGCCTTGATGTCGGCGACAAACTTTGTGGTGTTGCCTTTGCCGGATGCGGAGCTGATGGCAATCCAACGCTCGATTGAAAGCACGATAACGGTGAGAAGGAGGGTCATCAGGATAGGCACGATGAATCCACCTTTGTAAACGGTACCGGCAAGGTTGAGCGGATGGCCTGCAGGGTCATTACCCTCGAAGTTTCCGGGGGCACCCATAGCGAACAGGAAGATGCAGACAGCAGCCACAGCACAAGCTATGATCACAAGGAATGCGTTACGAATACCGCGCACGTTGCTGATCTTTTCCTCTTTTTTCACTTTGGCAGCGGCCGACATCGGAGCTGCAGGCTTCGGAGCCATTGGTTTCTGAGATTCCATAATCTTTGGATTAAGTTGATTTGGTTTGTTGTTTGTTTGTTTATATTTGTTTGTCTTTTATACCCGGAGGTATGATATTTCAAGATTTTGAGTTTTTCTTGGTCAGCAGGGCATGATGGCTTGATACCGATCATGTTCTCAAACCGTTAATGAGTATTTTGGGGCTATGTATACGAAGGCAGATTTGCCTTCATAACAATTCTCTTTGCAAAATTACTTATTTTTTTAAAATCTCCAATACCTAAAGTGCATTTTTTATAAAAAAAGCGTTCAATTTAAAGATTTAAGGCAGGCATCTCCGAATCATAAGCGCGGAAAATAATATTAACGGGACAAGGCATTTTACCCTGTCCCGTAAGATATTACCATAACTTTTCGGGTGATGATAAAAGCAATTATTTCTTCGACCCCTTAATTGCGGCTACTCCGGGGAGCTCTTTGCCTTCAATGGCTTCAAGAAGGGCTCCTCCACCTGTAGATACATAGCTTACCGAGTCAGCGAGACCAAATTTATTCACGCAAGCCACAGAATCGCCACCACCTACGAGAGAGAAGGCTCCATTGTCGGTGGCCTCGACGATAGCGTCGGCTATTGCTTTTGATCCGGCCGTGAAGTTATCAAACTCGAACACTCCCGCGGGACCGTTCCATAGGATTGTCTTTGCAGGAAGGATAGCCTTGCGGAACTCCAGAATAGAGTCGGGACCGGCATCCATGCCTTCCCAACCATCGGGAATATCCATGGCCGAGCATACCTGAGTGTTGGCGTCATTTTTAAATGCATCGGCAGCCACGCAGTCGCTTCCAAGCACGAGATTCACTTTTTTCTTCTTAGCCAGCTCGATAATATCGAGGGCAAGCTGCAATTTATCGTCTTCAACTATGGAGTTACCTATTTTCCCACCCTGTGCTTTGGCAAAGGTGAATGTCATCCCTCCGCAGAGGATAAGATTATCGACCTTGTCCATAAGGTTTTCGATAATTCCAATCTTTGTAGATACTTTCGAGCCTCCCATAATGGCGGTAAAGGGGCGGTTGATATCCTTTAGGATATTATCCACGGCCTTCACTTCTTTCTCCATAAGGAATCCGAGCATTTTATCCTGCTCGTCGAAGTAATCGGCAATCACTGCAGTTGATGCATGGCGACGATGGGCTGTCCCGAAAGCATCGTTTACATATACATCTGCATATCCTGCGAGAATTTTGGCAAATTCCTTCTGACGTTCTTTCATTTCCTTTTTGGCATCGTCGTATGCTGGATCTGCTTTGTCGATACCTACGGGTTTTCCTTCTTCTTCCGGATAGTACCGAAGGTTTTCAAGCAGAAGGACTTCTCCGGGTTTAAGTTCCTTAGCCGCTTCTTGGGCCTTTGCACAGTCAGGAGCGAATTTTACGTTGGTGCCGAGGGCCTTGGCCACTGCATCACGGATCTGGAGGAGGCTTAGCTTCGGATTCACTTTGCCTTTGGGTTTACCCATGTGCGACATGAGAATGAGGCTTCCTCCATCGTTCAGTATTTTTTTCAATGTAGGGAGCGCACCCCGAATACGGGTATCGTCGGTGATGTTGCCATTGTCATCGAGCGGAACGTTGAAATCAACGCGAACAATGGCTTTCTTTCCATTGAAATCGAAATTGTCTATCTTAGCCATAATGCTTTTTATTTTGGGTTTATCTTTCGCTTAGTCCAATTGCTGGCCGGTCTTGATTATTATATGATATGCGGGTAATTCTTCGTTCTGCAAAATTACTATTTTTTTTTTGAATATCTTTCAAGAATGCAGTAATTTTGCAAAGTGAGAAAGATGTCGGCATTTCTGAAATCGGCCATACATTATATATAACAAAGAAAGGGGAGGCATTTCCATGCCAATATTATAAAATATGGATGATATTAAGATTCTTTGTGAACTATTTCGAGATTATACAGGAATCCATCCTTCTGAAATTACTAAATTAGCGGGAGGAGGAGGCGACCGATTATATTATCGGATATCGGGTGAGGGATTCAGCTGCATCGGCACTAAAGCCGATTTCCCAAACGAAGCCAAAGCATTTATAGATTTATCGGGAGTGTTTGGCGAAGAAGGAATCAACGTTCCGGAAGTTTTTATTGCCACTCCAGATAATATCCATTATCTGCAGGAAGATTTAGGGGATGTGTCACTTTTCAGTTTACTCAAAGGTAATGAATGGATGTCTCCGGCAGATAAGGCAGTGATAAGCCTTGCATCTATGCAGAATGTGTCAGAATCGAAGTGGAGCGGCATCACGGTCTATAAGCCATTCTCCAAACGTCAGGCAATGTGGGATCTTAATTACTTTAAGTATAAATACCTGAAATCTCTGGCTATTCCCTATGATGAAGATAAATTGGAAGATGATTTTGAAAAGTTTTCCTCCGATTTAGTGGATATGGGAGAGGCTTTCTCAGGATTTATGATGCGCGATTGTCAGAGCCGGAATGTAATGGTAAAGGATGGGCAACCATATTGGATCGACTATCAAGGAGGGAGAAAAGGACCACTCTATTATGATATAGTTTCATTTCTATGGCAAGCGAAGGCAGGCTTTGATGCTGAAACAAAAGCCCATCTTCTGAACCTGTGGAAAGAAAAGCTATTACAATATAGGGGAAGATTACCGGAATTTTTTGATAAAAATATCAAAGCCTTTGCTTTTTTCCGCACTCTTCAAGTGTTGGGAGCATATGGTTTCCGAGGCCTGGAGGAAAGACGCGCGCACTTTATTGAGAGCATACCGGCAGCCTTATTGAATCTAAGAGAATTATTGGATGAAGGTGTCGCCGGCGGTTATCCGGAATTGGAGAAAGCCGGCAGATACGCAATTTTGCATTCTCCTGTGCCCGAAAAGCATGATGGCTTACGGATAAAGGTTTTTAGCTTCTCATATAAGAAAGGCTATCCCACGGACCGCACAGGAAATGGAGGAGGATTTATGTTTGATTGTCGGGGAATGCATAATCCGGGCCGGTATGACGCCTATAAAACGCTTACGGCATTCGATCCGTCGGTAAGGGATTTTCTTGAATCGAAGGGAGAGGTGCAGGGTTTTATTGCAAATGCATGGCACCTTGTGAGGCCAAGCGTTGAGAGCTATATTAAGCGCGGTTTTAACGATCTTCAAATAGGATTCGGTTGCACGGGCGGTCGTCACCGGTCGGCGTATTGCGCTGATAAGTTAGGCAGAATGTTGGCAGAAGCATTTCCGGGCGTGGAGGTGGATATAATCCATAGAGAACTTGGAATCAGCGAAGAATTAAATATGATAAAAGAATAAAGAGAAAGGCGAACAATGAAGATACAGGCAATGATAATGGCCGCCGGACTCGGTACGCGTTTAAAGCCATGGACCGAATATCATCCCAAGGCTCTTGTGCCGGTGGAGGGAGTGCCGGCATTGGAACGCTTGATTAATAAAATGAAAGGGGAGGGAGTAAGTAAGATTTATGTCAATACTCATCATTTCTCGCATCAGGTTCAAGATTTTCTCTCCTCAAAAGAATGGGGGATTCCAATAATAATAAGCGATGAGACGGATAAATTGCTTGATACGGGAGGCGGCTTGGCCAAGGTTGCATCGATGATATCTCCTGACGACGGACCGCTGCTGGTGCATAATGTGGATATATTGAGCAATCAGAAACTGACGGAGCTAATCCGGGTGCATGAGAAGATGCAGAACGACATCACACTCCTAACGAGCCCTCGGGAATCAAGTCGAAAATTATTGTTCGATTCCGAACGCACCCTCTGCGGATGGCACAATTCCATCACAAATGAATACCGCCCTGCTTGTTTTCAGCCCCACGAAGGGATAACTGAAGAGGCATTCAGCGGTATCTACGTAATAGACAATCGGGGTTTAACCGATTTGCTTCGGTTTTCATATGATCTGAACCTTGATAAATTTCCGATTATGGATTACCTGCTTTCACTTCCCGGAGGTATTGCGATTCGTGGAGGGCAAAACCCGGAGTTGCGTTTGCTTGACATCGGCAAGCCGGAAGCATTATCAAGGGCCTGTGATTATATCTGATTATTCTCGTTAAAGCGGGATGTATAACGCTCGTTCTTGGTGTTGTTATACTGAAACACGCAGCCGACAATAAGGAATACCACTGCAATTGCACCCAAAATCCATGTGGCGGCTACACCCGTTACGAAGCATGATACAATAAGGAGTATCGACCCGATAATGTAGCTTAAAAGTGATAGTGTTTTCATAGTTTCAAAATTATTGCAATCCCGGAGGATTGCCGGGTTTAATGATTATTCCGGAAAAGGGGAGGTGGTAGATTCCTACTTACTTGTCCGGCTTTATCATATAAACAATTGAAACATGAAAAATCCTATTGGTGATTTATAATTCGGAGGCCTTTAGTTTTTCGGCATTTTCAGCCACGGTGAGTTGATCGATGCAATCTTGAATGTCGCCGTTAACGAAGGCCTGCAGATTATAGATGGTATAATTGATACGGTGATCAGTGATGCGACCCTGTGGATAATTATAAGTGCGGATTTTTGCAGAGCGGTCGCCTGTGCTCACCATTGTTTTTCTTTTGGAGGCAATGTCATCGAGGTATTTCTGATGTTCGCGATCGTAGATAAATGTGCGTAAGCGCGATAACGCTCTTTCCTTGTTTTTCGGTTGATCCCTGGTTTCTGTACATTCTATGAGAATTTCCTCCACCTTTCCAGTGTTGGGATTTTTCCAGTTATAGCGTAATCTTACACCTGATTCCACTTTATTTACATTCTGACCGCCGGCACCTCCTGAACGGAATGTATCCCATTTGATTTCTCCTTCGTGAATTTCCACTTCAAATTCCTGGGCTTCTGGTAGTACGGCCACTGTTGCTGCGGAAGTATGTACCCGGCCTTGCGTCTCGGTGGCAGGCACACGCTGAACCCGATGCACACCTGACTCATATTTCATAATTCCATAAACCCCAGTGCCCGTAAGTGTAAAGACAATCTCCTTAAAGCCACCTGCAGCTCCTTCTGAGACTGTCGAGACTGAGAGCTGCCATCCTTTGCTTTCGGCAAATTTTTGATACATCCTGAAAAGATCTCCGGCAAAGAGGGCAGCTTCATCTCCTCCTGTGCCTCCCCGGATTTCTACAATCGCATTCTTTACATCATCGGGGTCGGCAGGAATAAGCAATAGCTTTATTTCTTCTTCAATTTTCGGGAGTTGAGATTGGGCAGACTCCATCTCCTCGCGAGCCAGTTGGCGCATTTCTTCATCCGATTCTGAACTGAGAATATCTTTTGATTCCTCAATGACGCACAGCAGAGAGGAGTACAGCCGCTTAGCCTTGAGGATATTCTCAAGATCATGGTATTCTTTGGATAGCTTTACGTATCGCGGTTGATCAGCTATAACCGCAGGATCCGTAATAAGAGTTGATATTTCCTCAAACCGGGCATCGAAACCGTCAAGACGAGTCAAAAGAGTGTTTTCAGACATAGGAAAGGCTAATTTTAGGCAACAAAATTACAAAAAAAATGCGAAATACTTGGCGAAACCAAGAAATAGCATTAACTTTGCAGAGTCTTTTGGCCCGGACAGAACAAGGTGGGAATAAGACAAAGTTAAACCAAATCAATAACCGGCAAGTTTATGGCAACAAAAATCAGATTACAGCGTCATGGCCACAAGGGCTACGCTTATTATCCAATTGTAGTCGCCGATAGCAGGGCACCACGAGATGGTAGATTTATTGAAAGGATAGGTTCCTATAATCCGAACACTAATCCTGCTACAATAAGTTTAGACTTCGACCGTGCTTTGTATTGGGTGGAAGTAGGAGCACAACCTACAGATACCGTACGTTCAATCCTCTCAAAAGAGGGAGTGATGCTTATGAAGCATCTCCGTGGCGGTGTTAAGAAAGGTGCATTCGATGAGGCAGAAGCCCAGAAGCGTTTCGATGCTTGGAAAGCCGCACGTGTGAAAGCCCTCGATGCAATGAAGGCAGCAAAGGCAGCCAAAGCCGCTGAAGATGCAAAGGCTCGTCTTGAGGCTGAAGCAGAGAAAAATCGTCTCAAAGGTGAATCAGTAGCTAAAAAGCGTGCAGAAAAGCTCGCAGCAGAAGAGGCAGCAGCCAAGGCTGCATTAGAAGCTGAAACAGCAGCTACAGAAGCCGCAGCAGAGCAAGCAGAAGCATAATTCAGCTGATTACGCTGAATTAACCATTAGCCAATCAAGCTAAAGCTGAATTCACAGAATCCGAAAATTTTAAGGCGTATCTGGAGTAAATCCTGATGCGCCTTAATAATGTATTAGAGTATTGCATATACCAAATTATAGAAAGTCAGAACTTACTCTAAAACTATTGAAATTGGGGTATTTCGATTGATAAAAGAGTGTAACCCGATTATCACTAATGATATCATAAAGATATCACAGATAGTATCACCTGAGTAATACACTCCGAGCATCAATACAGTTCATAGCAAGTTTTGTAGTACATTTAGTATCAAATATAATTGAACTTATCAATATAATTCGTTAGGAGATAAAGAAAAAGGACTAACCTTAGTTAGTCCTGAAGTAGTCGATCCGGGACTCGAACCCGAGTCTCCACCGTGAGAGGGTGGCGTGCTAACCGCTACACTAATCGACCAAACTTTATCATCGGATAGACTCTCCTGTCTATCTCCTTTTGACAATGCAAAATTACTATTAATTTTTGATACTACCAAATTTTTTCGTATAAATTTAGGCGTTGTATAAAAAATTAAGCTGGCTATGTCATCTTCCCCATATCTAAGAACCACATAATCAAGAAATATTGATCGTCAAGCCATCGTATGCAGGATGTACATTGGCCGGCGTGTTCTTTTCAATTTCATCATGCAGCCCCGCTTCATGGCAGAAATGAGTAAGGTAGGCACATTTGGGCTTTACCTCTTGGATGAGTTGCAGCGCTTCAGGTATGGTGAAATGAGCGAAATGATCCCTATCCCTTAAGGCATTGACGATTAGAACATCAAGTCCGAATAGTTTATCAACTTCCGTTTCAGCTATTGTCTTGGCATCCGTGATATATCCGAATTTTCCGATGCGATAGCCATAAATTGGTTTCTTACCGTGCATCACTTCTACCGGCTCGATTTTTAACCCATTGATATAGAAAGGATAATTATCTATAATCCTCATATCAAAAGTTGGTACGCCCGGGTAAGGATGTTCAATGAAACAGTAGTCAAGTCGCCGACGCAAATCGGCATCCACATCTTTGCGTACATACATAGGAAGATTACGAGAAGCGCAGAAAGGCCTAAGGTCGTCTATGCCTCCGACGTGATCGTAATGGCTATGGGTGATAAGGACTGCATCAAGGTCGAAGATATTGTGCTTAAGTGCCTGCTCGCGAAAATCCGGTGACGGATCTATAAGAATGTTCATACCATGGGTGCGGACTAAAACCGACGCCCTAAGCCGCTTGTCGTGAGAATCAGTTGATTTGCATACCCTGCATTCACAACCAATCTCCGGAACACCTTTCGATGTACCGCTCCCAAGCACAATTATTTCCATGGATGTGTCAATATAGTTTACTTCCGGCTGCAGATTCACTCTAAATTTTTTTCTTACAGCGCTTTTAACTTTCTCGGCGAGTTGAGCCACATCCTTAGCGGTGGCATTTTCTTGATTTACAAGCACCAATGGCTGCTTTGCCCACACTTCGGCACCGCCAACACGCGCACCTTTCATTCCGGATTGATCGATGAGCCAAGCCGCCGACAGCTTCATGTAGTGATCTCCTACGGCATGGGCAGGAAGGTCAATGTTGAGTTCGGAGCATAGTTCCTTGTAATGCCATATGCTTATCACCGGATTCTTGAAGAAACTCCCTGCGCTGCCTATGATCTTAGGATCAGGAAGTTTTGAATCCCTGATATGGCAAACTTCATCAGCAACTTGCCTTAAAGTCGGCCGGCTTTTAAGAGATGCCGCGAAATCTTTCAATGGGCCATAAGATAGATTGGATGCGTATTCTGATTTCTGAAGAAGGAATGAGACGCGAAGCACTACATATCTTTCTTTTCCCTCATGTTTAAAGAAAGAATCCCGATAACCGAACCTACATTCTTCATTCGAGAATCTGCGTGTTGAGCGCGTAAGGGTATCAAAGCATTCAACCGAGAATATCACATCCTTTGCCTCTGCGCCGTAAGCGCCGACATTTTGCACAGCTGAAGCGCCTACTTTACCCGGAATTCCTGCCATATTTTCAACCCCCGCCAGGTTATTGTCTACACACCAATTAACCAAATCTACCCACATCATACCGGCACCGGCTATAACATATACGGTATCAGGGTTCTTTTCATATTTTGAAATTCCGGTGATTAGTGAATTGAGCACTAAGCCGTCAAAGTCATTTATAAACAGCAGATTGCTCCCACCTCCAAGATGTAAAACCTCATTATTGAGGAATTGTTCGGTCCGAGACAATTTCAATAATTCAGCTTCCGATTCATATTCTGCATACCATCTTGCCTTTACCGGAATGCCAAAAGTAGTGAAGGC
Organism: Bacteroidales bacterium GP1; assembly: GCA_001701105.1. Lineage (GTDB taxonomy): Bacteria > Bacteroidota > Bacteroidia > Bacteroidales > Muribaculaceae > Lepagella. Next base: position 23,839 of record DAAI01000040.1, read on the forward strand.
AGTTATATCTTTATTTTCCTCTATCTTCATTTTCTGTAATTAATAAGACGACCATCCTGAAACATAAGATAGGCACCGTTGTCGTATTTCCAATAATCCATTAATGAATTCCAATCGTGTCCCGACTCCACATCTTTTGGATTGCCCATCGATAGCTTGCATTCCTCTTTTGTCATTCCTTGAGTAACATTCCCCTCACATATTAGGGTCCATATCTCAGGAGTAATGTTGGGATATGCCAACTTTGGGTCGGCAAGAGAAAATAGGGTTGGAAAAGTGCGCGATTCGTAAAGCGCATTTCCTCCTTTCATATTCATGGGTACATAAGCGATAATCTTTCCATCGGTGAAAACGACCCTCATTGGGAAGACGCCGTTTCCGGGCTCAATATCAGTAACGGTGACAGGAATAAATTTAGCTCCGTTAATCTGTGAACCCTGTGAATCATTCCATAAAGATGTCTTAATCCATAGTTTTCTATTTCGGAGGAGGTTATTTAACTGATTCAATATATCCTTATCTATCAGGAAAGGAAAATCTGACCATATGGCTTTATTTAAATCATCAAAATCTTTGCGCGACCGATAGGTCATTTTACGCCCTGACTCATCAATTGAGAAAACGGCATGATAGACATCTCCGCCAGCCGGATCCGACTCTTTGTTTACCCCCATAAATGAGACATTGCAGCCCTTTAATGAATCGCCATGAATTAAGCGTCCTCCAGCATCATACAAATCATAAAGGAGAGAAGCCTTGTTATCAGTTACCACAAACTGCTTACCTATTTGCCAAGATGAAAGAGGGGTAACAATTATAGAATCAATAAACGATTCCTCCGGTGATTTCTGTAAAAACTTCTTGTCGGCTCGACTTAGAGTAACGGTTTTAGTTCGCTCGATTCCGGTGGAGCAGGAGTTTGCCAGCATCACGCAGGAGGCGATGAAAATAAGCAATCGAACCATATTATATTTAAAGCAAGTCATTTATCCTTATGATTGAAAGAAGGTGTCGAAAAACTAACACGCAAAATTAAGAAAAATTTGGCAGTATCAGAAATTATATATAACTTTGCAGTCGCAAAAGGGCGGGATAGCTCAGTCGGTTAGAGCGTCGGATTCATAACCCGGAGGTCCCGAGTTCAATTCTCGGTCCCGCTACAAAAGGATGTTTCGCTACTGAAGCATCCTTTTAAATTATATGCAAAAGCCATATAATGAAGAGGGAAGCTGTTTCATTCCCCCTTGAAGGTTTAATCCTGATGTTAATTTCCCGGCCATGATGACGATGAATGAAAAATTAATGATGCTTCCAATCTTTAAAGGGATTGCGGAAGACGCATTGCTTCAATTTCTGGAAAAGACTCATCTAAATTTCAAGAATTATGAATCCGGAGAAGTATTGATTTCGGAAGGGGATGAATGCGAATCCTTGATTTGTATCCTAAACGGAGAAGTGGAAGAGAGCTTTCATCTGAGCAATGACAATATAACGCTAACGGCCACCTACGGAATAGGCAGGATAATCGGCCTCGACAGGCTTTTTGGAATGGACACCCGTTATTCTCATTCAGTGAGAGCAGTATCAACATGCGGCATTATGGAATTCTCAAAAGCGCAATTTATGCAGATGGTGCAGAATAATCAGATGTGCATGCTTAACTTTCTCAATTCATTATCCTATCAATGCCAATGCCGTGAAAAAGCCTTCAAAGATTTTTCAGGATTTATATTGGAAGGACAGATTGCGAGATTGCTCTTGTTATTCACAGATAAAAAATGCCGTGATATATGCATAAAGGTAGATTCGGGAGAGGAGCAACCCCGGAGTCGTCTGCGTGCCATACAGAAACTTGTGGATGCAGGATTAATCACCATATCGGCCGATGAGAGGATTAAAATAATTTCCCGTAGCGATTTCTTGGATTACGCTGAAGATTTATCCGGCGGGTACAGATATTAAGGATGTCGTAATCGGGATTAATTCAGGATTAATGAAAAATTAAACTTGACCGGATAGAATATAATAATTATCTTTGCGTGATAAATCAAATCATATGGCAAGCACAACGATGATAAAAGCAAGGTTAACGGTAATGAACTTTATGGAGTTCGCCGTTTGGGGTGCCTATCTTATATCGATGGGAATGTTTTTGGGTAGCAATGGATTGGGAGATAAAGTCTTTTGGTTCTATACCGTACAAGGATTGGTATCCATCCTGATGCCGGCGTTGGTTGGTATCGTTGCCGACAGATGGATTCCGGCGCAACGGACACTCGCCCTATGCCAATTGCTTGCCGGTGTGTTCATGATATCAGCCGGATATGTGGCGATGAGTGACCTTGCCACATCTGGCACTCTTCATTTCGGTCCTCTGTTTGTATTATATACTCTGTCAGTGGCATTCTTTATGCCGACAATCGGGCTCTCCAACTCGGTAGCATTTAATATCCTAAATCAGCAAGGACTTGATACCGTGCGACATTTTCCACCAATCCGAGTATTCGGTACGGTAGGTTTCATTGCAGCCGAATTGTTTGTAAATTTTGTGCCCTACGGCGGACAAGCCATTCAGTATTCCGCAGCACAATTCTATGTCTCGGGAATATTCAGCCTGATATTAGCCGGTTATTGCCTCACGCTTCCAAATTGTCCATGCAACCGGGGCGGGGCTCAATCATTGTCTGACGCCTTTGGATTGAAAGCGTTCAAGCTCTTCAAGCGAAAAGATATGGCTGTGTTCTTTATCTTCTCGATGCTCCTGGGAGTATCTTTGCAGATCACCAACAGTTATGGATCTTCGTTTATCAGCTTCTTTTCCGGTTTGCCTGAATATGAAGCAGGATTTATGGATGGCTGGTGGGCCAATAATCCGACTTTCCTGATTTCATTGTCTCAGTGTTCAGAAGCCTTGTGCATATTGATGATACCATTCTGTCTTCGCAAGTTCAAGATTAAAGGAGTTATGTTGATGGCGATGGCGGCATGGGTGCTTCGTTTTGGATTGTTTGGAGTTGGGGATACAAATTTCCCGGGCATCATATGGCTGATATTATCGTGTATAGTCTATGGTATGGCATTTGATTTCTTCAATGTATCCGGCGGATTATATGTCGACAAGCAGACCGAGCCGAGTCTTAGATCCTCGGCACAAGGCCTGTTCATGTTGATGACTAATGGAATCGGCGCATCGGTAGGCACTTTCATTGCAGGAACATTTGTTGTCAATAAATTAGTTTATGTTCCTGAAATATCTCCAATGCAAGAATTAGCCGGTTGGCATGAATCCTGGCTGATATTCGCGGCATATTCCTTAGTAGTGGCTATTTTATTTGCCCTTATATTTAAAGAAAACGATCCTAAGCGAACAGATCGTCTCACCCCGGCTTCGGCTAAGATAGCATCCGAAAGTGCGCCTGTCAATGCCGGTGGAATGGTGGAAGAAGTGGAAAATTGATTACCATGATACGCTTCTATTGCCCTGAACCGGAATCAACGGGAGTACTGCCTCCGGATGAATCAGCACATTGCTGCAGGGTTCTGCGCTTTCAGGAAGGAGATGAAATTAATCTTGTTGATGGAAAGGGGAGTGTCTTCACGGCTAAAATTGCAAAAGCAAATCCCCGGGCTACAACCTTCCATATCCTGACTAAAATAAGTGAAAATAAAGGTTGGGATAAAAACTTAATTCTGGCTGTGGCCCCGACAAAAAATGCCGACCGCATGGAATGGCTCGTAGAAAAAGCTGTTGAGATGGGTGTAGATTCCATCATTCTCCTAAAATGCGAGCATAGCGAAAGAAAAGTAATGCGACTTGACAGACTGGAAAAAATAATGGTTTCGGCCATGAAACAGAGTCTGAAGGCATTCCTCCCGGAGCTGCGCGGACCGATAGAGATCTCGGAGTTTATAGAATCATGCAAAGATAAGACGGGATTAAAGGTAATGGGATATTGTTCCCCGGAGGTTAAGAGAGTAGATTTCAGCAACCTTTGTCAAGGTGACAGCGACGTAATAGTAATGATTGGCCCGGAAGGCGATTTCAGTTCTAAGGAAGTAAAATTAGCAATTGAGAGCGGCTTCATACCTATCACGTTAGGGAAATCTCGGTTGAGGACAGAAACAGCAGCGATATATTCGGTTGCCGCATTCCATGCATTACAAAATTTCCATTCGGAGTCTTGAAACCACAAGAAAAAAATCCGGATGATAAGATCAGATCTTGTCATCCGGATTTTTTTACTGGGCTGGAGCTGTTGAACTTGATTGGGGCTCGGCAGGGGAGGGAGCCGCGGGCTGATTGGGATTGCTATAGGGAGGATAAATTCCGGACGGAGGCACTCCGGGCACCAATGGCGAGCCCGACTGATTGAAGAAGGGATAAGGCAGACCGGTTACATACTCGGGATTTCTACCCGGACTTAGGTAACCATCCATAATTGTGTCGCGGCCGGATGCCAACTCGAATGTATAGAGATGGAAGCGATACATCATTACTGCTATGTGCTCGAAGATATATGCCTGAATTCCTTCATATGGGAACCATGATGATGTGGCCGTGAAGCAGTATATCTGGAATGGAATGCCTAAGGAAGTCTGTGCCAACGTAGTTACGAAGCAGTCTGAAGTTTTGGAAATCTGCGGATTGTTCTTGAGATACATCATCACATAGGCTCTGAACATACCAAGGTTGGTCTCAATCGACCCGTCAACCAGTCCTTCGCTATTATTCACATTCTCAACGTTGCCGGCATTCTTCTGAGCCACTTTCTTTTCAATCCATTCTTTCATCAATGGAATGTTGGAGAATTCTTCAAGCATTTCCGGAGTGGCGGGCACCACACTGTCTGCATCGATCATATACGACCTCTGAATCCTGCGCGTATTGGATTCCTGCATATTCCTGTAGTTTTTGAATCCGTTGGTGATAAGATTGTAAGGAGGAACGGTGGATACTGTCTTATCCCAATTTATGATCTTAACTGCTGTGAGCGATACTTCGGATACTGTACCATTGGCATCTGTTCCCGGCACAGCAATCCAGTCGCCAACGTGGAGCGAATCATTTTCAGATAATTGAACTCCTGCAACAACACCCAGTATGGAATCTTTGAATATCAACATCAGAACGGCGGCAAAGGCCCCGAGTCCGGCAAGTAATGTGCCTGGAGATTTATTGAAAAGGATTGCTACGGTTACTATTACAGTAATAATCCACAATAGAATCTTTATTACCTGTAACACTCCTTTCAGTGGTAGTTTACGCTTATTATCGCGTGCATTTAACTGATCCCAGATACTATCGGCAAGAGTGCATAGGGAAATCGTGAGCACAAAGATCATATAGACCCATGATAATCGTGTAAGCCAGGATGCTACTGATACATGGGTATAAAGCGTGAATTGAATCAATATGAGAAATACAAGCGGAGGGATCACATTGCACACCCGATTGAAGAAATTATGCTTTATAAGCACTGCATATAACCCATTGTCGTTTTTGGGTTTCAAATGCCGCAGAATCATAACGCATATCCATTGCACCACCCACCCTAACACCCATGCGATGCCGAATACGATGATGGCATAAAGCCATATGAACAGGGTATTATTGTTCGGAAGATGAAGAATGTCCATTATCCAATGGACAATATCCATCAATAGCCGGGCTATGGCATATGTGCTCTGTTGAGCCTGATCAAGAGGCATCTCAAGTTTCGGTACAATTTCCTTAGAAGCGGATATTAGATTAAGCAACATGGCGAATGGTATAATATGAATTATTGTCTAAAGCAATTACAACAAGAAGGTGATAATTGTTCATTGTAAAATAAAGAATCCTTATGGAGCAGCGGTGTAAGAGCAGGTCGGTGAATTGAAGATTAGAAGAGGGATATTGAGAATCGATATGAGAAATAAATAATCCAAAATTATGAAAATATGATTCTTATAATGCATTAACAAATATTAACAAATAATGAGTGTAAAAAATGCACACATTTTTGGAAGTGTGCAGAAATGCCAAAAATATGTTGTAAAACATATAATCGGCATAATTCATAAATTTACAGAGAGTTGGAATTTCAAATAAGAAGAATGGGAAAAATATTAGGGAAAATGTTGAAAAAATATTGGGATTTTTGGAAATGATTTATTAACTTTGACTCATCGAAAAAGAGAAATCTAAATAAATGTTTAAAATAATGGAGCGGACTCTTGTCATATTGAAGCCTTCTTGCGTAGAACGCAATCTCATTGGAGAAGTGATCGGCAGGATTGAAAAAAGAGGAATGATTATCTGCGGCATGAAGATGATGCAGCTCAACGAGGAGATTCTACGTGAGCATTATGCACATCTTGTGGATAAGCCATTCTTCCCTTCGATAGTAGAGTCTATGATAGCGAGCCCGGTGGTAGTAATGTGTCTTAAGGGAGTTGACGTTGTAAGCGTGTTCCGTGAGATGACCGGCGTGACCAACGGCCGCAAAGCAGCCCCCGGAACACTCCGCGGCGACTACTGCATGAGCGGGCAGCTTAATATCATCCACGCTTCTGATTCAGTGGAAAATGCGGAAATAGAGTTAGCGAGATTCTTCAAGCCGGAAGAAATATTCGACTATACACCGGCAAATATGAACTTCATCTACGGTTCTGACGAACTTTAATCCGCTTTTCGACAATTAAGATTATGATACATATTAAAGATATTACCGCCGGACTGCTTGTGGCTCTGTTCCTTTCTACAGGGGCTACTACAGTTGATGCGCAGAAAATCACATCTAAGAATCCGCATTCACAGGCTCACAAACAGTTGCTGGCTTCCCGGGCAAAAAATGAGGATCAGATAAAACTGATTGAAAAAAATACATTTATCGATCTCATTGACGACATAGAGCCAGAGCTCGACATCTATACCGAAGGATGGAACTCAAAACTCGTAAATCCGTTTAGGGAAGCCGATGTTCCCAACAGTAAAGTGATCGATGTAAGTGGTTACGCAATGCCGTGTCCTGGTAAAGTGACTTCCAATTATGGCTATCGTGCAAAATTCGGACGTATGCATAAGGGTATTGACCTTGGAATCCGTAGCAATGATACGATTTATGCGGCTTTCGACGGCAAAGTGCGTCTTACCAATTACGAAGCTAAAGGATATGGCAAATATGTTATCCTGCGTCACCCCAATGGTCTTGAGACTGTATATGGCCACTTGAATAAATTTCTCGTGAAGCCGGAGCAGAGCGTTAAAGCCGGACAACCAATCGCCCTCGGAGGAAGCACAGGAAGAAGCACAGGACCGCATCTTCATTTCGAGACCCGTTATATGGGATATGCCATTAATCCTTCGGCAATTTTTGATTTTGCTAATCAGACAACCCATACTGATACCTATGCCTTCAGCAAGCAGACATATCAGAAAGCACGTAATTATGCCCCGAACAATAATCTGGCGCGTGATGATAATAAAAATTCCTATAAGCCTGCCGCTTCAAGCAAGACGTCCTATACTGTGAAGAAGGGTGATACCCTCTCATCAATAGCACGTGCTTATGGAATGTCGGCCACAACACTTCGCAGATTAAACGGACTGACAAAGAGTAGCACAATTCGTACAGGTCAAGTGCTGAAACTGAAATAATAAAGATTAAAAAAATAGTAAATACAAAGAAAGTTGGGATCTCATAAGTTGACTCCCAACTTTCTTTATGTTAATAAATAGCTATTGATTTTACTCCTGAGCAGCTTCATATATCATGGAAAGACCAACTTGATCAGCTCCTAATTTAAGAAGCACTGGTATATCCATCTCAAAGAATCTGCAGAAGTCATTAGGATTTATCTGGTATGAATTTCGGTAGCGTCTCAAAGCCTCCTGAATATTGTCGCTAAGCAAAGCCACATGACCTGCATTCAACCAGTCCTGACGTCCCGGATTGTCGGCAATAATCTTTTGCCATATCGCTTCGCTCTTATCATATTCCTTCCCCAGCATACGCGCCCATCCCAATGCTTGATTCACCCGGCGGTCGTCGGGATCCATGTAATTCAGGTGATACAGATGGCGGATTACATCATTAAGGTGATTATCATAATCTTCAAGTTGCAGTTCCACTATATTCATCAGAATCGTTTTGTTATCGGGGTCAAGAGTCAATGCCTTCTCATAATATTCTAAAGCCTCGGATCTAAGACCAAGACGGCGATTAACGGAGGCAAGGTGTTTATGCAGCCATATACTCGAATCTCCGAACAATTCTGCGGTCATATATGCTTTCTTTGCAGATTTGAAATCTCCCGTTTTTTGATAGCAAAATCCTAATTTTTGCCATATCATCGGGTCATCAGATCCCTTTTCTGAGGTAATTGATTCAAGCAACGATAAAGAATCGGCAAAATATTTGCGTTTGAAATAAAATTCAGCAAGAATACGATCGAATCCATCTTCGTCCATAACAGATTTCAGGGATTCAATCTTATTATAATCAGGACGAATGGCGAATGGATTCCGGAAGCCGGCCTTATTGGAGCTTAGTACGAAAAAGCGGTATAGATCGCGCAAGCATCTTATCATTTCCTGATTGGCGGAAGAATCTTCAGATGCGGGAGCGTCCCCGCTTTTCATCTCCTTTAATTGATTTATCTGAGCCTGCAGCTGGCTTACCATAGCTTTTCTTTGAGCTTCAGGGAGCTGATTTAAAGCGAGGGCAAGAGAATATTTATCCGCGTCGCATATTGTATTGTTGGACTCGATAAGATGCTGTAACAATATGGCTACCTCCGGATTCAACCCAAGTTCAGGATTTGAGCTATCATAGGGCAGAAACCAATTGCCGGGACGGTTGAAAAATGGGAATTTCTTCAACTGTGAGAAAGTTATCATCATTACATCTCCACCTTCAGCCACCATTTCAGAAATTTCTTCCATCTTACGACCGATTCCGGATTTTTCGAGCATTTCCTGCCATTCCGGATTAAAGTCCATATCTTCGGGGTCAATTTCCTGATTCCTCATATTCTTAAGCATTTCCGGGCTCATCTTCATGATTTCCGGAATTACTTCCTCTTTCATTTTGACTGAAATCCTATCCGTGTCTATGGTGCCCGCTATAGTCTTTATCGGAGCTTGAAGTTCATTGCCCAGATAATCGGTGGTAAATAGCAACTGCTTCCATACATCCGGGTATTTTCTTATTTCATTTTCCCATAATGCAATGCACAAGATGAGCGCCACTCTCGCACGATATTTCAATGAGGTTTTTAAAGATAACCCTTCCGCAAGCGATAGAAGCAGGCTGAATTTTTCGATGTCAAACCATGCGAACAGCGACATCACGAGAGCATAAAACACTTGTAAGATAATAGCACGGTCGTAAGTATCACCGGCCTCGGTCAGGATGTCTCTGATAATTTCGAGATCTTGTTTGTCGGAATAGCTCACCATAACTCCGGAGAATATCTGAGAGAGAAGATTATAGCGACGGGCAATAAGATCGGGTGTTGATTCTTCGGCTGCTTCAGCTAAGGTTAACTGTGATTGAATCGCTTTGTATTGCGAAAGAAGATTGGAGAGGTTAAAGGGGTGTATTTTGTGAATTCTCATATCAGAAAAATATACTCCCTCCGAATCTATCATCGCACTGCGTTTTAATGAGTCAGCAAGCCTATGGATGTTCTTCTCAATATCCTCAACAGCACTATGGCGGTTATGATCCGGCACTCCTGTTAGAAAGTAATGGCGTATATAACCATAGGTGGATTTTAGGGTTTCCAATTCTCGGAAAGCATCCCATTCACTCATCATTCGAGCTGCTTCCTGATATGTTTCAATACTTTTTATAATCCGACGTCCGGCAAGATACTTGTCGGCCCGGTTCATAACAATTGATACTTCCTTATTCATTAATAATAATATAATATTGGATAAGTGAGGAGACATCATGCGGATGATACCCAGAAATGATATCTCTCCTTATGAATATAACAAATCTTGCTCCAAAAGTAAGTTGGAGGGTATGAAGAATTGAAAAAAATTAGTAATTTTGTAATTCAATTCGCATTTCTTAAATGAAATGCGGCTATGATCATATGATAATAACAAAAACGATTAAGATATGGTGATTCAGAGATGGCAGTCGGTATTATTACTGTGCGCGGTGATAATGATGGTATGTTTTTCATTTCTGTCCTTAGGACAGATTCAGATGCCGGAATATACGTTGAATTTCACGGCTTTAGGCTTTAGGATAGAAGGAGAGGCAACCGCAGGGGGGCCTGCCGGATGGATCACGTATACCTGGCCGCTGTTCATTATCTCACTTATAGCTATGATATTGCCGGCGATAACTATCTTTTGTTATAAAAATCTGAAACTCCAAAAAAGATTATGCCTGATAGAATTGGTATTGATCGTCGGCGTAATCGGATGTGGGTGTGTATATGGCTACCGAACATTCGCTCCAGATTATTCAGTGAGCTGGTCGTCGTTGGCTCTTGCTCCTGTAATAGCATTTCTTGCCGATCTGTTCGCCTACCAACGCATATGCGCTGACGCACGATTGCTACGAGAGGCAGACCGGATTCGCTAAAGATAATTATTCTAAGATTTACATCATTGGCTGTAATGCCGAATTAAATAGGGGAGGGGGGAAATAAGAATATGGCTAAAGAATTAAAGAACTTCACTAAGCGCGCGGATAATTATTCGCAATGGTATAACGAACTCGTAATAAAGGCAGACCTGGCCGAGCAATCGGCAGTGCGCGGATGTATGGTGATCAAACCGTATGGCTATGCTATATGGGAAAAGATGCAACGGCAACTTGACGATATGTTTAAGGCTACAGGCCATCAGAATGCCTACTTCCCCCTCCTGATTCCTAAATCATTCCTAAGTCGTGAGGCAGAGCATGTGGAAGGTTTTGCTAAAGAATGCGCTGTAGTGACTCATCATCGTCTGATGAATGATCCTAACGGCAATGGTGTGGTGGTGGATCCGGAAGCAAAATTGGATGAAGAACTCATAATTCGTCCTACATCCGAGACAATAATATGGAACACATATAAAAACTGGATACATTCTTACCGGGATCTTCCTATACTCGTTAATCAGTGGGCAAATGTGATGCGCTGGGAAATGCGTACCAGGATGTTCCTGCGTACGGCAGAGTTCCTGTGGCAAGAAGGGCATACCGCGCATGCCACTAAAGAGGAAGCAGAGACCGAGGCCAGGAAAATGCTTGATGTATATGCGGAATTCGCCGAGAAGTACATGGCTGTTCCGGTAATAAAAGGAGTAAAATCCGAGAACGAGCGATTTGCCGGAGCAATCGATACCTTTACTATCGAGGCCATGATGCAAGATGGGAAGGCTCTCCAGTCGGGTACATCGCACTTCCTTGGTCAGAACTTTGCCAAGGCGTTCGACGTGACCTTTATGAATAAGGAGAATAAACCGGAGTATGTATGGGCAACATCTTGGGGCGTCTCCACGAGATTGATGGGTGCGTTGATTATGACCCATAGCGATGATAACGGTCTTGTCCTTCCTCCAAAGCTGGCACCGATTCAGGTAGTCATCGTGCCCATATATAAGACAGATTCCGATTTGCAGGAGATTTCGGATAAAGTAAAGCCTATCGTAGAGAAATTGCAGTCGAGAGGGATAAGTGTGAAGTATGATGATGCCGACAACAAACGTCCCGGTTTTAAATTCGCCGATTACGAAGTGAAGGGCGTGCCAATCCGCCTTGCCATAGGCAAACGCGATATAGAGCAAGGCACTGTTGAGCTAATGCGCAGGGATACTCTCGAAAAGGAAGTGCTTCCTCTCAAAGGAATCGAGGAGCATATTGTTAAGGAGTTGGATGATATTCAGGAAGCTCTGTTAAAGCGTGCTCTTGAAAATCGCATGAAGCGCACCATCACTGTAGATACCTATGAAGAATTTAAAGAAAAAATCGAGGATGGAGTCTTTATAATGGCTCATTGGGATGGCACTCCTGAAACGGAAGCAAAAATAAAAGAAGAAACGAAAGCAACTATACGATGCATTCCGTTCGATGGAGATACAACTCCGGGAGTATGCATGGTGACCGGGCGTCCTTCAGCTCGCCGCGTACTGTTTGCGCGTGCGTATTGATGTCTAAAATTTTATCCTTCTTGATTCATCTTATTGGAATCAAGAAGGAACTTTTTTAATCTATAAAACCATAGAGCATTTTCTATCCATTAATATGAAGAAACTGACGATAACGGGAATAGCTGTGACAACAATGTTGGTATCCCTTCCTTCCACGGCATATGGTCTGGACGTTGAAGACTACTGCACACCCTCTCAGACAGCTCCCAAAAAAGTGCAAACTCCAATGCCTCTCAATGATGGCTTAACCTATTCGGCCGTGTCGGCGGATGGCAAAAGTATAGAAGTCTACAGCTATAAGAGTGGTGAGAAAGTCTCAACCCTCTTCTCTGTTGATTCCCAGAAAGGGGATGTTAAGATCGACAGTTTCGACGGATACACGATCTCTGAAACAGAACGGCAGATATTATTATGGAATGATGTGCAGAAGATCTATCGCCGATCATTTACCGCAGAATACTATGTCTACGACATAGCACGGGGTACTATGAAGAAGGTGTCTGAGAGCGGTCCCCAGCGTGGAGCCACATTAAGCCATGATGGAAAATGCGTTGCCTATGTACGAGATAATAATATATTTATCTCTAACATTGAATATGATTCGGATAAGCAGATCACTAACGACGGAAACGTGAACAACATTATTAATGGTGTTCCCGACTGGGCTTACGAGGAAGAATTTGGAATGGAGACTGCCATGCGCTGGAGCAGCGATGACAACATATTGGCATTCATTAAATTCAACGAATCGGAAGTTCCGGTTTATCGATTTGATAAATATAAGTCGTTCTGCGAGTCAGATCCCCTTTCCGATCCCTATCCCGAACAATACTCCTACAAATATCCTTTGGCAGGTTATCCTAATTCTGTCGTGGAAGTTTATGCCTACAATGTCGATAATCGCACGACAAAGAAAATGGATATTGAAATAGGAATTGATTACATACCTGACTTCGCTTTCGATGGAATTGGTAAAAATCTCATGGTGATGGTGCTCAACAGGGATCAGAATAATCTTCGCTTATATAAAGTTAATCCCGGAAGCACTGTGGCGAGACTTGTATTAAATGAGAAGAATGAGGCTTGGTTGAGCCCGTCGGCCTATCAGATGGTGAAATATGGAGAGGCAAGTTTCATAATCGGAAGCGAGAGGTCGGGCTATCGCCATCTTTATGAGTACGATTATAATGGCACGCTTCTGAAGACATTGACAAAGGGAGAATGGAACGTTACGGCATATTATGGTAAAAATCCAAAGACAGGTGTTCATTATGTACAGACCACAATGCTTGGTTCAATCAACAGGAATATTGCATCCGTTGGCCAGAAGGGGGATGTTAAATTGTTGAGCGGAATCGAGGGCACGGAATCAGCATGGTTCAGTAAAAATCTGGAATATTATCTACGGTCGTATAGCAACGTTCATCAACCCCCGATTTATTCCCTATGCACTGCAGCAGGAAAAGAATTGAAGGTTATAGAGGATAACGCGGAATATAAGGCCAAGTATATCAATGCGCCAAAGAAGGAGCTATTACGAGTGCCCAACGCAGCAGACGAAATGATGGAGGCATATGTGATAAAACCGGTAGATTTTAACCCAGATCGTCGGTATCCTCTGATAATGTATCAATACAATGGACCTGATTCTCAACAGGTGTTGAATTCATGGCACATGGAAGGAGTTTATTATCTTGCATCTGCAGGATATGTAGTTGCTTGCGTTGATGGTCGTGGCACCGGTAATAGGTCGCGCAAATGGGCGGAATGTGTTTATCGCCAGTTAGGCAAATATGAGACGGAAGATCAATTGGCAGGTGCGAAATGGTTTGCCTCGCAGCCGTATGTGGATGCCACCCGCACCGCCTGCTTCGGATGGAGCTATGGAGGATATATGACACTGATGGAACTAACTGATCCTTCCTGCCCGTTTAAGGCCGGTGTTGCGATGGCTCCGGTAACTGATTGGAAGTTCTATGATTCGATATATACCGAAAGATATATGTCGACCCCCCAGCAGAATCAATCCGGATATGAAAAGGCATCGGCATTTCCAAGGACCCAAAATCTCAAAAGCAGATTATTGATAATGTCGGGCACGAGTGATGACAACGTTCATTTCTATAATACCCTTAAGTATACATCCAAACTGAATTTTGAAGGGAAGGTTTTCGATATGATGGCGTTGACCGGGTTTGAGCATAGTCTCCCGATGTGCAATGCGCGGGCGATGTTATTCAAGAAAATCTCTGATTTCTTAAACACACAACTAGGCCGTTAGCAACATATAGGGATAACAGGAGCTGGATTGCTACTGAAAAAAAGATATTATATTGAAAAATTTAATTTATCCGGAACAGAATCGGTGATTAATTGTTATATAGATAGAGACATCCATTCGAGCTAACTGATATTTTCGGTTAAGAATTCTTAGATGCCTGAAAATCAATAAAGCAGTTAATGCTGAAATGAAATGATGCAATATCAATGGAGGATCTGGTAAAGGTAAATGGCAAGCAACTGCTGGCTTTTTGGAAGAATCTTTCCGTAGGCTTGGCAGTATTGATAGGGGTTATACTCCTGTCAAAGGTATTGCCGCATTATTTTTCCCCGGTTATTGCCTTGATTGGAGCCGCATTCTTATACACGATGATTTATAATAATCGTCTTAAGAAATTAAATGCGTGCATCGTAATCCCTTATGCTCTGTTTTATTGTATCATTGCATATTCCATCATTTCAATAGTCTTAAATATATTATATATTTGGGATATTATTGATCTACCGATAACGCTCACATTTTTCCAGCATCCATATATTCCGCCGTTACTTCTTGATCCTATCTGTGCACTGACATTATTCTTTTTCTATTTCAGGAAGAATAATCTGAAGATATGCGTAGATTGTAAATTCGTAAAGGGGCTATCAATCGACAGGGGCAGACTGGGCCAGATATTGCACAGAGAATCGAAGTTACAGTTGCTTAATCTAATGATAGTATTCTGGGTGCTTACGGTGCTTGTATGGGGTTATTATCTTATAATGTTTGATACTTCCTCTACCATCAATAGCAGGGACGCCTATATGTTCTTTTGGCTCAATCTCCTTGTGCTGATACTTGACGAACTATACTTCGCAGCAAGATATTATAATATCTATCTTGATCTGAAAGAAAATGGCGACATTATCTCGGAAGAGGAATTAAAAGATATGACTGCAAAAACATATCTTCGTTTTTACGTGGTATGTGGAGATTCCATATATCTGAATCCAAATATTCCCGATCCAAAGATGCCCTATCACAATATCATTGACACTCCTTTTATAACGAAGCGAAATGCCAATGGAATAGAGGTGAGCGAAGTGAAAAGCATTATAGGAAGGATGACTGATGTGAAGGACGGAAAGCTGCGTTTCTTCTTCGGACGCAGGAATCCGGATCTTAACAATCATTCCATCCTTAGGTATTTCTATTTTTTGGATGGAAAACCATCAGACTATCCTGAATTACGCGTAGCCGGAGAATGGATTGAATTTAATAGATTAAAGACAATATACACTCAGAGTCCTACTATGATGGCACCAAAACTCCTTGGTGACATATCGAGAATGACAACAATCATTCTTACTCAAAAGATTTTTGACAGTAAAGGGTTCAGGAAGGTTAAGGTAAAATCATATCAACCGACCTATAATCTTGATGAAGTCAGGGAGAAGGATTATGATTTCCAAGACGACAAGTGGATAAAAATTTCAATGTTCAATTCCGATTCAAAGGGCTTCTATATGCGAAGAATCTGGAAGAAGATGATACGGGGAAATGCTGATTTGCCCTGATATCCCGATGAAGCAGGAATTAATCCAACATAAAAGTATAGCCATAATCGGACCGACAGCTTGCGGAAAAACGCGTCGTGCTGTTGAGATTGCGCGTGAATTCAATGGTGAAATTTTGTCGGCAGATTCGCGTCAGGTTTATCGGCGAATGGACATCGGGACGGGTAAGGATTTAAACGAATATGCTGAGATTCCATATCATTTGATTGATATTTGTGAACCCGGAACGAAATATAATCTTTATCAATATCTCAGAGATTTTAGAGCTGCATATGATGGGGTAGCAAGACGGGGCAGATTACCCGTAATATGCGGAGGGTCGGGAATGTACGTTGAGAATGCCCTGGCCGGTGTTTATCTCCCGGAAGTGCCGGAAAATCAATCATTACGCAATTCTTTGAAAGATAAGACTCTCGAAGAATTAACCTCTATCCTAAAGAAATTCAAGACTCTTCATAACACTACCGATGTTGATACGTCTGCACGTGCAATACGTGCAATAGAAATACAGGAATATTATCGTGACCATCCTGATGCAGCAGCAATGGCCGACATCAGGACCGCCCAACCTCTTGATTGCATTATAATAGGGCTTGACATCTCAAGGGAGCAAAGACGTAAAAGGATATCTTGTCGACTTGAAGACCGTCTTGCCGCAGGAATGATTGAAGAAATAAATGAGTTGCTCGATTCGGGACTATCGGCCGATGACTTGATTTATTATGGGCTTGAATACAAGTTTGTGACACTCTATGTGACTGGGCAACTTTCACGGCAAGAAATGCAAAGGCAATTGGAAATAGCGATTCATCAATTTGCCAAGCGCCAGATGACATGGTTCCGGGGAATGGAGCGGAGAGGATTCAGGATATTGTGGGTTCCTTACGACATCAGTTCCCATGAATTGTTGCAAATAGTGGAAGAAAACATCAGCAGTGTTAAACCCTAAATTGTCAATAAATTACACTCCATCGGCTGTGGATACCGACGGAGTGTAAGAAGATGTAGAATTGATTATTCCGGATTAAAAATTCTGAAGTATCATTGTTTGCCTCGGGGCAAAAGTCATTTCTTTTTCTATTATTATATCCGTATCGGAGACAATATCGTGCATTATTGAACCATAGGGTAATACCTCGAGAGTGCGATCCATTGTGACGGTCAGCGGCGAATCATTTCCATTCAACAGGACAACGACCTTTTTATCTCCCAGAGAACGTTCATAGGCATAAATGCCATTCTGAGGCATGAAATGCTTAAGGCGACCTTTTGCTATCACTTCATTTGCTTCGCCACGACGCCAATTCAGTAATTTTGACAGATAATTCCACGCCTCATTCTGTAGATCTGTGCGCCCTTCTTTTGTGAAAGCGTTTACCTTATCACCGGGGAAGCCACCGGGCATATCCAGCCGGACAAATCCGTCGCTTCCTTCTTTGGATCCATTCATAAGCAACTCTGTGCCGTAATATATCTGTGGAATTCCACGGGAGGTTAAAAGAAAAGCCTGTGCCTGCTTCCATTTTCCGAGATCGGATGGCATCTCAAGGAGGAACCTGTCGGTGTCGTGATTGTCAAGGAATGTTAGAATATGCTGAGGATCCGGATAAATAAAGTCATTGGACAAATGGTCGTAAATATTGTTAAGGCCATTCCACGGATCGGTGGCTTCTTCAAAAGCCTTGCGGCCTTTTGTAACGAAGAAGAAATCCATTACTGTAGGGAGTTCCGGGTCAACAGGATTAATTTTACTGCCCTTTTGCCAGTAGGCTCCGCCAATTTCGTTGCCGTACCAGCATTCACCTACAATGTTGAAATTTGGATATTCCGCCAGTACAGCCTTATTCCACTCTGCCATTGCATCTTTATCCGCATAAGGGTAAGTGTCCATGCGAATCCCATCGATTTTAGAAGACTCAATCCACCATATGGAATTTTGGATCAGATACTTCATAAGGTGAGGGTTTCTCTGATTCAGATCCGGCATGGCCGAAACAAACCATCCGTTGACCGTATGATCAAGATCATAATCAGATACGTATGGATCATGAACGGTGGTAAGCCGGAAATTGGTAAGTGTGCTACCGTCCGGATGATTGATCCAATCTTTTGATGGCATATCTTTGAGCCATGGATGTGCGGATCCGGAATGATTGAAAATCATGTCCATCACTACCTTCAGACCCTTTGCATGAGCATCTCTCACGAGAGCATTCCATTCTTCGTTGCTTCCGAACCGGGGGTCGATTCGATAATAATTGGTAGTGGCATATCCGTGGTAACTTCCTCCGGGCATATCATTCTCAAGAACCGGACAAGCCCAAATGGCAGTAACCCCTAAGGAATCTATGTAGTCGAGATGATTACGGATACCCCGCATATCGCCCCCATGTCGTCCGTTAGGGTTTTTACGGTCGGCCCCAATGGGATAATTGAGTCCGCTCATATCTATTTCATTATCCCCAAGCCCTTTGGCGAACCGGTCCGGCATCAGCAGATAAAGGACATCAGATGCATCAAAGCCGGTGTATTCTTCCGGCTTCATGTCGCGCGCCTTCAATTCATAAGCGAGTTTCCCTTTCTTACCGTTAAGGGTGTAGGAAAAGTTCAGCGTCCCGGCTTTTGCTTCGGGAGAAATATTCAGATAGAGGAATTTGTAGTTAGGACTGTCGAGAGCCACCTGATCGAAGATATTTACACCCGGATATTCCAGCTTGAAATCCGCATTGGCAATATCAGGGCCTGTTAACATAATCTGAAGCGTATCGTTGGACATTCCTATCCACCAGTATGGCGGTTCAATATTTGTAACCGCGCTTTTGGATAGTGACTTGGCTCCACAAAGCCATGGTACTCCGGCTGCAAGGCCCGCGAGGAATAATAAAAATTTCTTCATATTGAATATTATTTGTTTATTATTGTTGACTTAATGATGGATTGGCTGGACTAAAAGAAGGGGATGGCAATATTCAATGTAATGAAAGCTAAAATCCATGCAAGACTCGTATTGTACAGAATGGAGAATACAGAATATTTCCAGCTTCCCGTTTCCCGTGCTATTGCGCTTAGGGTCGCTATGCATGGAAAATAAAGAAGGACAAACACCATAAATGCCAATGCGGAGGCTCCGGTAAAGGGCGCAACGCCAGTGATGGTCGACGGAGTTTTAAGGCGAATACTCAATGCCGCAGCATCATCATCTCCCACATATAGGACACCAAGCGTGGATACGACTACTTCTTTAGCTGCACTTCCTGCTATTAAGGCCACGCACGATTTCCATCCAAGCTGAAGAGGTGCCATTACCGGTTCAATGAATTTGCCGATATGGCCAAGTATTGAATGACTTTGTTGATATTCGCTCAAAATTAATGCGTTTATCTGAGATTCGTCGGAATTGTCAAGCGTTGTAGAGGGGAGTTCAGAAAGTATCTCTGACTTATAAGCATCAGGAATCTGCTCAAATTCATATCTGGGGAAATAAGACAGAGCCCATATAATAATGGAAGCCACCAGAATAAGTCCTCCCATCTTCTTCAGATACTGACTTGCTTTGGACCACATATTGCGCATCGTGGCCTTGAAAGTAGGCATTCTGTAGGGGGGTAATTCCATTACAAATGGTGTTTCATCTGCTTTAAACCAGAATTTTCTCATCAGCTTTGCAGTGCATACTGCCGTAATGATGCCGAGCAAATAGAGGCCTACGAAGACGAATGCTCCATGATGTGGAAAAAATGCGCCCACGAGCAGGACATAAATCGGAATCCTTGCGGAGCAACTTATAAATGGGTTTATAAGAATGGTAATCAAACGGCTTGATCTGCTTTCTATGATACGTGTAGACATGATTGCCGGCACATTGCAACCGAATCCCATTACCAAGGGAATAAACGATTTCCCATGCAGCCCCATCTTGTGCATCAGCTTATCCATAATAAAAGCTACCCTGGCCATATATCCGGAATCCTCCATGAAGGATATGAATGCATAAAGGATTAATATGTTAGGAAGGAACACAATTACTCCGCCCACCCCTCCAATGATGCCGTCGAGAAGGAGATCCTTGAAAGGCCCCTCCGTCATATGAGCTCCTATTAATCCGGAAATCCAGCCTACAAGCGATTCAATCCATTCCATTGGATATGAACCCAATTCAAATGTACACCAGAACGTAAGCCAGATTACGGCTATGAAAATAGGAAATCCAAAGAGTTTGTTTGTTACGAAACTATCAATGATTTTGGTCGTTTTTTCTTCCTGCACAAGAGTTCCTTGCAAGGTTTCGGCCAATGCGCCATGGATAAAACCATACTTTTCCGCAGAAATAGTATGTGATATATCCTCGCCAAGACGCTTTTTAAGGGTGGCATCAAGTTTATTCCTTATCTCCAACCATTCCGGATAACCGGGAGAAACAGACAGGATCCGATCAATCTCCGGATCGCCTTCAAGGAATTTTATCGCTAAAAATCGAGGGGAGAAATGATGAGTTACGGCAGGATCTTTTTTGAATTGGTCGTTAAGTTGCTTGACTGTTTTTTCAATTTCCGGATAGAGAGGAATATGTATATGGCGCACGTCGGCATTCTGCATCTCATATACTTCGATGATAGTGTCAAGTAGCTTATCCACGCCCCATCCGGATGTCGTGATTGTCGGCACTATGGGAACGCCCAACATCTTTCCTAATTCCCGATAATTAAAATCGACATAGCTTTTCTTGAGCTCATCGAACATATTAAGATCGATAATCATTGACCGATTCATGTCGATTAATTCCGTGGTAAGATAAAGATTGCGCTTAAGATTGGAAGCTACTATGACATTTACTATCACATCGGGAGTTTCCTCTCTTAGATATCTCATTACATATAATTCTTCCGGAGAATATGCGGATAAGGAATATGTGCCGGGAAGATCAACAAAATTTATGCGGAATCCTTTATATTTCAATGATCCCTCTTTAGCATCGACAGTCACGCCGGCATAATTGCCAACATGTTCGTGAGTGCCACAGACAGAATTAAACAAAGAAGTTTTTCCGCAATTTGGATTCCCGATAAGAGCTACATTTATTATCTTGTCTTTTCGCAATTGTAACGGTTTGGCTGAGGAATGAGGTGCCTCCGTATTCTCATCGCTCTCCGTAAGGGAATCAAAAGAATCAGGAAAGTCGAGTTCTTCAAGATCGGCGTGCGTACAAGCGTTTTCCCAATCTCCCAGAAAGCATACTTCTATAAGATTAGCTTCCGCACGACGCAGTGAAACCTCATATCCCATGAGGGAATATTTCACCGGATCGTGTAAAGGCGCATTCAATACCACCTTCACCTCACGCCCTCTCACAAAGCCCATCTCCATAACGCGCTTTCGGAAAGCTCCATGCCCTAAAATTTTAATAATTACCCCGGTTTGCCCCGGTTGCAGCTCTGATAATCTCGTCATCCGTAAATCATCTGGGAAGGGTTGAAAAAGAGGTTGTGCCAGATAAAAAATATGGCACAACCTCCATGATGTTATTTATGTTCTGTCGCAGGTTTCAGGTATTTATCAAGGAATCTGAAGAAGCAGCGTTGCCATAGGATTGCATTCTGCGGCTTCAAGATCCAGTGATTCTCATCGGGGAAGACCACCATCTCCGCCTCAAGGCCATGCATCTTGGCGGCATTGAAGGCCATCATTCCTTGCGAAGCAAGAATCCGATAATCGAGTTCGCCAACTGTTATAAGCATCGGGCAACTCCAGTTGTTGACAAATTTATGAGGGGAATTTGAATAAGAACGTTGAGCTATCGCATTCGACTGTTCCCAGTAGGGGCCTCCGAGGTCGAAATCGGCAAACCACATTTCTTCCGTTTCAAGGTATTGGGCTTCAATGTTAAATATTCCGGCATGGGAGACAAGGGCTGCAAAGCGTCCATCATTATGTCCTGCAAGCCAATAGACTGAAAATCCACCATAACTTGCACCTATTGCTCCTACATGATCGGCATCAACATATGGGCGACTTTTAATATAATCGGTGGCGGAGAAATAATCCTGCATGTTCTGACCACCGTAATCACCGGAAATCTGACGGTTCCATTCTGTCCCGAATCCCGGAAGTCCACGACGGTTTGGCGCTATTATCACATATCCATGAGCGGCCATTATCATGAAGTTCCAACGGTAGCTCCAGAATTGGCTTACCGCCTGCTGCGGACCTCCCTGGCAATAAAGGATAGCGGGATATTTCTTATTCGGATCAAAGTCAGGAGGAAGTATTTCCCAGCATGTCATCATCTTTCCATCTGTTGTGGGCACTTCAACACGCTTAACTTCTCCAAGTTTAAGTTCTGATAGCAATTCATCATTAATATGCGAGAGTTGCTTTTCTTCTTTACCTACACTGAATATCTCGAATGGTTCGCGCATGGAGCGACGCATTACGATTGCTTCTGTGTCAGTGACGGGGGTTACTCCTGAATAGTCATATTGTCCGGCTGCGATAGTGTCAATAGCGCACGAAGCTGCGTCAATTGCGAACACCGGTTCTGTTCCTTTGTAATATCCGGTGAAGAATATTTTTTTGCTTCCCGGAGCCCATGCTATCTGTTCGGGCCAATAGTCCCAGTTTTCCGTAAGATCACGACGTGATTTGGATGATAGATCCATCACCATCAGTCGCTTTTTATCGCTTTCATATTTGGCCGTGGCCATTGATAGCCATGCAAGGCTCTTACCATCAGGTGAGAATGCCGGGTCGGTATTGTAGCCTTGTTCTCCTTCTGTAAGGTTCTCTGTGGTCTTTTTCTCAAGATTGTAGAGATATAGGTTTGAATTTGTGGAGAATGCATAATCCTGACCTTTTAGTTTACGGCTTACATAGACTAAATTCAGTCCGTCGGGAGTCCACGCGAAGGATTCGGCTCCTCCGAACGGACGCATCGGGCATTCAAATGGCTCTCCTGCCATTATATCTTCTCCTTCGCCAATACCGTCCAGAGAAAACTCGGCAACAAATGGATGAGGAATCTGAGTTACCCATTCATCCCAGTGTTTGTACATAAGATCATCGACGACGCGCCCGGTGGTCTTTGGCAGCCCTTCAAACAAAGTGGAATCTTTGTCGAATGCATCGATAGGGGAACTATATACCACATGCTTTCCATCAGGGGCGATCTTAAAGCATTCGATGCCATTCTTTACATTCGTCAGGCATCTTGCATTTCTTGAATCCATATCCATCACATGAATCTGGACTGCCTCTGATTTGGAATCTTTTCCGAGATACGCCAGTTTCTTCCCATCTTCAATCCATTGTAGATTTGATTCAGAGCCGGCTGTCTTGGTGAGACGTTCGATGTTCTGACCGTCGGCATCCATGAGATATATTTCCGAGTTGCCCTTGTTCGCCTCAATGTCCTCATAGGTCAAAGTATAAGCGATCTTCTTGCCATCGGGACTGGGTACTGCTTCGGAAATACGACCGAATGCCTCGAGCACTTCCGGTGTGAGCATGCCGTCGACTACCTTGATGTCGGGCTTCTCGATTACTTTCTCACTCTCGCCTTTGCTTCCGCACCCTGTGAGAGCCAGGGGAATGAGCATGGAACACATGATAATTCCTGTTTTTGTCATGATATTATTTATTTGGGTTATTTGATTGTTTTCCTTCTTTTGTATGAATGAGATTTGTCACCATCCTTGCCTGATCCCGAGCGCGGGAAAAGGGTCGGGATGAGGTCGGTGCGATGAATTTTTTTAAGTTCAGCCATTATGGCATTCTTTTCCTCCGGCTTCCACCAGAAAAAGAATCTGCGTTGAGCGAGTTTCTGCTCTGCTGTAGATGCCGTGTATATTTTTTTACCTGTATAAGGATGAATTCCGGTATAATATATTTCAGTGGCCAATGTCATGGGCGTAGGCGTGAAATCTTGCACCTGCTCCAGATGAAAATCAAGATTCTTTGTTATCGCAGCCAATTCTGCCATATCCTCTTCCCGGCAGCCTGGATGAGAGGATATGAAATAGGGAATGAGTTGTTGTTGCAATCCCTCCTTTTTGTTGATGTCATCAAATATCCGTTTAAATTTCCGGAATTGACAGAAATCCGGTTTCCTCATGCATTCAAGCACAGTAGGCGACGTATGTTCCGGCGCCACTTTCAATCTTCCGGAAACATGATGAGTAATCAATTCCTTCAGATATTCCCGATTGCGATCGTTCACCGCATTGTCGGGAGAAAGGGCCATGGCCAGATCATACCTCACTCCACTGCCGATAAATGTCTTCTTTACTCCGGGCACTTTGTCGGCTTCTTTGTATATTTCCGTAAGCGGCCCATGATCAACATTCATATTAGGACACAGCTTGGGATGCAGACAGGATGGACGTTTGCAGGATTTACATATCTCCATATTCTTGCCATGCATTCCGTACATATTAGCCGAGGGCCCTCCTAGATCGGAGATATATCCCTTGAAATCGGGCATTTTCGTGATAGATTGTACTTCCTCCAATATCGAGTCCTTGGAACGAGAGGATATGAACTTGCCCTGATGAGCGGATATAGTACAAAACGCGCATCCCCCGAAACATCCTCTGTGCATTGTTACGGAATGACGGATCATGTCGTAAGCCGGAATGGTTTTTCCTTTATATCTCGGGTGAGGCAGACGCGTGAATGGAAGTTTATAGATTGCATCCATCTCCTCTGATGTCATCGGCGCAAACATAGGATTAATATTTACGGTGCGACCATTGGCTGATTGCCGAATTATTCGGCCCTCCAATCGGTTTGATTCTTCTTCAATAATCTTGAAATTGGCTGCTTGGAGGGATCTGTCTTTCAGGCATTCTTCATATGAATGAAGCACAATATCATTGTCGCCGGCAGGAGAGTTGGTAAAAAACAGAGTCTGAGGAACGTCTTGAATATTTTCTATAGGGATTCCGGCATCAAGCCGTCGGGCAATCTTGACAATAGAGCGCTCTCCCATACCGTAGATTATGATGTCGGCTTTTGAATCCTCTAAAATGGAAGGACGCAATCTGTCCTGCCAGTAATCGTAATGTGCGAGGCGTCGCAAGGAGGCTTCAATTCCTCCGGCTATGATGGGGGTATCAGGATATAGATCCTTCAGAATCTTAGAGTATACGATTGTTGGATAATCAGGCCTCATTCCATGTCGTCCCCCCGGGGTGTAGGCGTCATCATGCCTGAGCCGGCGATTGGCCGTATAATGATTAACCATCGAATCCATAGCCCCGGCGGATATTCCGAAGAATAATCTTGGCTGTCCCAATTTACGAAAATCGCGCAAATCATCCCGCCAGTTTGGTTGAGGTACGATTGCCACCTTATATCCGGCATTCTGTAACACCCGGCCAATTACGGCAGCCCCGAAAGAAGGGTGATCAACATATGCATCCCCCGAAAATATGATTATATCGGGTCTGTCCCAACCCAGCGCCTTTATTTCATCGGCGGAGGTTGGGAGAAAATCTTCTTTAGGTGGATATGCCGTGTTTAAGGCTTTGGATTTGCTTCCTTCCATTATTTGGCTTTTTCAAGTTTCATTGATTCCAAAATATCCTGAGTCTTGATAAGTTCGTCTCTCAATTGAGCCGCCTCAATGAAATCAGTACGCTTTGCGGCCTGAATCATATCGTTTTTCAATTTATTGATCCTGACCTCGAGCTCGCGTGGCGACATATATTCGATTATAGGATCGGCAACAAGGTCAGCTATATGTTCTTCCTCAAGATAAGGACGAGGAGCAACATTTACCACTACCTTAGGTCCGGGCGAAGGCTTTTGCGGCGATGCTATTCTTGCTATCTTCTTGGGATTGGCATTCCGGCGTTCAGGTTCGCCCTCATAAAGCTCTATAAGGTCGTTGCGCTTTGTCTTGACGATTTGCTTTGGCGTGATATTATGCTGCTCGTTATACAATATCTGCTTTGCTCGACGGCGATTTGTCTCGTCGATAGTGCGCTGCATTGAATCTGTAATCTTATCGGCATACATGATTACCTTCCCATTAATATTTCGCGCTGCACGCCCGGCTGTCTGGGTCAAGCTCCTGTGATTCCGCAAGAATCCCTCTTTATCTGCATCAAGGATGGCCACTAAGCTTACTTGCGGAAGGTCGAGCCCCTCGCGCAGAAGATTTACTCCGATAAGCACATCATAATTACCCTCCCGCAGATCATCGAGAATCCTCATTCTCTCCAACGTATCCACATCACTATGAATATAAGCAGAACTGATTCCCCATTTTATCAGATGTTTGTTGAGCTCCTCGGCCATGCGTTTGGTTAAAGTCGTGACAAGAACCCGCTCGTTGGCCTCGATACGTTTGCGAATCTCCTCCATGAGGTCATCGATCTGATTCATGGTAGGCCGGATCTCGATTTCAGGGTCAAGCAATCCGGTCGGACGTATCACCTGTTCGGTATACACCCCTTCTGTCTGCTGAAGTTCATAATCACCCGGAGTCGCACTAACATAGATCACCTGCGGAGTGAGCCGCTCAAATTCTTCAAATTTCAAAGGCCTGTTGTCGATCGCGGCGGGGAGCCGGAAGCCATATTCCACAAGATTCATTTTGCGGGATAAGTCTCCTCCATTCATCCCACGGATCTGGGGCAGAGTGACATGGCTTTCATCTATTATTGTCAGAAAGTCCTTGGGGAAATAATCGAGCAGGCAGAAGGGGCGCATCCCCGGTTCGCGGCCATCGAAATATCTGGAATAATTTTCAATTCCGCTACAATGCCCAAGCTCTTTTATCATTTCAAGGTCGTAGGTTACTCTCTCTCTTAATCTTTCAGCTTCAAGAATCTTACCCTCCTTTCTGAAAAATTCCACTTGGCGCCCCAGATCGAGTGATATTTGATCCACAGCTTTTGCCGTGCGCTCTTTTGAGGAAACAAAGATGTTGGCCGGATATATGTTAAATCCTTCAAGATCCGTCAGCACCGCTCCGCTTGCTGGATCCACAGTTTGTATTTTTTCAATCTCATCGCCCCAGAACATTACCCGCAGTTGAATTTCTTCAAAGGATAACATAATGTCAACGGTATCCCCCTTGACTCTGAAGTTTCCCCTCTGCAATTCGCCTTCAGTGCGGCAATATAATGAATCCACCAGTTTGCGTAAAAATGCATTTCTGGATATTCTGTCGCCTATGCCAATCCTGACTACAGTCTGCGAAAAATCTTCAGGATTCCCCATACCATAGATACAACTCACGGAAGATACTACCACCACATCCCTGCGTCCGGATAGCAATGCGGCCGCTGTGGAGAGACGGAGTTTGTCGATCTGCTCATTTATCATCAGATCCTTCTCGATATACTTATCGCTTCCCGGAATGTAGGCTTCGGGCTGATAATAATCGTAGTATGACACGAAATATTGCACCGAGTTTTCCGGGAAGAATCCTTTCATTTCGGAATACAACTGGGCTGCAAGAGTTTTATTATGGGATAGGATGAGCGTGGGACGTTTGACTTGCTGAATAACATTGGCCATTGTGAAAGTCTTCCCGGAGCCGGTCACTCCGAGTAAAGTCTGATGGGGGAGTCCTTTATTGATTCCCTCTACGAGTTCGGCGATCGCCTCAGGTTGGTCGCCCGTCGGGTAATATTCTGAAGTCAGTTTAAAATCCATATTTACAAATCCGGCTCTATGCCAACTTGCAAATATAGCGAAAAATCCTCATATTCCCAATGAAAATCCAATATTTATTCTCGCCCTACTCTCGCTAAAAGCAAATCCGGATTCCTCAAAAGAATCAACCGGATCATAAGCATTTAGATTTTAGATTGGATGTCGGTATTTAATTCGGAATTTATCCAGAAGAATCTTGAAACTCTCTTGGGGAGAAAGAAAGGTATCCATAAGACATCCCTTAATATGAAGCGAATTCCAGGGGCGTTATAATAATCCTGCTTTAGGTGATCTGTTATAATGAAGGGAACAATACCTAAGCGAAGGCATTCCCGAAACATTATAAGGCGCCCTACACATCCGCTACCATCCTGAAACGGATGTATGTATATCAAGCTATGCCCAACAATTCTATTTCAAAAATTAATGTTGAGCCAGCGGGAATGCCCGGTTGATTTAGCTTCCCATAACCCATTTCGGCAGGAATATATATTTCCCATTTATCACCTATCCTCATATGTTGGAGAGCAGTTACCCAACCCGGAATCAAATCGCGCAGACGGAATGCCGGAGCCACACCGCCACGGCTTGAATCGAAGGTTTTTCCGTTGATTGTTTTTCCGGTATAGTGGACGGTGACTACGCTTCCCCGGTTAGGATTGGCTCCATTTCGGTTGCCTGATTTCAAGACGTTATAAAATATCCCTTTATCAAGCGGCTTCACTCCCGGCTCCTGCGATTTGGCATAAAGCCACGCTTTATTCTTATCGTAATATTCTTTTTTCATTGTAGATAACATTGCAGGTCAATCCATTCTGGAACGATAATCGTCATAAGTGAACTCTCTTAACAGCCGTGGCTCTTTTTCTATAGGCTTAAACCATATTGATGGATGTTGGATGCCATTGAACATTGTAGTCTTAACCGTGGTGTAATGATTCATATCTAATAAAGTAAGCCTGTCACCGGGTTTTAATGGCATCGCAAATTTCCAATCTCCTACATAATCGCCACTTAGACAAGAATTTCCGCCAAGCCTATATTTAATACCTTCTTCATCATCCGGAATTGCTTCTGCTATTACCGGCTTATATGGCATTTCCAGGCAGTCTGGCATATGACAGGCGAAAGAGGCATCAATTATGGCGGTTTTAATTCCATTATCTTCTACTACATCAAGAACTTCGGTGACAAGGTCGCCGGTTTGCCATGTGAAGGCGGAGCCCGGTTCAAGAATTATCTCCAGTCCCGGATATTCCTGTTTAAGATCGGAGAGTAGTCTAATGAGGTGCTCCACATCATAGTCCTTACGGGTAATCAAATGGCCACCACCCATATTCAGCCACTTGATATGAGGGAGGAGATGGCCATATTCTTCTTTAAATGCCGCCAGCACTTTTTCCAAGTCGTGACTATCCGACTCGCAAAGGGCGTGAAAATGCAAACCTTCAATACCGGAGGGCAATCCGTGCCTCAGTTTTTCCGGACCCTCTCCGAACCGCGAACCCGGTACGCAGGGATTATATATGTCGGTTTCAATGACACTGCAATGAGGATTAACCCTTAATCCTGCTGGAAGACATTTCCAATAATTTCGGNNCCCTGCTGAAACTTTTTTCCCGGCATTTTCCGCTTGTAATAACAAGGGCCGGAATTTCTCATATTGGGCAATGGAATTAAACGTGATATGGCTGCAACCCGCCAAGAACTCCGGAAAGGTTTTTTCAGTGTATACCGTGCAATATGCATGCACATCATTTCCAAGATAATCGAGACTTAGCTTCATTTCATTGAGAGAGCTTGCGGTCGATGCATTGAAATATTCCGAAATTATTGGAAATGTCTTCCATAAAGCATTGGCCTTAAATGCCATTATTATCTTAACCCCTGCTGTATCGGCCACATAACGTAATTTTTCCATATTCTTACGCAGCCGATCTTCATAAACTATGTAATAAGGAGTCTCCATCATATCAAGTATATGCTAATCAGTCAATAATATTGATCTTAGCGAATGAGAGCAAGAGTTTCTTTATCCCTGAATCTCCGAAATCCACTGTTATGCTGTCTTGCCCGGATACTTGGCTGAATCCAGTGATAGTCCCAATTCCGAATGACAGATGCTCAATTCTCATCCCTATCTTCAGATCGCTTGCTTTATATTTACCAATCCCTGCAGTTGATGAAGTTATCTTTTTCTTTTTTGCATTATATCTATGGTCCGAAATATGGCTTCCATTGATCACAGATGAGTTATAATTTGCAACAGGATTGGTAAACCTGGTACCGGAGTCATAATGCACCCCCGTGTTGCCATCCCATTTAATATAGCGAGGATTTATTTCAGTCAGGAAACGCGAAGGCGACGACATTACTGTCTGACCATTGCGGAAACGTGATTTGGCATAAGAAAGCATGCAAGATTCTTGTGCCCTTGTTATTGCCACATAAAGCAATCTTCGTTCCTCTTCCACTTGCCGGATACTATCCATTGCCATTGCCGACGGGAATAACTCCTCCTCAACACCTACTATACATACATGTTTAAATTCCAATCCTTTAGCTGCGTGAGCAGTCATCATAGTCACCTTTGCATCGCTATCGCTGTCAGGGATGTCCTGGTCGGTGGCAAGCATCACTTCAGAAAGGAATGAGGAGAGTGAAATATCTTCCTCACCGCTTTCCACACGAGCATCTACAAATTCTTTCATACCCTTCAGCAATTCACGCAGATTTTCACGACGGCTGATATTTTCGGGAGTATTGTCATGAGAGAGGGCTGCCAGGATTCCGGTGCGATTAAAAACATTCTGCCCCATCTCGTAGGCATCGGATGTCTTGTTATCCATTATGAATCCTTTTATCAGATCCGTAAATCCGTCCAGTTTCTTTAAAGTACCTGCATTTACATTCAATCCTGTATTAATAGGGTCGTTGAGCACTCCCCACATACTCTTTGATGATTCAACAGCCGCGGTTTGAATCTTTTTCATAGTAGTTTCGCCTATGCCTCGTGCCGGATAGTTGATAATCCTCCTTAACGCCTCGTCATCATCCGGATTAATTATCATCCTGAAATATGCCACCGCGTCTTTCACTTCTTTTCGTTGGTAGAAAGCCATTCCACCATAGATGCGATAGCTGATATTACGTTTTCTTAAGGCTTCTTCCAGAACACGGCTTTGTGCGTTGGTTCGATAAAGAATAGCATAGTTTTCATATGAATCATGGCATGCCTGCTTTGTACGCAATATATGGGCCGCCACGAGGGCGGCTTCTTCAAGGTCGCTATAAGTTTGCACCACCTCAACCTTGCTCCCTTCCTCGTTATTGCTGAAAACGTGTTTTTGTAGTTGATGCTGATTCTTTTCTATCAGCGATGCTGAAGCGTTTACGATATTTTGAGTAGAACGGTAATTCCGTTCCAATTTGAATATGCGAAGATTGGGATATTCTCTTTCCAGATCAATGATGTTATCAATATTCGCACCGCGGAAAGAATATATGCTCTGGGCATCATCGCCCACAACGCATACTAAATTCTTTGGAGCCGCCAATTGCTTTACAACCATATGCTGGGCATAATTCGTGTCTTGATACTCATCTACGAGAATATATCTGAACTGCTGGGCCAAAGTCTGCCGGATATCTTCATTATCCCTCAGCAATAGATTCATATAGAATAGTATATCATCGAAATCCATTGCATTAGCCACCCTACATCTTTCTTCATATACCCGGAAAATAGTGGCAATCATCGGCCGTTTTGATTTTCTGTCGATGTCGGCATATCTATTTTCGTATTCCCTGGATGTCATCATGGCGTTCTTGGCATTCGATATTGTGGCAGCCACGGCATTGGGCTTATAAATTTTATCGCTAAGCCCGAGATCGCGTATGATGATTTTCACTAAATTTCTTGAATCGGAAGCATCATAGATGGAAAAAGATGTCTTGAATCCTATGCGGTCGGCATATTTGCGTAGGATTCTGAGGAAGACAGAGTGGAAAGTTCCCATCCATAATCTCGCGGCTGAGGCTTTACCCATTAATGAGGCCACCCGCTCCTTCATTTCGCGTGCCGCTTTATTGGTGAAGGTGAGGGCGAGAATCTGATGTGGATAATATCCGAGATTTAGCAGATGAGCTATCTTATATGTCAGTACACGAGTCTTTCCGGAGCCGGCTCCGGCTATTACCAGCTCCGGCCCGTCAACATATTCCACGGCTGCCCTCTGCTGTTCGTTCAATTGATCAAGATAATGATAATCGGGAGCTGGTAAGTCCATCAATTTTCAGATAATGGTAAGATTGTATCTTTATATGAAGGTATTCGCGGAACAAAATCATATGAACCGTGTTCGTAGTCCATGCGGCAGAAGTAATGCGACAATCCATTTGAGACCACAAGATAATTGGCATTCAAAACCATATTGTAGCGTACTATCTGATCGAAAACATCCTGTGTGATGGCCACATCCGGAGCTTTGTATTCAATTATGATATGAGGAAGATTATCCCTGCCATAGATTAATGTGTCGCATCTACGGAGGGTCCCGTTTAATTTAATAGCCACCTCGTTGGCAATCAGAGCCTGAGGATATCCAAACTTGTCGATCAGCCATGACGTGAACTGCTGGCGGACATATTCTTCCGGAGTAAGGGAGACAAATTTATCCCTTATTCGGTCATATACATTCAAGTTTCCATCCTTCTCGACTAGCCTCATCTTATAATGAGGGATATTCAAGAGAGGCAAATTTTTAAATTCCCCGATTGTCATTGTGCGAGTGGCGTCCAGTATCCTTTATAATCAGGGTCGAAAATAGTGTTCAGCAGATCAGCCAATCGTAAACCGCCTTTAAGCAGCTGCATCTCTATCACGGGTGTCCATTCGGAGATATAGTCATAGCTCAAATCGGAATTAATAGGAGTGCGGTTGTAGATGTCAGTGGCAATTACATAGGTCTGTTCTGCCCAGTTTTCAGGAAAAGCGTCGGTCAGGATGCTGATAGTCTCCTCATTTCCGGCCCTGTCAATCTGTTGCTGCCATTCGGTATAGCTCCATTTATGGCCCGCCTCCAATATCTTGCTGTCCCATACGCTATGAAGATTTGTTGGCGATTTAAAGAATTTTACATTCCATCTGTTACCTCCAAGATCGGAGGCATGGCCCATATGCATGGGTTGATGAATGTCGCCGACAAGATGAGATATGATCTTTAATGCCAGAGCTTTTTCATGTAATGAAGTCTCAGGAGAGGAAAGGATGTCGGCTTGCAGGAGAATTCCGCGAACCACATCGCCATCGGGATGCAATGGCGCGCTTCTGAAAGTCTCGTCAGCATCGATATTCTTATAATGCCATGTTTTGGTATAGGCATATTCATCTGAATGAGAGGCGTTATCGAGCCAGTTGGAATAGTATACCAGACTCTTGCCTTGATAAATGCTATCGATGGCGGCTTTAGTGGCCGGGGTTACATGATTTTCCGCTATGAAAGCGACTGTGTCATGTCCTTTCTGACCCCAGCCGAATGCACTCAATGCCCCCATTGCCGTGAATAACACTGATGAGAATATTTTTTTGCAAATCATGGCTTTTCTTTATCGTTATGATTATTAAATGTCTTGATTATATATTGCAAAATTAATGAAAAAATCCGAGTATTGGAAATAATCCCCCGAGAGACTTTCTATGCCTCACTTGTCATGTTCCTTATATGCAATCTTATAGATAAATATTTAAATCCAAAGGTGAGCGTTATTAAAAAGATTTATAATAATTTTGTGTATTTCGGTTTATTCAATTACCTTTGCAAAGTTGAATTAACCCGGATATGGATTATAAGGAAA
Source organism: Bacteroidales bacterium GP1 (assembly GCA_001701105.1). Taxonomy (GTDB): domain Bacteria; phylum Bacteroidota; class Bacteroidia; order Bacteroidales; family Muribaculaceae; genus Lepagella. Next base: position 57,332 of record DAAI01000040.1, read on the forward strand.
CGAACGCCGAACTTGAGCGCCGTCTTGGCCGCGATTCACAAGATGTTGAATTGCTATGTAGTGAATTAGGAAACCTTCTTGCAGGACTCATAAAGGAAGGAGCCGCAGTAGCTATACCTGCATTCGGTACATTTGAGGCAAAAAAACGTAATGAACGGATAGCGGTGCATCCGTCGACGGGGAAGAAAATGTTATTACCCCCGAAATTATCCATAGTATTCAAGCCATCGGTCACTCTGAAACAAAAAATACGCAAATGATGGATGAAAGAATAACGCTATCAACCCTTGTGTCGATGTTGTCGCTAAATACGGGCGACAGCAAAAAGGATACTGAAGATTTCATCCGTGAGTTGTTTGCTTTGATTGCAGAAGCTCTGGAACGCGGTGAAAGCATAAAAGTGAAAGGACTCGGTGTATTTAAGACCATCAATGTCGAGGCACGCAAGAGTGTTAACGTGAATGATGGTACTGAAACCTTGATACCTCAGCATAAAAAAGTGACTTTCACTCCATCAAAGGAGATTGCTTTGCTGGTAAATGAGCCGTTTGAGATGTTTCAGACAGTTGAAATTACCGAAGAAGCGGCTTTACGCCTTATCTCTGATGACAATGATTCTGTGGAAGTGGACCAAGATGATAATGGTGACACGGGTCAGCTTGAGGAGGAAGAGGATTTTTCCGAGGTAAAAGACCAAGAACCGGCTATCGCAGGAGACAACAACGATGGCGTACTTTATCAGGTGACTGAAGAATACGATTCTTCTGATTACACATTGACGGAACAGATTCCATTTGGTAATGTTTCAGATGATTCAAACAACATGGATGAATCACGTCAGGAAGATTGCACGCCCGGGGCTATTATGACAAGCAGCGAGGAAAGTCCTGGTCAAGAAACTGTTATTGAGAATAATGAAGAAGTTGCACTTCCGGCAGAAGATGATGAGCCTGGAGACGCGGTGGATTATGACGACCAAACATTTAACTTCAATCCTTGTCACGCAAGAAACTATTATTGGTTTGGTGTGGTGACGGGTATTATAGTGAGTGCGATAGGAATGGTATTATTCTGGAATTTATATGGAAAAGAAATTAAAAAACCGGTAGCCGATACCCGTAATAGCCAGATAATAGCTTTATCCTCTCCCAAAACCCTTGATAACGTCACAGTGATATCCGGCGATTCAAGTAAAAATGAAGAAGTAAAGGCTGAGGAGAAAAGTATATATGAAGAGGCTATAGATGTGCCTACCAATCCGAGCGATGAGAGAAAATTTGATACCATCACGACTACTCGCTATCTCACCACCATGGCGAAAGATCATTATGGTAATTATCATCTATGGCCCTACATATATAAAGAAAATGAGAAGATTCTCGGGCATCCGGACAGAATCCGGCCCGGCACAAAAGTGGTGATTCCTCCATTGAGCAAATATGGCGTCGACCCGTCAAATCCGGCGGAAATAGAGAAGGCTAAGAAAATGGGCACGGAGATATATTCACGATATAAATAAGGAAATTCGTATAACCGATTCAAATATAAAAAAATGATTAAAATGATGTTGATTGCCGGTGCAGGCGGATTTGTCGGCACTTGTGGCAGATTCCTGATCGGCAAATGGAGTGCCGGGATGTGGCATGGAGCATTTCCAATGGGAACTTTCCTTGTAAACATTATAGGGTGCTTTATCATTGGTCTGCTTTTCGGACTCCTTGAGAAAACAAATGTAATGACAGCCTCGGAGAATGTTTTATTAATCACAGGATTCTGCGGAGGCTTTACCACCTTCTCATCATTTGCAGATGATATGTGGGTTCTTGGCAGCAAAGGCGATTGGGTAACTTTTGGAGTCTATCTGGCTCTTAGTGTCATCATAGGCGTTGCGCTCGTGTGGGCAGGACGTGCATTGATACGATAACCTTACAAATAAATAAGAATGAGAGTGTGCAGAATCAGTTCATGCACACTCTCAATTTTTCATCAGGGCACAATCTTATTTCTTTTCTCCGAATCCGAAAATACCCTTACCATCGGTCTTGTCGCCTACGAAATCTTCCAACTTATCCTTCGCGGCGTTCAGGGCTTCCTTTCCTTTGTCAAGATATTCTTTGCCCTGCTCGCTATTAAGGAACTCCTTCCCCTTCTCGATAGCGGCTTTACCTTGTGCAACAACATTCTGCACCTTTTCGGAGTTAATAAAGTCTCCTGCCTTGTTCACCACATCATTTACGGTGTTTTTGATATCTTCTGTGTTCATAGTATTGATAATTATTAATCTAATAACATAACATTCGGCAGGGAGGAATCGTTTACTACATATGCGTTATGAAATGACAAATTCAACATTGCTCGACAATGCGGTGGCTGAGCTTTCCAAATTGCCGGGGATAGGGGAGAAGACGGCGTTGCGCCTCGCGCTACACCTACTACGTAAGGAAAGTGAAGTGACAGAAGCACTTGGTAATTCCCTGTTAGAGATGAGAAGAAGTATAAGATATTGTCCGGAATGTCATAATATTTCCGATGAAGGATTATGTCCGATATGCTCCGACCCACGTCGTGACCGGACAATAATATGTGTGGTAGAGAATATAAAGGATGTAATCACAGTGGAATCCACTCATGAGCACAGAGGAGTATATCACGTGTTGGGAGGATTAATCTCGCCTCTCGACGGCATCTCTCCCTCAGATATAGAAATATCGTCTCTCGTGGAAAGGGTAGAAAAAGGCGAAATTCAAGAAGTTATTTTAGCCTTGAGTCCTACAATCGACGGCGATACCACCAACTACTATATATATCGGAAATTATCAGGATTTCCGGTTAAGGTCACCATGCTGGCTCGAGGACTGAGCATAGGAAATGAATTGGAATACACCGATGAATTGACTCTCGGGCGGTCAATTCAGAACAGAATGCTATTCAGCGATACATTTAAGAATAAATGACCTACCAGAATAATCAATATAAATATAAGGATGATTCGCCGCTGTCGGGGAATCGTTTGTTTGCCCGTGCCGTCGAGCCGGAAGATGCCACTTCAATGTGGGAGATGGAAAGCGACCCCGGACAATGGCAGTACAACGGAATGACAGCTCCTCTCTCAATATTAAATCTCCGCGCATATGCAAATAATTATGAAGCCGATCCCTACCAGGCCGGTCAGATAAGATTCATCGTGGAGCAAAAGATTCCGGAGAAAGATGAGTGGGAGAATAAAATTGTTGGAATGGTAGATCTCTATGACATATCCACAGTCAACCGTACGGCTTATGTAGGAATCTATGTGAGGCCAAAATTCAGAGGCAACGGCTTTGGGCTGGAAATGGCAGGAATAATTGCATGCTATGCCAGGCGGATGCTGAATCTCCATTCACTCGTTGCCAAAGTGACAGCCGGAAATGTGGCGAGCCAAAAGCTATTTCTTAAGGCAGGTTACTCCTCAGCAGGCTGCCTTAAAGAATGGGTAGAATGGAACAGAGAGAGAAAAGATATGTTGATTTATCAGATAATACTTAAATGATTGATTATATAATAGGGCGCCCTGTGGAATTGTCGCCAACTACAGCCGTTATCGAAAATCACGGAATCGGATACGAGGTGAATATCACCTTGATGGATTATTCCAAAATCGAAGGGAAGGAAGAGGTGAAGCTATATATCTTTGAATCAATCCGTGAAGATGCACATCTTTTCTACGGGTTTATGGATAAAAGGAGCCGTGAGCTTTTTATTCTGCTTACCAGTGTAAGCGGGGTTGGACCCAATACAGCGCGCCTTATAATGTCGTCGATGACCACGCAGCAACTGGAACAAGCCATAGCATCCGGCCAAGATTCAATCCTTAAAAGCGTAAAAGGAATCGGAGGCAAGACAGCGCAACGTATTATAGTCGACTTAAAGGATAAAATAAAGACCTCGGAAGAGGCGTTAATTATAAGTACGCCCGCCGGTGAAAGTTATGAGGATTCTGTTTCAGCCCTTGTGATGCTTGGTTTCACTCGACAGCAAAGTCAGAAAGTGCTTCAAAAGATATTCAAGGCGACCCCGTCCCTCACCACCGAACAAGCTATAAAGCAGGCGCTCACTATGCTGTAGCAGCGTTATTGATGAGTAATAAGGGAAGACGCTCCAATATAATAAAGATTATGATGGCAGTACTATTTACGGTGCTGCCCTTCGGTATTTTAGCTTTCCCGCAGTATTACAAAAGCACACTCCTTCCTCCGCCTGACGCTCCTTTGACAAAAACGGATGAGGGCACTGATTCAATGAACATGCACTCAAAAGTGCAGCCTACTATACCCCGGGGTTATGATGATTACAATAACCCGGAATACCCGGCGGATCTGCGCACACCCTCCAATATCAAGACAGAAGTGGAGTATGATCCGACAAGCGGGATGTACGTGCTTGTTACTAAAGTAGGAAATCAGCAGATTGTGACTCCATATATGATGACTCCGGAAGAATATTCCGCCATGGAGATGCGTCGGGATATGTTCGGTTACTTCAACACAAGAAACTCTGAGAGTTTTGAAAAGAAGGATAAGGAGCCGTTCAATATTTTCGATATGAATTTCTCACTCGGGCCTCTCGAAAAAGTATTCGGCCCGGGGGGAGTGCGTCTGCAGACGCAAGGCTCAGTGCAGTTATCATTTGGAATAAAGAGTAATAAAACCGACAATCCGGCACTCACAAAGCGAAACCGGAGAAAGACATATTTTGATTTCAACCAGAAAATACAGGCCACTGTCAATGCGGCAGTAGGCGACAAGTTGAAATTCAATATGACATATAATACGGATGCCACATTCGATTTTGATTCAAAAAATCTCAAACTCGCCTATGAAGGAAAAGAGGACGAGATAATTAAGAATATCGAAGCCGGTAATGTGAGCATGACTACGGGATCGAGCCTGATAAGGGGAGGAACATCATTATTCGGTATCAAAACAAAATTACAATTTGGGAAATTGACCCTTACCGGATTGATCTCGCAGCAAAATTCAGAATCCAAAACGGTATCGACCCAGGGAGGAGTGCAGAGTACGAAATATGAGATAAAGGCTGATAATTATGATGCCAACAGGCATTTTTTCCTTGCTCAATATTTCTATGATAATTATGATAATTTCGCATCGAGACTCCCTTACGTTGCATCGGGTATAAAAATTACCCGCATTGAGGTTTGGATCACCAATAAAAATTCCAATTATCAACAGAGCCGAAATTTTGTAGGCTTCATGGACCTTGGAGAGAACACTCGCCTCGCCAATACTCATTGGATTCCTGATTTGAGCTTTTACAATCCGTCAAATTCCTCTAATAATCTTCTTGAAGAAATAAAAAGAGATTATCCGAGTGCCCGCAATATCAATAGCGTGACGCAAGCTCTCGCGCCGCTTGAGGCTTTCGGAATCACAGGGGGCCGGGATTATGAAAAAGTAGAATCGGCAAGATTGCTTTCATCAAGCGAATACACACTCAATTCCGAGTTGGGGTACATTTCCTTGAAATCTGCGCTTAATACCGATGAAGTGCTTGCAGTGGCCTACGAATATACGTTAAACGGCAAAGTATATCAGGTTGGTGAATTTTCAAGCGATATTACAACTACCTCCGAATCATTGTATCTTAAGATGTTGCGGAGCACCACAGTGAGTCCCCACCTTCCTATGTGGAAGTTGATGATGAAAAATGTATATGCTCTCGGCGCATATCAACTGCAAAACAAGAATTTTAAATTACAGATAAAATATCTGAGCGATACGACCGGAACGATGATTAATTTTATTCCCGTTCCAGGATTATCCAACACCCCTTTGCTTCAGATAATGAATCTCGACCGAATTGATTCCAATCAAGAGTCCAACCCCGATGGATTTTTTGATTATATAGAAGGATACACCGTTCAGTCACAATCTGGAAAGATAATATTTCCGGTAGCGGAACCGTTCGGATCGCATCTTGAGAAGAAAATCGGGAATCCGGCCATAGCAAAGGATTATGTATATCAGGAATTATATGACTCCACATTGGTAGTGGCACGCCAATTTGCAGATAAAAATAAATTCTCTCTTGTCGGTGAATATCAGGCATCCGGAGGGGCCACGATCCGATTGAATGCAATGAATGTGCCACGCGGATCGGTTGTCGTGATGGCTGGAGGAGTCGTCCTTACGGAGAACAGCGATTATACCGTAGATTATTCCATGGGTATCGTGACTATTACCAATCAAAGCATAATTGATTCAGGGACTAATGTTAGCGTAACATTGGAAAATCAATCAATGTTCTCCATGCAGAGAAAAACATTGCTTGGTCTGGATGCGCAATATAAGTTCAATAAAGACCTGACTATCGGCGGAACAATAATGTACTTTGCCGAAAAATCCCTTACAAAGAAAGTGAATATCGGGGAAGAGGTTATCAATAATACAATGTGGGGTCTTAACTTATCCTACAACAAGCAATTCAACTGGCTAACTAATTTGATAGCCAAAATTCCGACTATCCGCTCCACGGCTCCTTCAGTATTCAATATTAATGCTGAATTTGCACAACTAATTCCCACGAAACAAAACACGGGCAGCGCGGCGGGCTCGAGTTATATAGACGATTTTGAGGCTACTCAGACAGGAATCGACCTAAGGAGTCCTTATTCATGGTTTCTTGCTTCCACGCCATATGATCCGGGGCCCGGAGCCTTATTCCCGGAAGCCGGATTAAGTAATAATGTGGATTATGGCAAAAACAGAGCATTGCTTTCATGGTATTATATCGACCGGACTTGGACGCAGCGAAATTCTACAACCCTCCCCGGTTACTTAAAAAATGATACAAAGCAGATGGCCAATCCATATGTGCGTGAAATATCAGTCACCGAACTCTTTCCATATAGAGATTTATCCTATGGTGAGGCTAATTGGATTCAAACCCTTAATCTTTCTTATTATCCTACCGAGCGAGGCCCATATAATCTTGACGGGGATGATATTGATGGAGAAGGAAGACTCTTGCATCCAGAACGCCGCTGGGGTGGGATGATGCGGAAGATGGATAATTCTAACTTTGAGAATTCCAATGTGGAATATCTTCAGTTCTGGATGCTCGATCCGTTCCTTGACCCCGAGAACAATAACCGGGAGGGAGGAGATCTATATTTCAATTTCGGGGAGATAAGCGAGGATATTCTCAAAGACGGAATGAAAAGTTATGAGAATGGTCTGCCCGTGGATGGAGATACCCAATTCATAGGAGAGACTGTATGGGGGAAAGTTTCTCGCCAGAACTCGCTTACATATGCATTTGAGAATACTCCGGATGCCCGGTTACTTCAGGATGTTGGGCTTGACGGATTGCCAAATGATGAAGAATTCTCGTATGGTGCGTATAAGGATTATCTTGATAAACTGCGAGTCCGTCTTCCAGCCGCCACAATAGCATCAATGCAGGAAGATCCCTTCTCAGCGTTCAATGATCCAGCGGGTGATAATTACCATTTCTATCGTTCCGACTGGTATGACGCCCATAAGACAGGAGTGCTCGATAGATATAAACATTATAATGGTGTTGAAGGCAATTCATTGTCGCCCGAGCAATCGCCGAATCCGCAATATCAGTCAGCACGCGCCGTGCCGGATGTGGAAGATATCAATCAGGATAATACCCTAAACGAATACGAAAGATATTTTCAATATAAAGTATCAATCCGCCCGGAGGATCTGGAAGTAGGAAAGAATTATATTACCGATAAACAAGTATCGCAAGTTACCACCGTAAACGGCCCACAGGAGGCAATATGGTATCAATTCAAGATCCCCTTGAATCAGCCTGACAAAGTGGTTGGAGGTATTAACGATTTCTCCACAATCCGGTTTGCGCGTATGTTTATGACAGGCTTCAAGGAGGTTACCCATCTGCGGTTTGCCACCCTCGAGCTCGTACGCGGTGAATGGCGCGATTATAAATTCAATCTTAACTCTCGAAATGATTCGCCGGCCGAGGGTGAGCTAGATATGTCGGTTGTCAACATAGAGGAAAATGCAGGAAGGGAGCCTGTAAATTATGTCCTGCCTCCGGGTGTCGACCGTCAACAGGATTCAGGGTCAGCGCAGGCCACACAGCTTAACGAACAATCGCTTTCTTTGAAAGTGACAGGATTGCAAGCCGGAGATGCACGCGGAGTCTATAAGAATACGCAGACCGACTTGCGTATCTATAAGCGATTGCAAATGTGGGTTCATGCTGAGGCTTTGATAAATAATATCACCAATCTTAAGAACGGCGACCTTAGCGTATTCATTCGTCTTGGCTCTGATGTGAAGAATAATTATTATGAATATGAGGTTCCTCTTGAAATAACCCCTCCCGGTAATTACAATAATCTGAATTCCCGGGATAGATCCATCGTATGGCCATATTCCAATTATATCAACATCTCCCTTGATGCTCTTCCCGCATTGAAAGTGAAACGCAACCGAGACAAGAGCGGCGGTACCGAAGGTGTGGGATATACAATATTGTATAGCGAGCAAGATCCGGATAATGACCATAACACCATCTCCGTGCTTGGAAATCCGAGTCTTAGCGATGTAAGGGTGATGTTGATTGGAGTAAGAAACCGATCGAATTCAACAAAAGACGGTACTATATGGGTAAATGAGCTAAGGGTAACTGATTTCAATGAATCAGGGGGTTGGGCTTTGAATGCAAATGCATCTCTGTCACTCTCCGACATCGCGAATGTCAATTTTGCCTACCACAAGGAGACGGATGGCTTCGGGAATGTAGATCAGGGATTGTCGGCACGTCGTCTCGATACATATGATCAATATAATATAACGGTACAGGGTGATGTGGGGAAATTATTGCCTGAGAAAGCAAGGCTTTCAGCGCCTATATATTTCTCAAAATCGCAGGAGACACTGACTCCTAAATATAATCCGCTTGATCAGGACATATTATTAAAGGATGCTCTTGATGCAGCCGCTACTAAGCATGAACGAGACTCTATCCAAAGCTATGCCATTTCCCGTAAAGGGTCGGAGAGCTTTTCTATATCAAATTTGAAATTTGATGTGAAGAGTAAAACCCCAATGCCCTGGGATCCGGCAAATTTCCAGATAAATTTCTCGTACAATAAACAGAAAGAGAGCGATCCGACAACAGAATATGAAAATACCAACGACTATCGCGGTTCGTTCCAGTATGCCTATACGCCATATATTAAGCCATGGAAACCGTTTAATAAAATTGTAAAAGGGAAGGGTAAAACAGCGAAGTTCGTGAAAGACTGGGAGATCAATTGGTTGTTCCAGAATCTTACTTTCTACACATCGATGCATAGATATTATTACGAACAGCAGACGCGCAGCGAAGTGGATGTCGATATGCAGTTGCCGGTTCAAGTAAGCAAAAATTTCACATGGGACCGCCAATTCTCAATTTCCTGGAATCTCATCAAATCTTTGCAACTTTCATTCTCCTCAAACACTACAGCGAGAATCGAGGAGACCCTCGGAGCGGTCAACAAACGATTATTCCCTGATAAATACAGAGATTGGAAAGACACAGTGATGAGCTCTCTTAAACACCTCGGCACGCCATGGAATTATAACCAGACTTTTACCGGCACATATAGAGCGCCGTTCAATAAGATTGGTTTCCTCGACTATCTCACGGCCAATGTTAGCTATACATCCACCTACCGATGGGATAAGGGGGCTACGGTAGATGATGTATATCTCGGGAATACTATCCAGAATCAAAGCTCATGGAATGCAGACGCCCGTGTGAATTTTGAAATGCTTTATAATAAAGTTCCGTATTTACAGAAAGTCAACAGGCGTTTTGTCAATTCCACGAATTCGAGAAATCAGAATCAGACTACGCGTAATAATAAAAACAATAAGAATAAGAAGGACTCGGAAGAGGATAGCCGGAAAAATAAGAAAGCGCGAAAGGTGGAAAAAGCCATAACATTATCGCCGGATTCTGCAATCGTGATAAATCACAACTTCAATACGAAAAAATTGAAAGTTACGGCTTTTCTTGACGGCAAGTCTCATAGCGTGAACTGGAAGATAAAGGATAATAATAATATAATAGTAACAGATACGGGTAGCAAAACCTTGAGTATTACCATACGCGAGATAATAAAAGATCCCAAGCCCTCGGTAGCATCGGAAATAGCCGACCATTCCGTAAGATTCCTTATGATGGTAAGAGGGTTGTCATTCAGATGGAGAAGTTCTCATTCTTTGAACGTACCTTTATTCTCCCCGAATGTGGGCGACATCTTCGGTCAAAGATCAGGACACGGCCCCATGTCACCCGGCTTGGACTTCGCATTCGGATTTTATGATAACACATATGTGGATAAAGCTCTCGAAAGAGGATGGCTGATAACGAATGATCAACAGGTTTCTCCGGCTATATGGAACAAGAGTGAGGATTTTAATTTTGAGTTGACTTTAGAGCCAATAAAGGGTTTGAAAATATTACTTACCTCCAATCTTACTGATTCTCGGTCGGAGCAAATGCAATTTATGTTTGCCGGGAATCCCTCTACATTCTCCGGCTCATATATGCGGACTCATTGCGCCATTGCTACAGCTTTGCGCTCATCAAAGGCAGAAAATGGATATGCTTCGGATGCCTTCAGCAAGTTCCTGCAATATATTCCTCAGGTGGCTTCAAGGATCGAGGAGGGATATAAGGGCGTTCAATATCCAGGTTCCGGTTTCCTTGATGGTAGCCCGCTCGCCGGAACAGATTATAGTCCTGAAATCGGGGGAGTAAGTCCTACAAGTTCCGATGTATTGATTCCGGCGTTCATAGCAGCCTATAGCGGAATGGATCCAAAGAAGATAACCCTGGCTCAATTCCCGGGATTGTCGTCGATGCTTCCAAATTGGCGAGTAACATACGAGGGATTCATAAATCTTGGCAATATGCGCCGTTGGTTTAAGAGTTTCACGGTGTCGCACGCCTATCAATGCTCTTACTCAATTGGTTCTTATAGCAGCTTTATGAATTGGGTATCTGCCGGGAATGGTAATATGGGATTCATATGCGATTTAGAGACACAAAATCCAATTCCATCTTCACCATTTAATATATCTTCTGTATCCATTACGGAAAAATTTGCCCCGTTGATCGGAGTGAAACTGACAATGTTCAATGATATTACCTTTAATGCAGAATATCGGGATTCACGCACTCTGAATCTCAATACATCTGCTGGACAGATTGTGGAATCGCTTAGTAAACAACTATCCGTTGGAGCAGGATATAAGATAGCTAATTTCAACAAGATCATTAAGATAGGTTCCACACAGGGAAATGTCTCCAACGACCTGACGCTAAATCTTGATGTGGCCTGGAGCAATAACCAGTCGCTGATTAGAAGGATTGAGACAGCTTATACGCAGGCCACTCAGGGTACAAGCACATTCTCCATCAATTTTATGGCAAGTTATCAATTGAGTAAGCGCATTACTCTATCAGCCTTTATGGACCATCAGACTAACACCCCATTGGTATCAAACTCTGCATATCCTACTTCAAATTCAAACTATGGAGTTGCAGTCAATGTATCGCTTGCACGATAATCACCTCCGATAAATATTTTTATAATGAAGGATCGGCATTTTTTTCGCAGATTAGAGAGTACGATCTACGGAGGGGAATCGCTAGAGAAAGCCCCCGACATCACTGCCGAGAGCTTCCATTCTCTGCATGAATATCAAATGTTTATTTGGTACGCGATGATTGATCCTCTTTTGAGGCTCGATATACTCCACCGACCTTATCACGGCCAAATCGATAGCTAATGCCTAATAATATGTAAGCGGAATGGCCATTGAATGTCTGGCGGATTGAATATCCTACATAATGCTCTTTAGACCGAGTCTTGTTCCAGCCAAATATGTCATTGGCCTTCAATTGAAGACTAAGACGGTTATTGAGCAAAGAGTATCTCAATGAAAGATTGAAGAGTTGGAAGGATTCATAATTTATCAAATTTTGCTGCCAAGGAAAAAAGTGAGTGAACTGGGCTCCGAATATCAAAGTCTTTTGACTGTTAAGCATTACATTGGTGGAGAGTTCAAGTTTACCCGACCAATCCTCCATGCTCTTTTCTTTAAAATCCGGGTTATTGCTATGCGAATATGTGCGGAATACTTCGCCACCTACTTTCATCTCCCAACGATTGAATAAATTACGTTTATAATTGGCATACAGTCCCGTTTTAATGGTTGACAGACAATTATAAGGAATCGTACTTATAATGTCGCCTTCATTGAAACGACGGATATATCCAATAACATCAGAGGCGAATGAGGTATATAGCACGGCATAAAGGCCACCAAGTCCATAATAATTGATCTCAGCATTGTTATAGATCGTCGGTTTAAGAGCAGGATTGCCGGAGGCATATTCATCTGTGGTAGAGTAGTATTTAAAAGGATTCAATTCCCACAGATTAGGGCGCCCCATTCCCATTGAGTAACTCACATTGAATGAACCAATACCGTTCTTATTATACGATAAATTGACAGATGGAAACAGATGGCCATAACTATGCATATCTGTCTGAGGTAAGGCGTCTTGCCGACCTTTAGTCCACGTGTATTCATATCTTAATCCAACTTTACCACCGAGTCCCGCTCCAAAGCTCCGTGCTGCAGTTATATATGCCGCAGCTATACGCTCATTATATTCAAACCTATTTGATTCGCCCCTCGGAGCAGAATCCTTACCATATATAGGATTCATGGAATTGTCGGATGAATTGAGGATATCTGTATATGCTACACCGGTTTCCAACTGCACCCACGCGTAGGGAAGTTTGAAGTCTGCTTTTCCACTATGAAACCGGTAATCGGTTTTTCCATCTTCATAAATGGATATTTCATCGGAACCTCCCTCGTAGGAAGTCACAATATCGGAAGATGTTGGGCTATGACGATTGTAATAATTGTAAGTCAATTGCATTACCTCACCATTTTGCCCGAAAGTCCAATCATAAAAACCGGTGAGCGTAAGAGTATTATTGGGTCGCGATTTCGTAAGAGATAGTGTTGTTGATGTATAACTTCCGTAGTTAGTGAAGTTAGTTCCATTGCTTGATATTGTCTGATAATTGAAGTTCGCGATGACACCAAAATTTATCCCGGTCGTGAGTTTATATCGGAACATGGCATTTAATCCCGCTTCTAATAAATGCGATTTGGTGCATGATGAGGATATGCGTGAAGAGCCGTCTGTAAACGAATAAGCAATGTCATTGTCATTCTCCGAGTAATAATTTGAAATACTTGCATCTATTGAGAGATCGACCTTGCGGGTGGTATGACTGAGGCTCCCGCTGAAATATTCCCGAAGTTTGTTGCCTTGATTCAGAGATCCATATACGCTTCCGCGCGTTCCAAGGGTCTCGTTACGTGTTGTGATGGAAATATAAACTGCATTCGGCTCTACAGCATATCGAGATGGGGGAGTGATGAGGAGTTCTATTTTCTCAATGCCTTCCGCGCGAAGATTTTGGAGACGCATTGACATGGCAGAGGCATCGAGATCCATCAATATTCCGTCAATAATATACCGCACAATACTTTTGCCGGCGACACTAATAGAGCCATTGTTTACAGAAACGCGTGGGATGCGGTCGAGGAGAGCAACCCCATCAAGTCCTTTGGCGTAAGGGTCATTCTTCACAAGATAGATGAGCTTGCCTTCCTGTTGTTTCACTACAGGTCTTTTGGCTACGACTATCACCTCGTTTAATTCGAGCTCCTTTTCCCAAGAATCGGCCACAGAATCGTTGACCTCTTGTGCGTAAAGCGACGCAGGGAGTACGGCCGCTCCAAAGAGCAGCTTCATTAGAATATTCATAAATATTGGAAATTAGTTACTTAAATGCTTTCTGAGATCCGCTTATGAAGAGATAACAGCCATCATTTTCATCGTAGCTTAAGCCGATATAAATCTCCTCTCCGTTATTAATTATTACCATTGAGCGGAAGCGGGAACCATTGTTTGTCAGGTCCTGGGATCGGTTTGCTCTCGGTAAATCTTTATCAAATAATTGTGATACTTTATTGAGAAGAGATTTATTCTCTGTCACGGTGCAACCTCTGAAGTACTTCTCCGGAGTCTTGGAAACATTCAAGGAGACACTTTTATTAGAATTATAAGAGCCGTCGAACATCTTCTCTACATGAAGATTAGGCGCTTTTGCAAATGCCGTTATAGAGAATATTGAGAATAATAAAATCAATATGTATTTTTTCATAAGATATAGGATTAATTGATGCTTGTTCCGTTGATAATATCATTAGCTTTAAGCAAATACTCACGTTCGGTTAAGGCAGCGAGATTCATAAGAGAATCCGCCTTTTCTATGGCAGAATGTGTGGCATTTAATGCTTCTTTGTAACTTAGCTGCTCACCATGGCTGTAGGCAGCTATAAAGACGCTGGAATCACTATCCGATAAGTCGGAATGCTTGGAAGATAAGAAAAAATATCCTACTGAAAATATTATCGCCAAACTTGCAGCGATTCCGGAGAAATACTTCCGGATCGGAAAATTATTATTTCGAGGCATTATGTATTCAGGTTTAACAACCTGAAGTTTCATAATACATTTTACTTCCTGAATTAATGGGGAAGTGAAGGATGTTTTGGAAAGAATGTATTCAAGTTCTTTCTCTTCCAACACGGAGAGCCGGCAGTCCATATAGAGACGGCATAGTTCGTCCAGTTCATCTATTGTCAGGGTTAATTCATCGGTATTCATTGGTCCATCTTTTTGATGTTTTCAGCAATCCGTCTCCGGGCTCGGCTCATATTCATTCTTACGGCCTCGACTGTCATATTAAGCCTGGAGGCTACTTCATCATATTCAAGGCAATCATGCGTAATGAGATTATATATCCGCTTTTGGTTCTTAGTCAATCCTTTTATGATTAACCTTTCGTATAGCTCCATATCCTCAATAGGATCATCATATCCACTTTCAAAATTCTTGTCTATAGAGTCCATAGAGACTGTATGGTTGGTCCTGATGTGATCTATGCAGGTATTGCATAACACATGTACTAACTTATTACGGGCCTCTGCGTTGGATTCAATTTCATCTTTCGACCACAATTTCATAAATGTATCTTGTATTGCATCCTTGGCATCCTCATCGTTGTGAAGAAGTCTCATTGCAATCCGGTGCATTTTGCTTCGGATGTCGAGGAATGTTGATGTCAGTACGTCCTTTTTCATTGTGTTCTATTATTAATACGATTAAGACGCACAAACATAACATAACGAACTAAAAAAGATTATGAGAATAAATTGTCCATCGTAAGTTTCCAATGCACTATGCTCCATACAGTAGGGGATGATAATCAATAATTTGACTCAAAAAATTGAACTATGGATGGATTATCTTATCGAGAAATTATAATCGCGGATTGAATAAAGATAGTGTAAACCGAGTGTGAATTGGCATATATGTAAACCGGGTTAAAGAAAAGAATAGGATGTAAGAAGTAATGATATAAGATATATTGTATGAATAGGGGGAATATACGGTGCAAAGGAGAGGGTGCGGTAAGAAAGCGGGCCGACACTCAAGGCATCAACCCGCTCACTTAACGTTATTTAGAATCCGGAATTTCGGTTTAGGAAATCAGATTATTTGTTTACGAACACAAGTTCGTCATCTTGTCTATCTATTACTATCGGATGTTCACGATCCACTTTCTGAGCCAGAATGTCTTTCGAAAGTTGATTTAGTACCATTCTTTGTATTGTACGCTTTACAGGCCGTGCACCAAATTCAGGATCATAGCCATCTTCGGCGAGAAGATCAAGAGCCTCTTTGGTGACATTAAGGGTAATGCCATTGGCAGCAAGCATCTTCTGAACGCTTTTTACCTGTATCTCCACAATTTCAAGAATCTCCTTCTTATCGAGAGGTGTAAACATTACCGTCTCATCGATACGATTCAGGAATTCAGGGCGGATTATCTGTTTCAGGCGATCCATCACATCCTGCTTCGTAGTTTGGATAATGTTTTCTTTCTCATCTTCCTTCTTATCGGCAAAACCTTTGAAATTTTCGCGGATTATGTCCGATCCCATGTTGGAGGTCATGATTATGATAGTGTTCTTGAAGTTAATGAAACGACCCTTATTATCTGTAAGACGTCCATCGTCAAGCACCTGAAGAAGGATGTTGAATACATCAGGATTGGCCTTCTCGATTTCATCAAATAGCACTACGCTATAAGGTTTGCGTCTAACAGCCTCGGTGAGCTGTCCACCCTCATCATATCCTACATATCCCGGAGGTGCTCCGACAAGACGTGACACAGAATGCTTCTCCATATATTCCGACATATCGATACGGGTCATCATGTCCTCGTCGTCGAAGAGGTATTCTGCCAATGCCTTTGCAAGTTCGGTCTTACCTACACCGGTTGTTCCGAGGAAGATGAATGAGCCCAGCGGACGTCGTGGGTCGTTCAGTCCGGCACGTGAACGGCGCACTGCCTCACTCACGGCACGGATGGCATCTTCCTGGCCGACCACTCTCTTGTGCAGTTCCTCTTCAAGATGCAGAAGTTTCTCCTTCTCGCTCTGGGCCATCTTCTTCACCGGAATTCCGGTCCAGCGGCTTACGATTTCAGCGATATCCTCGGCATCCACCTCCTCCTTGATCATGGCATTCTCACCCTGGAGCTGTCGCAGCTTTGCCTGGGTTGCCTCGATCTCATCGGTTTTC
>DAAI01000046.1 GCA_001701105.1 Bacteroidales bacterium GP1
GCCTCGACCTTATCACCATCGGTAATCGGCTTTGACCAGATCCCCGGTCTTGCCTCACAGCGCCTTATGGCCGAGGGTTACGGCTTTGGTGCCGAGGGTGACTGGAAGTCGGCTGCCCTCTACCGCAGTCTTTGGGTTATGACCCAAGGCCTCAGCGGAGGTTGCTCGTTCCTTGAGGACTATACTCTTAATTTCAACGGTGCCGAGAGCTCGATACTTCAGGCTCACATGCTTGAGGTATGTCCGCTTATCGCTGAAGAGCGTCCCCGTCTTGAAGTTCACTATCTCGGCATCGGTGTACGCAAGGGCCTTACCGCACGTCTCGTGTTCACTTCCAAGCCCGGTGCCGGCGTAACCGCTACAGTTGTCGATATGGGCAACCGTTTCCGCCTCATCGTCAACGATGTCGAGTGCATCAAGTCGAAGCCGCTTCCCAAGCTTCCCGTTGCATCGGCACTCTGGATCCCGATGCCTAACTTTGAGATCGGCGCGGGTGCATGGATACTTGCCGGTGGTACTCACCACTCATGCTTCTCTTACGACGTAACTCCCGAATACTGGATTGACTACGCAGAGATGGCCGGTATCGAGATGCTCCATATCGACAAGGACACTACCTTCGAGAGCATCAAGCGTGAGATCCGCTTCAACGAGGTGTACTACATGCTTAACAAGGCCCTCGTGTGAGCGAAGACCATAGTACACTCAATGAAAATGGACGCAAAGACTACTATTGAACAGGGTAAAGCCATCCTCGGTATCGAGCTTGGCTCTACCCGTATAAAGGCTGTCCTGATTGATCAGGACAACAAGCCCATAGCTCAGGGCAGTCATGAGTGGGAGAATCAGCTTGTAGACGGCTTGTGGACCTACAGCCTCGGATCGGTATGGTTCGGCCTTCAGGACTGCTACCGCGATTTGCGTGACAATGTGCGCCGTCTTTACGACCTTGAGATCGAAAATCTGGGTGCTATAGGGATCAGCGCGATGATGCACGGCTATATGCCCTTCGACCGCGAAGGAGCCCTTCTCGTGCCCTTCCGCACATGGCGCAACACCAACACCGGGGCTGCCGCGCAAAAGCTATCCGCCATTTTTGATTTCAACATTCCGTTGCGTTGGAGCATATCGCATCTCTATCAGGCCGTGCTCAACGGAGAGCCCCATGTGCCTCAGATTGATTTCGTGACCACGCTGGCCGGATATATCCACTGGCAGCTCACGGGAGAGAAAGTGCTCGGAGTGGGAGACGCTTCAGGTATGATTCCCGTTGACCCGGAAACCAAGAATTATAACGCCCGGATGGTGCGTGATTTTGATATGCTTGTGGCTCCCAAGGAGTATGGCTGGACGCTCGGTGGAATCCTGCCAAAAGTGCTTCTTGCCGGCGAGAATGCCGGAGTCCTTACCCCGGAAGGAGCTGCCCGACTCGACATCTCGGGGCATCTGAAGCCCGGCGTTCCGATGTGTCCCCCCGAAGGTGATGCCGGAACGGGAATGGTGGCTACGAATGCCGTAAAGCAACGCACCGGAAATGTCTCAGCCGGCACCTCATCGTTCTCCATGATCGTGCTTGAGAAAGACCTCAGCCGCCCTTACGAACCTATCGACATAGTCACTACGCCCGATGCAAGTCCGGTTGCGATGGTCCACTGCAACAACTGCACGTCCGACCTCAATGCATGGGTTGGCTTGTTCAGTGAATATACAGAACTGATGGGCCATCCTGTGGACATGGATGAGATTTATGGCAATCTCTACCGCAACGCTCTCAACGGCGATGCCGACTGCGGAGGCCTGATGAGCTATAATTACTTCTCCGGAGAGCCCGTGACCGGCCTCGTGGAGGGGCGCCCGCTCTTCGTGCGCTCGGCCACGGATAAGTTCACCCTCGCCAATTTCATGCGGGCAAACCTATTTGCTTCTGTCGCCGTGCTGAAGATAGGAAACGACATCCTCTTCCGCGATGAGAAAGTGGCCGTCGACCGTATTACGGGTCATGGCGGCTTGTTCAAGACTCCCGGAGTGGGTCAACGTATCCTGTCGGCCGCTCTCAATGCCCCGATTTCCGTAATGGAGACCGCCGGCGAGGGGGGTGCATGGGGGATGGCCCTGCTCGCTGAATATCTGGTAAACAATCCGGCAAAAGAATCATTGCCCGACTGGCTTGAGAAAGATGTATTCGCCGGCGAGGAAGGCATAAGCATCATGGCCACGGAGGAAGAAGTAGCCGGATTCGACTCCTACATCCGCACTTACACGGCTTGTCTCCCCGTGGAGCAGGCTGCCGTAAACTGCAAGAAATAAATTTGCTCATACTTTTACCCTGATTTAGACAAGAAAGGGAATGTGCCGGATGATCTGCACATTCCCTTTCGCATTTCCCGCCATTTCTTCGGAACGCATGAATCGCGCGTCTCCGGCGGCAGAGAGCTATTTACGTACGGTGCATGATGCGCGAGAGCTCGCCAATCCATAGCACAAGCGACGTGCCCGCGATGATGAGCACCCAGTCCGAAAACTTCAACGGCACCACATTGAAAAATTCTCCACCGAATGTGACTATTGCTATCTGACCGAGCAAGATCATCGCCACTATCAGGCAGAAACCGCCACACCCCTTGAAATTAAATGCGGAGCCTCCTGAAGCGAATGCCCTTGCGTTAAACATATTCCAGAATTGCAGGAACACAAATATCGTGAAGAACAACGAAAGCTCGTAAGGGGAGAGTCCGTGATACGCACCCATCGGAACTCGCCCTATCTCAAGCAACGATGCGATTTGGGCATGCTCCAGATAGTACAACAGCGCAAGGAGAATCAAGAAGAACAACCCACCTGTGCCGATAATCGACCTCCACATTGCCCGGGTGATGATGAAGGCTGTTCGGGGGCGGGGTTTATCTTTCATCACAGTCTGAGAGGGTGGCAGCGAAGCCAGCGCCATCGCTGCGAAGGTATCCATAATCAGATTTACCCATAGCATCTGCGTCACGGTGAGGGGCGACTGCATCCCCATGAAAGACCCGAAAAGCACTATAAAGGTTGCGGCCACATTCACCGTCATCTGGAAGAGAATAAATCGCTGGATATTCCTGTATAACGACCGACCCCATAGCACGGCCCGAACTATCGATGAGAAAGAATTATCAATGATAGTGATGTCGGAGGCCTCTTTCGCCACGGAAGTGCCATCGCCCATCGAGAGGCCTACATGGGCGCTCTTAAGGGCCGGAGCATCATTGGTACCATCGCCGGTCACAGCCACAACTTCATTGTCAGCCTGCAGAGCCTCCACAAGACGCTTCTTATCCATCGGCCTTGCACGCGCTATTATCTTAAGGTCGGGAGCGCGGAGTTTGAGGTCCGCATCGGAGAGCGCGGAGAGTTCCGTGCCCGTTATGATATTCTTCTCCGAATCAGACGCATCGTCCCATAACCCTATCTGCCTCCCGATTTCTTTGGCTGTGCCGGGCGTATCTCCGGTGACGATCTTCACTTTTATTCCGGCTTCCGTAACTTCCTCCACAGCAGCCGGCACATCATCGCGCACGGGGTCGGAAATGGCTACCACTCCCATGAAAACAAGCGCGGAGGCCACTACCTTACCATCGGCAATCGCCTTATCACCTTCTTTCAATTCCTGAAAAGCGAATCCGAGCGTACGCATCGCCCGATCCTGATAGCCGGAAAGCAATGCATCTATTTCCTCTTTGGTCACCCCGGACGCATTCGCACACATCCCGAATACTATCTCGGGCGCACCTTTCACATAGAGGAATAGCTTTCCTGTGGCCGACTTCACCACCGCGGCCATATATTTGCGTTCTGTCGAGAAGGGCAATTCTTCCACGGTGCGCGCACGCGCACGCAATTCCGCGTAATCAAATCCGCGCTGCCGGAGCCAAAGCAGAAGCGACCCCTCGGTCGGATTCCCCAGCACTTGAGGCTCCGCTCCCGACATATCGAGCATTGCTGTAGAATTAAGGGCTATCCCTTCATATAATATATCTTCCGGAATATCGCCGAAAAAATCCGCCTTCGCCACTTGCATCCGGTTTTGAGTAAGCGTGCCGGTCTTATCGGTGCATATCACGGTTGCCGCGCCCATCGTTTCACATGCATGAAGCCTGCGCACGAGATTATTGGTTTTCAACATCCGGCGCATCGAATAGGCCAACGCCAGAGTCACAGCCATCGGGAGTCCTTCAGGCACGGATACCACCACGAGCGTAACAGCTATCATAAACGATTGCAGCATATAGGCCAGAAAACTCATCCAGTCGAATGCCGGAGTATCGAGGAAATATACAATGAGCCTGCCGGCCACGATTAGCGCGGCCACGGCATATGCTATGCGGGCAATCAGCTTGCCGAGGCTGTCGAGTTGCTCGCTCAGCGGAGTCCGGATGCTGTCGTCGATCTGAGCGGCGGTGAATACTTTTCCATTCTCTGTGCTGTCGCCCACGGCCGTGACTTCCATCATGCCATGACCCTCCATCACTTTGGTTCCGCGCAAAGCATGGTTTGAAGGGAAGGTGGCATCGGGGTCGAAGTATGCCGGAACGATTGTCTTATGACATATAGGCTCGCCCGTAAGGGTGGATTCATCGATGCTGAGGCTCACGCATTCCAGAAGCGTGCCATCGGCAGGCACTTCTTCGCCCGTGTTGAGCAGCACTATATCGCCCACCACCACATCTTTTTTGGGAATCCGCGTGGCATGGCCACTTCTTATCACCTGCACAGGCTCATCATCGTTGACCCGGTTGAGAAGGTCGAATTCCCTATCAGCCTTCACCTCAAAAATGAAAGCCAGCCCCGTGGCCAGAAGGATGGCGATAAAGATGCCCACCGGCTCCAGAAATACATTTCCACCCTGCCCGAGCCCCCAGTATTCATAACATGAAATACCTATCGACATCACGCCTGCCACCATCAGAATCACGATTAGCGGGTCGCTGAATTTTTTAAGGAATAATCGCCATAACGGCTCTTTTTCCGGAGGAGTCAGCAGATTGGCTCCATGGCGGCCCCGGCTTTGAAGCACCTGCTCCTCGCTGAGCCCGGTAAGATGCTTTGGTTTTGACATTTTTAGCATTAATATCAATCAATGGGCGTCGAGCCAATTTGTAGCTGTTCCGCAGGAGGCCGTGATAGGGACCGATCCGGAATAAGCTCCTTCCATCAGCCGCTCTACGAGTTCCTGCATCACCGGCAGCTCCTCCGGCACTACATTAAAGTTCAATTCATCGTGAATCTGCATTATCATCCGGCTTTTGAGGCCGCGTTGCTGCATTTCACGAAAGATATCGATCATCGCCCGCTTTATAAAGACCGCGAATTTCGGAATCCTCNNTGTCAAAACCAAAGCATCTTACCGGCCGTGCCCTGCAAAGGCGCGTTGACGGCATTTCTCTCGGCGAATCCTCTCACCGTCGGATTCTTGGAATTTATGTCGGGGAGCAGACGCCGCCGCCCCATTTTCGTTTCCACATATCCATGCTCGCGTGCATTCTCCACGGAATCCGACTGGAATTTCTTTACATTAGGGAATGTGTCGTAATAATTGTCGATTATCTCTTTCGCATCGGCGCGGGGAATTCCGAGGCGTGTGGAAAGGCCATAGGGGGATATTCCGTAGAGGATTCCGAAATTCGCGGTCTTTGCCGAGCGGCGCTCATTAGGCGTTACCTCCTCCTCGGGCTTATGGAATATCTTCGCCGCGGTGATGGTATGCACGTCGAGCCCATGGCGGAAGGCGTCGGTCATTATCGGATCGCCCGAGAAATCTGCCATCAGCCGCAATTCAATCTGGCTATAGTCGGCCGATAGGAATAAGTCGCCGGGATCGGCTATGAAGGCCCGGCGGATTTCGCGTCCCTCGGCATCACGCACCGGGATGTTCTGAAGATTCGGAGCCGACGAGGAGATTCGGCCCGTGGCCGTGACGGTCTGGTTATAGTTGGTATGCACTTTGCCGGTGGCGCGATTTATGGCCGATGGAAGAGCCTGAAGATATGTTGTGAGCAATTTTTTCATGGCGCGATAGTCCATAATCTTCGCCACTATTGGATGCTTCGGCACCAGCTTCTCAAGGACGTCTTCGGCTGTGGAGTATTGCCCGGTTTTTGTCTTTTTTGCTTTCGGGTCGAGTTCCAGCCGGTCGAACAATACCTCACCCACTTTCGAAGGGCTTCCTATGTTGAACTCCATTCCGGCAAGGGTATATATCTCCTTCTCAAGCTCGGCGAGGCGGCGTTCCATATCTTGGGCCGCGCGATTGAGGGCATCTATATCTATTCTCACGCCGGTGAGCTCCATCGACGCGAGGACCGGCACAAGCGGGAATTCAAGATCACGCAACATTGGCTCCATTCCGGCTTTTACGACATCCTCATTGAGGGGTTGGCGCAGCCGCAGCGAAATATCAGCCTGCTCGCATGCCCATCGCATGAGAACCGGGGTCTCTACGGCTCCTGCGTACCATGTACGGGCTCCGCGGCGTGTGGAAGATGAAGTGCCGGGATGTGCCATAAGTTCATAATTCACATATGTGGACGCTAATGCATCAAGAGAGTGCCGCATCTCGGGTTGCAGTAGATAATGGGCAAGGCTGAGATCGTAAAAATTCACCAACGCTTCCGCCCCGTCATCGCGCCGGCGTTGCGCCACTACAAGATCGCGCTTGGCCGAGACCGTGACCTTCTCCACATCGGGCAGTGCCAATACATCGAGCAGGAATGCCATTCCGTCGCCGAAGGATACCGGGAGATAATATGCTTTTCCGGGAGAAGTGGCTATCGCCGTGCCTATCCATTCGGCGGCCATGTCGTTTTCGCCATCTGTCACCATGAATAACCCGACTCTATCCTTTCCGGCCATCTCCCTATTGAGGGCGCCTAATGCTTCGGGAGAATCGACGATAGTATAATCATATTTTGCAGTGTCTATGCTGGCCGCAGGCCCGGCGGGGCTTTCTTCGGCATTATCGTTGAAATCATCGAAAAGGGATGTCGGAAATTGTCCCTGCTCTTTCGTAAGCCCGCTGTCGAGACGCTTTTTCACCCGGTCGGCGAGAGTCTTGAACTCCAGCTCCCTGAATATGGCGAAGAGCTTCTCGCGATCCTCCGGACGCCGCACCAGATCGTCGGGGCGTGAGGCCACGGGCACATCTGTCTTGATGGTGGCAAGGAATTTTGAAAATTCTATCTGCCGGGCGTTGTCCTCGATTTTCTTTTTCAGCGCGCCTTTCAGCTTATCGGTATTGGCCAAAAGATTCTCAATAGAGCCAAAATCATTTATCAGCTTTACGGCAGTCTTTTCGCCTACGCCCGGACATCCGGGAATATTGTCGATTTTATCTCCCATGAGTGCGAGAAGATCTATCACCTGGGCGGTGGAACTGATTCCATACCTCCGGCAAACCTCCTCGGGGCCTCGCAGCTCGAAATCCTGCCCCCTGTAGGAAGGCTTGTATTGGAGCACGGAAGGGCTCACCAATTGTCCGAAATCTTTGTCGGGGGTCATCATATATGTGGTGAACCCCTCTTTTTCGGCCATTTTTGAAAGCGTGCCTATCACATCGTCGGCCTCATATCCCGGCACCTCCACCAAAGGAATATTGTAAGCCTTTACAATCTCTTTTATAAATGGCACGGAGAGGCGGATATCCTCGGGCATGGCCTCACGCTCGGCCTTATACCCGGCGTAGGCCTCATTGCGGAAGGTCGGGCCATGCGGGTCGAAACATACCGCGATATGGGTCGGATTCTCCTTGCGCAGCAGCTCCTCGAGAGTATTGACAAAGCCAAATATCGCGGAGGTGTTGAAACCGGCCTGCGTGATACGCGGCATTCGAATCAAGGCATAATACGCGCGGAAAATCAACGCATAAGCATCGAGGAGAAACAGACGTTTTTCGGAAGTAGCAGCCATTGGGGATAAATATTTTGCGGAGAAACGTGTATATTAATATAACACGCTTCTCCGCGGATTTATTTTTTACCGGAGTTCAGGTCAAAGCGAAGAAAGGTCGTAGCCTGCAAACTCAAGGTCACTCTGGGCGCGGTTTGCCAGCTTGGGATCGAGCTTCACGGCCTTGCGCAGATTAGCCACGGCGTCGTTACGGTTGCCGGTACGAGCATCGGTCACGGCCTTGAGATACCATGTCGTGGCATCAGGCAGGGTGATGTCGTTAAGGATTGAACGCGCTCCGGAATAATCCTTGTCGAGGATTCGGGCGAGCGCCGCATTGTTGGTCTTAGAGTCGCCGAAGGCTGTCACTGCTTTCTGCAGATCGCCCTTAGTGAGGTAATACGTGCCGAGTGCATCCGCATTTTCCGGCACTCCCGCAGCGGCGCCGAAAAGCTCGTTGGCCTGCTTGTAATCCTGATTGAGCATGGCGATGAGTCCAAGGTTCATCTGCGGCTCCTTAGCCGAAGGATTCAGGCGGAGTGCCTGCTGCCAGTTGGCTGCCGCGCCGCGGTAGTCGCCTGCTCGGTATTGAGTCACGGCCAGGTTATTATAGGTGCGATAATCCTTGGAATGAAGCTCGGCGGCCGTGTTATAGACCTCCATCTTCTTCATATTGTCGTTGGTGAGGGTGGCGATATAAAGCAATTCCTCCTCGGTCAAGGCCTTGGGATTGGTATTGAAAAGGGTGATGAGCTCCTGATCGGATTTTCCTATCACATTGATAGTGGCCTGTACGCGGGAATAACGCAGCTGAGGCAGAATCTGGTCGGCGAGTTCATTGAATACTGAAGATAAATTGCGGATTTCACGCTCACGGTCAACCGGATCCGGATACATTCGCAATACGCTAAGAATAAGCTCTTTGTCTTGAATGTTGCTTTTCTCTACGAGCTGTTCGAATCCAGCCCAGTCCTCGGGGGTGAATGATGAGGTAAGCTCACCAAACTCGGTGATCTTATCCTTCTTCAACTGATTTTCTACAAGAGCGGTGGTGTTCTGCTCGCGTTTCTCGGCCAGATTTGTGTTGAACTCAAGCGAGCCTTCCGGCGAAGCGAAAGAGCTTACGGAGATGCCGGCAATCTCCTGATTCGGAGCTTTGTTGGCCTCGATGAGCTTGCGGTTAAGGTCGATATAGTCGGCCTTATCGGTCTGGTTGGCCCTTACGTTGGCCTGATTTATGAGGAAATGTATGTCGGCAGTGTATTTCTGAGAAATCACTTTCTCGAAATTGTCTTTTGCAATTGCGGGACTCACCGTTTTGGCAGAGGCGAGCGTTGATGTTGCCACCACGCCATACCCCACCTTCACGCGTGGCAGGCGATAGGTCTTACCGTTTTGATCGACAGTGAAATCGAGATACAAATCGGAATGAGCCATTTCCGGACGATAGGGGATGGAGAAGGGGATATTGACGCTGCCGCCGTTCTCATAGGATACTTCCTGCCCGTTTGCACGCACGTTGATACCCTGGAACACTACCGGATTGCCGAGCGCCTCGGAGGAGCCGCCGGCTGTGGTCCATTGCAGAAGAGGCACTGCCGTAACCTTGGCATTCTTCACCATGAACTTCGGCGGGATTGAGCCTTTTACAGTGCCCGGAACGTTGTCGCCAACTGTGGCGAGCGGAGTCGGGATAGTGGTGAAATAATCGCTCTGGAATTGCGCGAGCTTTTTGCTACACCCGGTCAGGACCACCATTGCTCCAAACAGGGTTACATACACCAATTTTTTGTTCATCATGTATATGTATTTATAATTATTTTTCTATATTTTCTGCCCGCAAGAATCATTGCGGAGCATATACGCTTCAAAGGTAATCATTTTTTTTCAATCCAGCCCAATCATAGCCCGATATTTGTAAAAAAACTAAGCCGCGGATATAATATTACCACGGCTTATCGGTTGGAATGACTGTCAATCTTAATGTACTATTATTTTTTTTGCGCTCTTGTCGCGCACATGCACATATATTCCCGGCTCATCGACTTTTTGACGAAGGTTGCCCTTCATGTCGTAATATTCGGCTGCCATTGATGACTCTGCGGAGGGGGCTTCGGCAGCCGACCGAATACCGGCATATATCAGAGCCCCATTCAGAGTCACATTGCGCATAATCCTTGGAATGTAACCACTCAGATTGTAGGCCGACTTTGTGAAGATTCCCAACTCATTCCCAAGTCCTAATATCCAATGACCATAACGGGGTTCATATGGTGAGTCTTTGAATTTTGATTCAACCATCTTAAGACGCGGCAACCCATCGTCTTCACCTTCCTCTTTTGAAACGCAATACACTGAATCGTAATGGTCGCTATAGGGAAGGTATGGCGAGAGGAACTCACGTGTCTCTCCCGGCAACATCGAGAAATCATAAAGCAACGTCCATTCTTCTTCTAATGTGGGTTCGAATAGATACACTTTGTCTCCGGATACTTTAATTCTGAATCTTTTCAAGCCAACGGAGTAATTAGGGTCATCGGTTACCCATTCTTGCAGGATTATGTCGCCCCCCTCCTCTTTTTCCTTTATCAGCCGATGATATGTAACTTGAAAGTTGGTACCATAAGTATGGCCGAAAAACACATCTTCCTCTTCCCACTCCAGACCATCCTGAAGATACATTTCCCAGGCCGATGCACTTAGCGCACAGACACATAGAACCAACATCATGCACATTTTAACTATAGATGATTTCATAATTGCAGACTTTTATATTGATACTGATATTTTTCGTTTTACAGCGAAGTATTCCGTAAGTCTATATGATTGCTGTTGGCTATCAGCTCCGAATACCGGAGCACAATAATAGATGGTTATTGAGCAAATAGTTGCCCATGGAATCAACATCAAAATGTACATAGTCAGAGACGTCAAGATCAAATTTTTTAATTTCTTGCTGAGCATCTGCTCCCCACCCTGATGTAACAGTTGCAAACGCTTCGGACCCAATTGCATAACAGAATGCATCCATGAATCTTGCCATTTGATCCACAGCAATCTCGTATGCAGATCCGATATCATTATTTTGAACTGTTATTTCGGGATCCGTTTGAAATTTTCTCAATTCTTTTAATATCTTTGATGAATTGTAAGTTATACCTTGATAGGTTAAGGATGATGCAGAATTCATCAAGATTATCGTACTTGCTACGCTCACACACCCGATAGGAGCATTAGGATACAATGGATTACGCAAACCCCAGTATTTATTGAACGGGGTGTTTCCATGCAACTTAGTCTTTACCCACGGATCTACTAAAATAATGCTTTCACCTTCAGAAAAGGAAAATGGGGCATGATTATTAGTGTCATTGTAATAGTCTACTAAACGATCAATAAAACCTTCTCTGACAGCAGTATTAGAGGGGTTGAAATGACCTTCATCAGAATATGCAAGAATAGGATATACCCGGTTATCCGCAGCTATAACGACAAAACCACGTTCATTGCTATAGTTTAAAACATGGGCTATGGTGTCTGGCGCATTAACTCCTATTTTTCCACTTTCGTCCGATAAGATACAAAAATAGGTGGGCATTTCCGGATTAACGACCGCTTCTCTTGTTTTGCGTTCCTTGAACGCGCAAGCTATTTCCATAGCTTTGGTTGATGATAAGTAATGACTATATGGCTTGGAATTGCTATGAGGTTCAATACACTCATGAGTGCAACCCATGCATCCGAGTAGAACAATAAGCCCTAAAAACACTAGTTTTAAATTTGTTAATTTGTTTTTTTCATAATTCTCCTGGTAAATTTTGTTTGATGGTTGGGTTATTCTCACAGCGCAAATATAATCAATTTTTTAATTTGTTTTAAATAATAATAATTATTTAATATTTATTAACACTCGATACGATTATGGGTAACTATTCAGCCAAAGGATAATCGGTAGAAGTTGCCAGCTATGTAACAGCTCAAAAAAATATTATAATCTGCTGAATTTCATGTAAATTAAATGCGGATTTATTTGGTAGAATCAAATATTATTCGTATCTTTGAAACTATGAAACAGCAGGTTAAAGACATAAATGAGACCGTTTCGGAGATTCTCTTGAAAGGATGATTGCCGTAACTGACCACCACAGTGCCTACTTCGCCCTTCATTTCCTCAATCATCAGGTATGCCTTGCCCACCTGCTCCGCGAATGCCAGTATCTCAACGAGCTTGACAAAAGCCAGGAATGGTCAAAGTCAGTCGAGGCATTGCTGCAGGAGGCTATTCACGAACGGAACCAAAAGCCGACAGAATCAATAGATGCTGCACCATGGCTTGAAAGACTTGATAAACTCATTGATGGCAACGTGTCGAAGCTGAACGAGAAGTTTACAACCTTCAAAAACGGCTTGCTCAAATGCCGGGATTACATTTTCAACTTCCTCAAAGACCCTGCCATCCCACCGGACAACAATGCCTCGGAACGGGGGATAAGAAAGCTGAAGGTCAAGCTTAAGAATTCCGGATGTTTCCGGTCGGACCTCGGAGCAGATGCGTTTATGGATTTACATTCCATTGTTGAGACCACAAAAAAACACGGCAACTCACCATACAACGCCATTCTCGCCCTTTTCTAAGGGCGACCGCCCCTCCGCGTCAGCTGAATAGTTACGATTATGCTTTTTGACCCGAGTTCTGGAGAGGGAACAGTATAAAACTTTGAATCAGCAGCTTTAAATGGTCTCCGATTCGGTGGAGTTTCGCCGAGTTCAACCCTCATGCGGTTTAATATAATGATTCTAAAATCGATTATCAATATATAAAATATAAGCTATTTAATCACTAAAGTTATTAGATGTTGGCTTTCGTCCTGTCAAGAAGAATTTCGTGAAAGTGGTCTTTAGCCCATTGGATAAGGCTATCGATGATTGGAAACAATGAGTGAGCGCGGTCAGTAAGCGCATATTCCACTCGAGGGGGCACTTCCGCATATACAGTTCTTTTCACAAGGCCGTCCGCTTCAAGAGTACGCAAAGTCAGAACAAGCATCTTCTGCGAAATGTCGGGTATCTCTGCGTTAAGGTCGCGGAAGCGTATCGATTCGTGTTGGTTGAGGGTATATAGAACTAACAGCGTCCACTTGTCGCTTATGCGGTTGAGTACATTCCGGATCGGGCAATCCGGGTCAAGTTCGTCACGCACGAAGTTTCTTTCCATATTAATTACGGTATTGATTTTATGCATTCCTCTACAAAGGTAAGCAATTTTCTTTAAGAGTGCAATAGAATAATTATTAAAGGTTAACAAATCGTAAATATTCATTATAACCGGTACTCATACCCCCCTAAAAATCAATATTACTAACATTGAGGTTAATAATGGAAGTAATTGTTATCGCATTTTCGAGGATGAACTAAACCGCTGGATTTTACTTTATTTAGGTGTAAATAACGTATAACAAAATTCTAAAAATTAATAAAATGAGCAAAAAAATAGCATTAATCGGCGCGAGCGGCTTTGTAGGCTCGGCTATCCTGAATGAACTCCTCGACCGTGGCTATCAAGTTGAAGCACTTGTACACAATCCCGAAAAAATGAAAATCGATAATCCGGCTCTCACAATAAGGAAGGTAGATGTGGCCGATGAGGCAGCTCTCGAATCCGATCTTCGCGGTTATGAGAATGTGATAAGCGCCTACAATCCCGGCTGGGCCAACCCTAATATCTATGAGGAGACCCTCACTAACTATCCCAAAATTCTCGAAGCGGCCAAGAAAGCCGGAGTCAAACGACTGCTTATCGTAGGCGGTGCGGGCACTCTCTTCGTCAAGCCCGGCGTACGCCTTATCGATACCGGCACGCTCCCCAAAGCATGGATGCCCGGTGTGAAATCGCTCGGTGAATTCTATCTCAACACCCTGATGAATGAGAACGACATTGATTGGATATTCTTCTCGCCCGCAGGAAATCTCGGCGACATGGGTGCCAAAGGCCCCGGGAAGCGGACCGGCATTTACCGCTTGGGTAAGGACGACATGATTTTCGACAAGGATGGCAACAGCTTCATCTCGGTTGAGGACTATGCCAAAGCAATGGTGGATGAACTTGCCGAACCCGCACATCACAAAGAACGTTTCACGATAGGATATTGAGGTCTATCGCCTTATAATTAACTACATGCCTGTTTGAAAAATCATCATTCGTTATGATATCTGAACAAGATAAACTTGACATTCTGCTCAGAGCCCTCCTTCGGGAGCGCTCTGAGTATCAGCATATCCGGATTCCTGACTCCATCACCGACAAGCGCAATCTGCTACGCTCGCTAATGAATGTGCGCAGGCCTTCACCTATGCCTGAGGAATTGATGAAAATTCAGGATGAGGAGCTTTCAGAGCAGAGACGGGAGAAAGGAGAAGTATCGCTTGAATCAATTCCACCGTCGCCTGTCGATCCAAGACTAAGGCTCTGGCAGGGCGACATCACGCGTCTTAAGGTCGATGCGATTGTCAACGCGGCTAATTCGCAGATGCTCGGATGTTTCATCCCTATGCACGGATGCATCGACAATGCAATTCACTCGGCGGCCGGAATGCAGCTCCGAGACGAATGTGCGTTAATAATGCACGCGCAAGGACATATGGAACCAACAGGCAAAGCCAAGATTACCCACGGATATAATCTCCCGGCGAAATGGGTTATTCACACTGTCGGCCCGATAGTATATGGTGAATCCCCCTCTGCCGAAAATTGCCATCTGCTTGCCGAATGTTACCGCAGCTGCCTCAAACTTGCAGATGAAAACGACTTGAAATCTGTGGCTTTCTGCTGCATCTCGACAGGCGAATTTCACTTCCCGCAGGACAAGGCAGCTGAAATAGCGGTGGAAACCGTGTGCGAATATCTTGACCGACACCCCGACACAACTTTGGATGCCTTGGTTTTCAATGTATTCAGGAACAGCGATTATTATTTGTATAAGGATTTGTTAGGCTATGAATAGTTTTAGCGAAAGGATAGAGATTGCACGTAAAAAAATTGACAAGGCTGACGCTATAGTAATTGGTGCCGGAGCCGGACTGTCGGCTGCCGCGGGAATTGATTATTCAGGGCCCGAATTCAAAAAAGAATTTGCCGATTATATCGAGCGTTACCACTTCCGAGATTTCTATTCATCAAGTTTCCATGAATTTCCCACCGAGGAAGAACGCTGGGCACGCTGGGCACGCCATATTGATTATGCACGTTTTCGGCCCGATGCATTACCGCTTTACCGCGAATTGCTTGAGTTGGTAAAACGCCGCAATTATTTTGTGATTACCACTAATGTCGATGCCCAGTTCAGAAAAGCAGGCTTCGACCCGTCGAAAATCTTTGAGGTTCAGGGTGACTATGGCCTTATGCAATGTGCGGTGGGATGCCATACAAAGGTTTACTCCGATAAAGAGACTGTTGAAAAAATCAACCAGCACTCCCATGAATTGACCGTAGATCCGCAATATGTGCCGGTGTGCCCCGTGTGCGGAGGCAACATGGATGTCAATGTGAGAAAAAATCAATTTTTTGTTCAGGATGAAAATTGGGATAAAGCCGCTGAAAGATATGAAAAATTCATGACCCGATATGCTGATAAGGGTAACGTGGTATTGCTTGAGCTTGGCGTTGGGTTCAATACCCCGACAATTATCCGATACCCGTTTGAACAGATTACTTACCTCAATCCAAATGCTACCCTTATCCGCCTAAACTCGGAGTATCCTCACGGTCCCAAAGAAACTGCCGCACGCACCATTTCATTTACAGAAAATATGGAGCAAGTGGTTTCTGAACTTCATTCCAAAAGTTGAAACTTAATACTATCGGGCAACTAAGGAATAAAAGCGCAACTATCTGAATAATATGGTATTTACGCTTTATCTCATGTTACCCCGCTGGAATTATCGTGCCATTCTATTGACCGGATAAAATCGGACGCTTGAATGTTACCCTCACCACTCCTCTTTCATCGGTAACTATCGGCTGCGGAAGTCCCGCTTTATTCCACTCCTCAAATATCATCGACCGACCTCTGCCCCAATGCCCGGTTGTTTCCTTAAATTCAACATCAACATCTGCAGGTTTTCGGGTGAGTTGCCGTAGGTATTCTAAATCAATAGTTATATATTCAGTGGTAGTACAGATGCAAAGTTACAAATTTTTATTGATATTCAGGGTATTTGAGGTTATAACCCTAATCGATAAATTTGAATATTAAACTGATCACGTTCACCCTAAACGCAAAAAGCCGGAGCAAATCGCTTCGGCTTACTGTGACCCCGGAG
>DAAI01000014.1 GCA_001701105.1 Bacteroidales bacterium GP1
AGCAAGTTGAACTTGCGAAACTTGAATAAGTAAGACAATAATATATAAACATCGGATCTATTAGTTACTTCAGCTATATCCGGTAAATCTAATTTAGCAATTTCAGATTCTTTTCCCAATTCCCTAAGGTCTTGAGATAAAAAGATTTTATCCTTTAAATCAGCTTTCCCTTCTTTAAATAATTCATTAAGATAATAATAGGATTTTTCATATTGATCTATGTAATTATATAATCCACCTAATTTTTTACGAGCTATGAGTTCCAATCTTATATCGTGTGCTTTATATGCTGAATCCAATAAGTTTTTGTAAATATCTATGGATGTATGTATATCATCATTATTATAGTAGGCCTGGCAAAGATAGGCATATGAGAGATTTATAAAGGGCTGAATTCCAAGGGTAGAAAAAGTTTTGTGAGCTAACAGACTATATTTTAAGCTTCACCAACATGCATATTGTTGCAATATATATCTGCCAACCAAATCGCATTTTTTCCGATCCACAAAGTATCCTGAAGCTCCCGAGCCATATCCAGGCTATGGTTAATGTTTTGTATGGCACCTGGATAGATGCTATCGTATTGCAGTTTGACACCTGCGTAATAATATGCTTTCATTCTTTCGGCTTCCGATCCCTTTGTTTTGTCAATATAGAAATGGGTCACGATGTCAGTAAGAGAATCCATCATTGGCCGGGCATAGAAATAACCATCGGAAGAATCCGGCACTTCCCAATCAAAATCGTATCCTTCAAGAGCCTGCAATTTCAATAACGCATGGCGGGCATTGAGTGACTTGCCTTTAAGATGCTTTTCATTTATCGAGTTAAGCACAGAGAGCGCAGAATCCCTATGCAGCGATAAATATGACTCTGCGGAATCGAGCCTGTCGGAAATCCTGCTCTCCGTGCAAGAGCAAAGCAGGCATAAGAATAAGATGAATGAGAATACGCTGAACCCCTTTTTCATAGATTGTCTTAGAACTGGAAATAAATAAAGGGCGCCACCTCTTCCGACATGAATTCAATCACCAGCTGGACTGCTATGAGGAATACAATCAATTTAACAGGCCAGGGAGAGCGGATGAACGTGTCCTGACATTTATCCGCAATCCATTGTGGAGTGAAATGTGTCACAATCAATGCAAGCATCATTATACACCACACCATCCGCGCCTGGAAGAATTGGGGAATCTGACTCCATTGAAAATCAATAAAGATATTCTGGATGATGAGTATTGACTCCTCAAACGAAGCGGCCCGGAAGAATACCCATAGCAGCGACACATATATGAAAGTGATTAGCCAGGAGATGAAGATAGTGAAGAAATTATCCGGAATCTTTGCCAGGACTGGTTTGCAAGCTTTATGGACAGCGAGTCCGACCCCATGCATCGCTCCCCAAAAAACGAATTTCCATGCCGCTCCGTGCCATAATCCACCAATCAGCATTGTTAGAAAATTATTTAGATAGGTACGCACAGTACCTTTCCTATTTCCTCCGAGCGGAATATAGACATAATCGCGGAGCCATGATGAGAGAGAGATATGCCATTTGCGCCAGAACTCGGTGAGATTTCGACTCTGATAGGGTGAATCGAAGTTGATTCCCAGCCTGAATCCCATTATCAGGGCAAGCCCTATCGCCATGTCGGAATAGCCGGAAAAATCGCAATAAATCTGCATAGTATATCCCAGAACGCCCATCAGGGTCTGGACTCCTGTATATAAAGCAGGGTCATTGAAAATCAAGTCGTTGTATTGGGCAATATAGTCAGCTATAACCGCTTTTTTGAAGATACCTATTATTATCAGCCACAATCCACCCCATATTTCATTTGCATTTGGAGCCTCATTCTTTTCAAGCTGCGGAAGAAAATAATCGGCCCTAACGATAGGCCCTGCCACCAATGCAGGAAAGAATGACAGGAAGAAGATATAATCCAGCCAATTTTGAGTAGGCTTTATCTTCTTATTATATACATCAACCACATAACTGATTGACTGAAAAGTATAGAAAGAAATGCCGACCGGCAAAATAATATCGAGAGGCTGGAAATTCCCTTCCACCATCGCGTTCCAATTCCAGAGAAAAAAGTTGGCATACTTAAAGTAGCCTAAAATAGATAGAGAGAGGCATATGGACAACCACATCAGTGCCTTACGGCCACTTTTTTCTTTTATACGAACCATCCAGCGGGACACGAGCCAGTCGACAAGCGAAGTTCCCATTAGCATCAGGAAGAAGAGACCGGACGACTTATAATAGAAGTAGAGTGAAAAAGCAATTACGAAAATGCTCATTTTCGTTTTGCTTCCTTTCAAAAGGGCATAGATGGGTATAAAGAGGATAAAAAGAAGCCAGAAAAGGCCACTTGAAAAGAGCATCGGAGCTTTCGGGTCGTAAAGAAGACCGTCAGAGATATTGCCTGCAACGGTGGCGACATTATTTATCAAACTGTCCCACATATCCTTATTTATTTAATGCCTTAAGAAAAACAATATTGGGATTGGCCTTCCCGATCGAATCTGAAGGCAATTCCGCCACAAATGGATGCGCTGATTTAGGGAGCCATCGCATAATTGAATCCATCCAGAGGAACGACGACTCGCGTGTGGGATGAATTTTATCTGACTTTCTTTTAAATTCCATTCCTGCGGAACGGAAGAATGTACCCTTGCGGCATGTGCGCTCGAGCATGTCGTTAATACCGCTGTCTTCTTTCCAATTTGGAGGTCCGATCCATATATAAGGAATAGTATCTATAACCTCAAGGATTTTCCTTACATAAGGGAGGCGTGATTCAGGGTTTTTGAAGTATAATTCATTGCTTCCCAATGAAATGAAAATCTGAGTGGGTTTATACCGTGCGATGCATGAGGCAAGAGTATCGTAATCAGCCCAAATTTTTGTATTGCTTGAATCCCAGTTTACTGAATGAATGGAATGGCCGTTCTGCTTGGCGTATTGGGCAAGGCGCAATGCGAGATTAAAAGTCATGGAGTCGCCGAATATAAAAAGCGACTGCGGCAGAGAATCGGTGACAATAATCTCCTCTTTTTGGCTGAGATCCGGAGACGAGGGATCAATCATCAGGGAATCATCGGATAAGGCTTCCCGCTCTTTGAGCAGGAATTCCACGAGTGGTGCTTTTTTTATAGTATAACCTCCGATATTGATATCATCGGTAAAGGCTATAGCCAATATAGTGATTAGAGCGAAGGCTAGCAGCAGCCAAAGCCCTGAATATTTCTTTATCATAGTTCACCCTTTCGGGCCGGTTAATTCAGGGTGCAAAATTACAAAAATTTTTGGAAACTACGCAAGGTCAACGACAGTGATTCCTGCTCCTCCGAATCTAATATCTTCATCTTCGAAACGGGTAATGGCAGGGTTGGCTTTTAGTTGTTGACGGATAAGTGTTTTCAGAATACCGTGTCCGGTGCCATGAAGTATCCGCACCCTCCCTGCGTTAAACTGGATTGCATCATCAATAAAATACGTCACGGCCTGCAAAGCTTCATCGGCCCGCATACCTCGCACGTCAATATCCTGCTTGAAATTCAATTGCCTCTCCCTGCTCTCGGCCGAGGTGCTGACTCCAGAGCCTGATGTTAAACCGGGTTTTGGTTTTTTTCCTCGTTTGAGCCTGCTTAATTCCACATATGTACGAAGCGCACCGAATGCTACTTCGGCCTTGTTACCCCGGATGGAAAGGATTGTGCCCACCGTGGGATTTCCTTCCAATGTCACGGAATCTCCGGGGAGGAAGGGGCGTTTTTCCTCAGTTGGATTATTCCGGATGTTGCTTCCGGAAATTTCTTTTTTCGCTTTCTGTCGTTTTGTCTTTGTAGAATGAAGTTTTCCTAACTTTTTATCGTTTTCCTGATTGTCGGTATTAAGAGTTTCATCCACATATTCTTTCAATTCAGCCCGTAGCTTCTTTGTTCTCTCCTTTTCTGCCTGGGAGTTTCTAATTTCAAGAATTGTACGCTCAATTTTAGCATTCAACCCCTCAACGATCTCTTTAGCCTCTCTTCGTGCATCATCGATTATTTCCTTACGTCGCGTCTTCAAATCGGATGTCTCAGATTCATATTTTTCCAGGATTCTATCGATCTTGCTTTGTTTTTCGCGTATCTTCTGTCGTTGCTGATTCCAGTATCTTCTGTCGCGAGAGATGTCGGATAGATATTTATCGATATTCACATAATCGCTTCCTACAATCTCTTTTGCATCCTCTATGACTTGGCGCGGAAGTCCCATTTTATAGGCTATATCTAATGCGAATGAGCTTCCGGGAGTTCCCACTTCGAGTTTGAAAAGCGGTTGTAGGTGTTGTCTGTCGTACATCATTGCCCCGTTAATGAAGCCGGATGTATTATCGGCAAATGTTTTGATATTTTGATAATGGGTGGTGACAATACCATAGGCACCCGACTCCCCCATCTGTTTTAAAATTGCCTGGGCTATCGCACCCCCGATCTGGGGTTCGGTGCCAGATCCCATCTCGTCGGCTAAAAACAAGGTTCTTTTGTCGGCATGCGTAACAAACCACCTCATGTTTCTGAGATGCGAGGAATATGTGCTTAATTCATTCTCAATGGATTGTTCGTCACCAATATCTATCATCAATGAATGGAAGATGCCCATGTGGGAATTTTCATATAGCGTAGGCATTACTCCGCATTGCATCATATATTGAACTATCGCAACCGTTTTTAAAGTTACTGATTTTCCTCCGGCATTTGGGCCGGAAATTATTAGTATCCGATGCTTAGAATCAAGGGTAATGTCCAAAGGAACGATATCTTTTTCTACAGCTCTCAATGATAATAATAATCCGGGATGCGTGGCATGATACCATTCCAATTCGGGAGTAGCTGAGATATGAGGCATCCGTGCATTGGTGTCGATGGCATATTTAGCTTTCGCAATAATGAAATCGAGCCGGCCTAACAAACGGCAACTATCAGCTATTTCATCAATATGCGGGCGTAACGAGTCTGCAATGGAGATGAGGATATTCGTTTCCTCATGCTTTTCTTCAATCTCAAGTTCGCGCAATTTATTTCCGGCTTCCACAACTTCAGCCGGCTCTATGAAAACCGTTTTCCCTGAAGAACTCTCGTCATGGATAATCCCATGAATTTCTCTCTTATTACCTGCGTTTATTGGTATCACCATCCTCCCGTCGCGCATTGAAGGGGTTACATCCTTATCGATTAATCCTTGCCTGATGGCGCGATCAAGTACGATACGCATCTGTCTCTGCATTGAGCCGGCGGATTTGCGTATCTTCTGGCGGATGTCATATAGCTCGTGAGAGGCGTTATCTTTAATTTCGCCGAATTTATTTATAGCATTTGATATAAGATTGGCAATCGAGGGAAAGACGGCGATGCTCCCGAGTTCTTTTGCCATGTTAGGATAAGGGTATGGCCGCTCTTCATCGATGCTATCGGATGGCTTACAAAAGAATTCACGAATTTCATTAAATGAAACTATGATATGCCATAATTTGTAAAGGCGCTCAGCCGTAATGAAAGAATTTTGAGCCTTAATTTCAGAAAGATAAGGGAGTACGTCGTGCGTAGCCGGAGCCGGATAGCCGATTCCCGCTTCAATGAGGCCTGAGATCTCGCGTATGCATTCGAGATTGTGAATGATCTCATCGCGCGATGTGCCAAACCGCATAGATTTTACATTATCTTTTCCAATTCGGGATGTACACAAATCCGACAGAGTGCCTCGCACTCCGTCGAATCCAATTTTTTCTTCAAAATCTGAGGGATATAAATTTGCGCTCAATACAGGGCCTTTAAGAAGTTCGGGTAAATCAGATAAACTGCAACAAGGGGAGTTAATATAATCAATTCACAGGAAGTGCCAGCATGGGAAGATCAACAGAAAACAGGCATCTGTGAGCCACGGATGGTTTGAATAAGCGTGTCAGCAGACTTGTTTTGCGATTAGGCGCTATTATTACGTTGATATTCTTTTGTTCAATGAATGCGTCAATTTGAGCGGCATCTACTTTCGATTCCACATGGGCAATGAAGAAATTCATGGTAGGCCATTTTTCGCTCAGTTGCTTCTGAAGTTCTTCCATTTCCTGAGAATTGTTCTGCCTTTTGCTGAGAATCGGCATCATCCAGATATCTTCCTCGTGAGTACCGAAAGTATTTATCATTGTCTCTAATGCCTCGATGTCATAATTATCGACAGTGCAGAGCATCATGATACGCGAGAATTCATGTTCCGGATCACCCTTGAAATTATCCGGAATTGTAAATACGGGCACCCTGCATGAATCAAGCACTTCCGCTGTGACGCTTCCGATGAGATCCTCTTCTTTTTTGTCGACGCCTCGTGTAGCCATCACCACAAGGCGAGGATTATTGTACTTACAATAGTTTAGAATTACATCTTCTGGAATGCCTTCGAGTAAAGTGGATGTAAATCTGATGTCAGGAATCAAGCCTGCTTTTTGGTCGGCTTTTATCTTATCTTTGAACTTTCTAAAACCGGTATCGGCTAAACGATGCAGATTTTGTTCGGCAATTGCCGATTGAATTTCTTCCGGGACATCACTGTAGATTCCCAAGGCATTGTAATCGGCATCATCTCCAATCCAGATAAGGGGATATACATGCATGAGCACCGGTAGGATTCCCATACGTTTGGCCACATTGAATCCTATGCGCACGGCCATAATTGAAGCCGGCGAGAAATCGACGGGAATGAGCAGATGCGCACTCATTCCCTCGATTTTATTTTTCGCCGGATTTCCTGAAAGATAACCGGTAGTCTCTTTATTTTTAAGATCCGACATCTGGATTATTTTGCCTTGCGTTCCTCAAGAATCTTAATCGCCATATCGTAGATAGTAGTATCGTCGAGGACTACTAATCCACCGTCGGGACCCGGCTCGATATGCATGCCGGCGTTCTTGCCGAATTGATAGTTGACGCCTCCGAAGTAGTTGCGGACTGTCTGAACTGTGACATTCAGCTCATCGGCAATACGGTGTGTGGAGCCGTCGGGCAAACTGTCCTTGATACGGCGTAGCTCATTAAAGGTTATTGTCATGCTCATGGTCGTATTTGTTTGATTATTTATAGTTGCTAAATTATATAATATTTTTGTCTTTTCAAAACTATCAGAATTTCTTTTTTTATGTTTTAGAACATCTTTTTTATATCACCTCAAAGTCGCTTCCTTTTATCCACCCTATATAATCAGAGTTAAGGCGGACTTTGTACCACTCCCCGGAGTCATTTTTATCGGTCGATGTTTCCAAAATATCAAGCACAGTGCCTTGGGTCAAGGGCATGGCAACTTTGTGTTCTTTGTCACCGGGTTCGGCTTTCAGTTCTACCTTATAAGCGGTGACCACGCCTCTGTCGTGATTGCTTTCTGAATCGGCGGTCATAAAAGAGAAAGTAATGAAAATCACGGTCAAGGCAAGACTTGATATTCCACCGAAAAATCCTATCTTGCGAAGCAAAACTTCTCCTCGGAATATATACATCGCAATGCATATAATTACTAATATGAAGAATCCGGCAGCCCACCAGGCCCATGTATTGCTTGAATGATTATTGCAAATCCAGTTTCTCATCGAGCTGAAGAATGAGGATGATTCAGGAATTACCGATAATTTTTTCCCTTTCATCTCTGCTTTATTGGCTTCCTGCACCCTTGAATCGACATATTTTATGTTGGCAAGCGTTTCCTTGTCACCGGCATTCAACCTTAATGCCCTTTGATACGCTACCATTCCTTCACCAAGATTCCCCGCCTTCACATAGCATTGGCCTATATTGAACATAAGTGCTCCCGACGTGCCGTATTCTTTTTCAATGCTTTTATAAATTTCGAGAGCTGCCGTATAGTCACCCTTTTCGTATAAAGCCTCCGCTTCAGGCAGTCTATTGGCACTCACTCTAACAGTAAAGGCCAATAATATTATGAATGTTAAAATGCGTCCGTTCATTTTTTTGATTCTCTAAAAGATTCCTCAATTCCATTGATAGATGCCACAGCCTCCTTATAATCTTTCTCCATCACGCTTGATCCTCCTGCTGATGAATATTTGGCAAATTCAGCTTCATCTATGAGAGCAATCATTCTGTCGATAGCTTTGGCATTGATATTTTGCGATTCAAGCATCTGGCGGATATTATCGCGCATCAGCTCCGAAGTAGGCATCTTCAGCTTATCACCGAGGTATCCCCATAAGGCTTTTAACAATTCGTCGTAAAATGCCTCACGGTGATTCTTCTTCATGGCAGATTCAGCTCTTCTTAATCTGCGCCGGGCCACCTTATCGGCTCGCCGACTGTTAAAGGCCGCCATATCGGAATGCAAACGTTCATACCGATATCGCATTCCCCATGTGAGCACGAGAAGTGAACATGGGATTATATAAAAGAGCCAATATGGAAATCCGTAAATTACTGGTCGGTGAGATTTCCGTAGCCTTGAAATTTCTACCTGCTGGAGTTTTTGATTAAACTGAACCTTTTTGCGCGCTTGGGATTTGGCCGAGCCTGCTCCTTTGCCCACGCTTATCGAATACCCTTTCGCTTCAGCTGTCTCATATTGTCCGGATTCGGGATTAAAATAAGACATCTTTATCGCCGGGATTGAAAATGAGCCTTCTTCAAGAGGCATGAAAGAATAATCAAAAGAAACGCTTCCGGATACCGTGGCACTTCCGGTTGAGATTTTCTGAGTAGTGGAAGGGGTATAAATTTCAAGCTGTGGAGGATAAAGGCTACCCAATTCGGGCATCTGGACATATTTGATATTACCGGATCCGGTAATTGTATAGACTACGGATGAAGTCTGGTTTGTTTTGAATTCCGTACCCTTCAGAGAAGAAGATAGGGAAAATTTTCCTACTCCGCCGCAGAAATCGGCCGGTTTGGGCAGCGGCAGCGGCTTTACATTGACGGTAAGATCATTTGGAGTGACATTCAGCTGTAGAGGCTGGCTATATGCAAGATTGCCGAAAAAGGGATCATGGTAGTATTCCCTACGGTCGACAGAGATGGTATATGTGTTTCCTCTCACTTTCAAAGCATCT
Organism: Bacteroidales bacterium GP1; assembly: GCA_001701105.1. GTDB lineage: Bacteria > Bacteroidota > Bacteroidia > Bacteroidales > Muribaculaceae > Lepagella. The sequence goes on from DAAI01000014.1 coordinate 9,096, forward strand.
GTCATCTGCGGGAATATGATATATCTTGCTATTACGGCCGTGGCGTAAGTTTTGCCGTTATAAGTTTCATATGATAATTGATTGGATATTTCCTTTGACTCTTCCACCACAAATCCGTCGAATTTAGGGGCCGACGTGGCGCCAATGAATTTAACCGCATCGTAGGTGGTATATAATTTAACGGTATAGACTAATGCCTCCTGTTCCCAAGCTGTTGTTTTATTGACATTGGCTCTTAGGAATAGATTCTGATCACCGTGGCCTATGAATTTAGGCTTCCCATCGTCAGTATCGTCAGCAGTTATCGTGGTATTACCCGAGGAGGGTTGAGTATTGTCTTGACGCGGCATGGCCTTACCGATATTATATTTCACGGTATTGCTTTTTACGCCATTTACAGATATCGGCCCATAGGAAAAACTCCCCTCTTTCTGGGCGCGGAGAGTCAGAGTCCAAGTGTTTGAGAAGTTTCTTACCGTTTTCCCTCCACTTGTCGTCATAAATTGCGAAGAAGATCCGGTCCGATCAAAATAAGCCAATTTTGCTCCGGGGACATTAGCCGGCCGTTCAGGACTCCCCTCCACGTTTACTACCTCAATGGTGATATAGAACATATCACCCACTTCTATGCTGCGTTTTCCACGACCGGGGTCAACACTAAGAACTACGTCGGCTCCATGTATCGTCCCCGCTATCAGGAGTAAAATAAGCGTAAGAATTGTCTTTGATTTCATAATCACCTCAAATATCTATCGACGGCGCCTTCATAGCTATTGATTGAACTTTTACATTTACCGGTTCCGAAGCCGCTATTGAGTATTCGCCTGTAGTAGGATTGAAAAAACCCATCTGCACCGGCCCTATAATAGCTTCATCGAGTGACGTGGGAAGAAAAGTGCATTCAAGAATGAGTTCGGATACGAGTCTTCCATCTGCCATATATTTCTTCCTGTCTTCTGATACGGATCGAAGTTTTGTGCCTTTACCGAAAGCACCCCGATATTCCGGCAATATATGATCATTGATCCATCCATCACCGGTAACTGTTACGATAACTATCGCTTCCTCATTCATATAAATCTCACCGGGAGGCACGGATACCTTCACCTCAAAATTCCCCACGGCTCCGGAAAAAGATTCGGTGTTATCCTTATTGGGCAATGCCTTGACTTCAAATGTCATTGGAGCCACCTCTATAGTCTTCTGCGCCCTCTTATAGCTTTTGACACTCCCCCAATATGGATCATCAATAATTTCAGGCACAGCCGTATCGATAATATACTTGCTTCCGCTTAATCTATGTTTTCCCGGCTTGTCAAGAGTGACTACATAGGAATCCACCGGATAAACTATCCAAGGTTTTCCATTAAGCATCCTTCTGCGGGGTCGCCGGTCGAAATCTGCATGCGACACATAGCTGAAATCACCTTTATCGAGATGACCCGGTGCTATTTCTTTCAAGCCGTTTATTTCAATTTCAGGGCTCCATAGATATAAAGTTAGAGTCACGGGTTCATGCTGATATAATGCCACCGATTCCATATTCCATTGCATATGAATCTCGTCTTGATTTTCCGGAGCCGGTTTAGCGGACGGTGCACCATACGCATTCTGCATCATCAACAATATTGCTGAGATTATGCCGCTGAGTTTAAAGAATCGGAATATGTTTATCATTATTTACCTGGTTTTGGGTCACTCGATTATGTTGGGGAATCTTTCATACGAGTGTTCATTCTCATTACCACCGTTTTGTACTCCTTCCGGTAGCCGTTGATTTGTCTCCCTTTGTTGCGCGATTCACTTTCGCTCTCGTTTGATTCTCCTTATTGTCCATTGCTTGCAGGATCCGCTCGGCAGTCTGTTGATTGATGTTTTTATTATCTTGTGGCTGCTGTTGGCGGTCTTGATTTTGATTCTGCTGCTGATTTTGTTGATCCTGCTTGTCTTGCTGCTGCTCCTGTTGCTGCTCTTGCTGCTTATTCTGCTGGTTCTGATCCTGATTCTGCTTATCCAATTGCTTTTGCGCTATTCTTAGATTTTTACGTGCATTATCATCATTCGGATCAATTCGTAATGCCTGCTTATAATAATCCACTGCCTTGGCATATTCTTTTGTATTGAATTCGAGATTGCCAAGATTATAATTGGCTTTTGATGCGATTCCAGGCCTATCTTTCGATCTCAAAGCCACTTCCGACAGATTTTTTCGGGCCTTGTCTAATATTTCCTTAGTCTTAGGAGTGGTATCGGCAGGATTTGTGACCTGACGTATCTGTGACAGCCCAAGATTATATCTTGCCGATGCAGATTGAGGGTTCTCCTTTAATGCCTCCTCATAAAGGCTTGCTGCCTCAACAAATTTCCTTTCTGTATATAATTTGTTTCCTTTGGTCACGAATTGTCGCTCCTTACGTGTGGAATTCTGGGAAAACATCGGGACGTAGGAGATTATTCCGATTAAAAGGATTATGGCTATTCTTAATACTTTCATTTCTTTTCCTCCTTCTTGAAGAATGTTATCTTGTCGAGCCAGCCTATCTTCCTTTCAAGCAATAGAATGTCTGCTATCAACAAAGCTAATGCAATCCATAAGAAAATTGGGAACAGTTCGTCGTGTTGGGAATATGTGCTCGATTCCATGGCACCTTTCTTAAGGGAATCCAGCTGATCCTCAAGTTCTCCTAGAGCATCCCGGTTGGAAGCATTGACATATATGCCTTTGGCAGCCCCTGCGATTTCAGCAGCAAGGTCTTCATTAAGCGCGGTTCTTACCGGTTCTCCGGTTTCTGGGTCAATCATTACCCCTGTTCCTTCCGGCACAGTGACCGGAGTGGAAGTACCGATTCCAACTACATTTACCTGTATCCCTTGTTTTGCTGCATTCTTAGCCGCATTCAGTACGCCCTCCTTGTTTTCTAATTCTTCTGCATCGGTTATCAGGATAAGGGCTTTTCCTATGTTTTTGTTTTCGGAATAGGAATTGACAGCCATATCTATAGCCGCAGCTATATTTGTCCCTTGATCGGATATTTGGCTTGGATCTATGGAATTTAAGAATGTCTTTGCCGATACATAATCGTTTGTTACGGGGATTAGTGTATATGCACTGTTGGCATAGACAATTAACCCCACACGGTCGTTGTCAAGTCGGTTAATCAATTTTTCAAGGGTAAATTTGGCAGTCCGCATTCTTGAAGTACCTTTATCCTCTCCGGTGGCTGACGCAAGCATTGAATTTGAGGCATCCACGGCAATTATGACCTCGATACCCTGTTTCACGGTCCTTTGATTTCGTATGCCTCCCCATGGGCGAGCCAGACTAATGATTATCAGGGTTAGCGCCAGGCATTGTACAGCTATCTTTAACGGTGATTTATATTTCGATACCATCGGCATAAGCGGCAATATCGAAGACATTTTGCCAAACCGCTTAAGATCTCTCTTTCTCCTAAAACGTGCCAGAAAGTACAGGCATAGATATGCCGGCACCAACAAGAGCAAGAATAACAGTTTAGGATATGCAAAACTAAACATAATCTTTCACATTTAAGGAATTCGGCGTAAGGCCGTATATCTGATCAACATAAATAAGCCTAATGATACAAATGAAATCCATACCCAGGGCATAAAGTCTTCTTCTGTCTGGGTATAAGTATTTACATTGAGCTTTGTCTTTTCCAAAGAATCAATCTCAGCAAACACTTCCCTTAGCATTCTTGAATCTGTTGCCCGAAAATATTTGCCATTCGTTATCTTTGCAATGTTGCGGAGGGTCTCTTCATCTATCTTTGTTTCCATAGTGGTTGATGAAAACCCATAAGGATCCATCACTTGAATAGATCCATTGGTTCCAACTCCGATTGTATATATTTTAATACCTTTCTGCTTTGCAATCTGCGCGGCAGTTGCGGGAGCGACGTCGCCGGCATTATTCGTGCCATCGGTCAGGAGAATAATGCTTTTGGATTTGGCATTTCCACTCACAAGACGATTAATGGCACTTGCTATTCCATCCCCTATGGCAGTTCCATCATTAAGAGTTCCCATTTTAATATTGCTGATGGCATTCACAACGGCAGCCTTATCGGCTGTCAGTGGCATCAACGACAGGCTTTCCCCGGAAAATGTCACGAGCCCTATGTTGTCATCAGTACGTTGCCCTACAAATTTCTGGGCCACTGACTTAGCGGCCTCAAAACGGGTTGGTTGTAAATCCGATGCAAGCATGGAGCTTGAGATGTCGAGGGCAAGGATAATATCTGTTCCCTCCATATTGGATTCCCGTAGGCTGTCATGCGTCTGCGGACGACACAAAGCCATAATAATACCTCCTATAGCGATAAGCTCTAACAAAAAGCAAAAGTGCATCAGAATCACTTTCCCTCGAGCTCTAATCTTTTTAAAGGGAGCTAAGGTTGACACTCCTATAGACGGATCTCCACCTCTCCACTTCTTGATATACCAATATATCAAGGGGATATATAGAATGAATAGGAAGATAAAATAAGGTTTAGCGAGACTCATATAGCTTCTCCTTTCTTTGCCGGATTTTTATCTCCTGCTTCCTCGGCAATGGGAATCGGTTTGGTTTCTTCTATGAAACGCAATGCATTATCATAGCTTGCCACATTATCTTCCGGTAACGGGCGAACCTTGGCGAATTTGACAAAATCAGCCATGTTGAGAATCTTCCTGAAATAAGGACGCTTATCTTTCGTTTCGGCATTCTTTTCCAGAGCCGACATTATTTGACGGGAGGTCATTTCCATCGCATTGATGCCGAATCGCCCATATAGATAAATGCGTAGTATTTCGGTCAGTTCGGTGTAATACTCTTTCTCCATGCCCTGCTCCCACAGTTTCTGAGTCTTTAGGTGCCTAAGACTGGCAATGGCCTTTTCATATGGAGTCGGTTCTGGCTTTTTAGGAAGTAAATGACCCTCTTTCTTATAACGGCGCATCGCGTAGAGAAACACTCCTATGGCAAGTAAAATAATGAGTATTAACCACCAATAATCGAGTACCCAATCCGGCACCCAATCAAATATCGATGGGTTCTCCGGATCGGCAGTGCCGGCATAATCATTTATCGGATCCTCAGCATTTGCCAGGACTGGCACTATCTTTAGGGCCAGTTCATTCGACCTTATGGTGTCTCTCCCGCTGATATATACAAAAGGAGGAAGCATATAGGCTCCCGAATCGAACGATTGAACAGGCAGTTTAAATAGAATTTTATGATTAAGTCCTGCATCGATTGTATCGATTACAGTTGGCATTCTGTATTCCACACTGTCTCCGCATACTCCTATATATCCTCGCTCGGGAAGAGTACGGAATAGCTCGAACTCACCTCTTGCGTCTTTAGGTTCCTCAACAACAAGATCGATGTTGCCGATTTTACCCATCAGTAACACCGCACTATCGAGATGAGCTTTTACCACTGTGGCCGCCGATCCTTTAAACGCAGTCGCAAGGATGGTCAATGCTATTATTATATAGACTTTAATTTTTCTCATAAAATAAGGTTACCCTTTTGCGCTATCTTGTCACAGCTCTTCTACGAAACAATCCCAAAAGAGCTTTTACAAAATCTTCATCTGTTGTGACGGTTGCCGTATCAACGCCACTATGGGTCATGGCATGAGCGATGGCTTGCTGCCGGTCATACCATGCTTTGGCATACATTCGGCGCACTTTTTTGCTGCCGGTATCGATCCAGCCCTCATCTCCGGTCTCGAGATCACGCATCTTGATCAGCCCGACATCAGGAATGTCTGCGTCCCTTCTGTCGTAAACCTGAATCACTGCAAGATCATGTTTCCGGCTTGCCACCTGAAGACTCTTCGTATAATCATGGGAATCAATCAAATCCGATAATAAGAATGAGGTGGTACGCTTTTTTATGGCATTAGTCATAAATTCAAGAGCTTTCCCGATATCGGTACCTCTGCTTTCTGGCTCAAAATTGATAATTTCACGGATAATCAGCAGGATATGCTTTTTCCCTTTTTTAGGAGGAATGAATTTTTCAATCTTGTCGCTGAATAATATCACTCCTACTTTATCATTATTTTGAATTGAGGAAAAGGCAAGCGTTGCTGCTATTTCTGCCATTTTTTCCATCTTTTGCTCACCTACGGCTCCGAATTGTCGGCTTCCGCTCACATCCACGAGAAGCATCACGGTCATTTCGCGCTCCTCTTCATACACCTTTACGAAGGGCTTGTTATATCGCGATGTGACATTCCAGTCGATATCGCGTACATCGTCACCCGGAACATATTCGCGTACTTCCGAGAATATCACTCCACGCCCTTTGAAGGCGCTGTGATATTCTCCTGCAAATATATTCTGGCTTAGGCCGCGAGTTTTGATTTCTATTCGACGGACTTTTTTAAGCAATTCGTTGGCATCCACTGCGATAGATTTTAGGGTACGGCTACCTTATCGAGAATGTCGGTGATTATGTCGTCGGAGGTGATATTGTTGGCTTCTGCCTCATAAGTAAGCCCGATCCGATGACGCATTACATCATGGCATACTGCTCGCACATCTTCCGGAATTACATATCCGCGGCCCTGCAGGAAGGCGTAAGCGCGGGCTGCCAGCGCCATACTGATGGAAGCTCGCGGCGATGCCCCAAAGGAGATGAGGCCCGCAAGGTCGGGAAGTCCGAACTTTGCAGGGGTCCGGGTTGCGAATACAATGTCGACTATGTAATTTTCTATCTTTTCATCTATATAGATGCTCTGCACAATCTTCTGCACTTCAAGAATCTCCTTCGGGTCAAGAATCGGGCGCACAGGATCCAATTCTCCGTGAATATTCTGACGAATGATTTGTTTCTCTTCCCCCTGAGTAGGATATCCTATTATTACTTTCAGAAGGAAACGGTCAACCTGGGCCTCGGGAAGAGGATATGTGCCTTCCTGCTCTATTGGATTTTGGGTGGCCATAACAAGGAATGGCTCAGGAAGACGGAATGTATCATCGCCGATTGTGACTTGGCGTTCCTGCATTGCCTCAAGCAGGGCACTTTGTACCTTTGCCGGTGCTCGATTTATTTCATCGGCAAGAACAAAATTTGCAAAAATCGGGCCTTTCTTGACCTCGAAACTCTCCTTCTTGATGCTGTAAATCAAAGTGCCGGTAACATCGGCCGGAAGAAGATCGGGGGTAAACTGAATCCGGCTGTATTTGGCGTCAACCAGATTTGCAAGAGTCTTTATTGCAAGAGTCTTGGCCAACCCGGGAACTCCTTCAAGCAGGATATGGCCATTGCACAACAATGCTATCAAAAGCGAGTCAATAAGATGTTCTTGACCCACGATTCTGCGATCCATACCGCTACGGATCATGCTTACAAAACTGCTCTTAGATGCTATCAGATCATTTATTTCTCTGATATTCAATGTTTGTTCCATATAATTTCTTTTATATGCTCTTCCACTTTATGGGATGATACCGGATAAATGGCTTCCGGTTCATCCGATTTTTCCGAATTCAATTGCAAAAATAATATTTATTAAGTTAAAAATTTAAATTATCTCTGTTAAATATTATTTATTATGCTTGTTAAAAGTTACATGTTGAATACGAAAGAGAATCGGATTCCACTTTTCGAGATGTCGGGACGGTTGAGATACGATAAACGCCATACATAATCCAACTTAATGAAGGTAAAGATGTTTTCTATTCCAACGGCTAACTCCATATATGGTTTCATACCCATCGGAACTGTGTTCTTGTCCGGGAATTTATAGAGATTGGGGTTATAGTCCGGATTATTTCGCTTCGACAAATGACCCATAAATCCGCGGAATGTGACAACCTCCCTGAGCTTGGCTTTCTTGACAATAGGAATATTATTAAGCAGCAGTCCGTTGAGATGGTATTGGAGATAGAGTGTGGCATATTGATCCATTGCAAATTCCATCGGGTTCAATAAGCAGAAAGAATCGCCACGCATGAAATATGAAATATTGGAGTTTTGCCATGCCAAAGAGATAAAAGGCACTTGCGTCCAGATTTTGCCGGTCTTGATATTCATATCAAGGTAACCAAAGGCAGAGAACCAGAATCTCTTTTCCAGTCCGATGTTGGTGCTGACATAATTGAATTTAGAGCCGAACATTCCACGGGGTCCGTATTCCTGACTGATATTGAAGACCCATGCATCCCAATTCACATGCTTGCGACTGTTGTTGGTCTGAATGAATTTCTCTCCGGGTGCGTAACGCAAGGAAATCCTGAATAATCCACGATCATAATATGGATCCGTGTGCCCGTCGCCGGTGATAAAGTTCACCCATCTGGAGGCTTCTTGGCGGTCGTAATGTAATGATGTGCTTATGGATAGATTATTATTCCATTCTTTATTATATTCTGCATATGCATGACGGCGATATGTTACAAGAATGTTGTCAACGCGGGTAAAGCTGCCTGTTAAGGAGGCGCCGCCATCCCAGGATACCTGCTGCCCCAATTGATCGAAATCATAGTTGTACGACACTTTGATGCCGTTACGGGGAAACTCGAGGGCATGATATTTTTTCTTATTGAATGTATATTCCACCTCTCCGCCGTATTTCCATTTCTTATCTCCGAAGCCATAGGCTCCGTATCCGCGCAGGAACAAGTGAGGCATTAAATTGGCTGTGGTTATTCCTCCGAACTGCAGACGCCATCCTCCCGCTGCGGTATAACTGACTAGGTTGTTGATAGGACCTATGTCAAACTTGCTTTTGTTGGCCGTAGGAATGTAACCTTTGGCAAGCAACATTACCCCTTTCTCAAGCCAATAAAAGATTTTGTTTGTCTTATATGGAGATTTCTCCCCAAGCATATTTTGTTCGGCATAAGTGAGCGGCAATTGCCGTGACTGCTCCCAAAATTGTTTTGAACGGGCCTGAGCATTGTCAACGAGTAGTGTGCTTCCAATTTTCTCAAGATATTCCTTATATTCCGGACTGCCATCATAGCCAAAATCAGACCGCCTGCTTTGTCGTGTGACAAAAAGGCGTGGGGTACCAGGCAGAATCTGAAGATCCACAACTATATCGTCAAGCACTTTATGAACTTTTCCTAAAGAGTCGCGCTCATAATTCACACTAACCACAAGGTCCTTGACATAATTAACGTTAGCGGCTTTCGGCATTCTGAGCAAAGCACGTTTTACATACTTAATGCTATCATCAAGAGGAACGAATAATTTACCGTTAAATCCGCTGAACTCCGGACGATGGGGCGCGAACGACAATTCGATGCATCTCTCTCCTCCGATCTTTACTGTATCTTCGATATAGAATTTGTAATAATCAGCGGAGATGGCCGATAACGGGCTTACGAAATTAGCTCGCATCACTTTCACATCGTTCTTATAGAGATCGACATCCTTTAACAAGTCCTCAAAGAATACGCGTGTAAACTCATCATCAAAAGCCTGATCAAGTCCATCTTTGTTGATGCCGGTTACTATCTCTTTCTTTCCGCCATCTGTATGAACCACTTTTTTTGTCTTCTCTTTAATGGATAGGTTCAAAACACGCTTGCCCAACCAGAGGCCAGTATCTACAACAAGCTGCAGGTTGTTTTTAAGTGGCAACCCTTGTAGTGATTTGGCGCCATCGATATCATTGATGCCGACCACTATCTTATCGTATTGATCGAAAGTATACCCCGATGAATCCTCCGGAGCATGCGTATCATGCATCTTTCGGACGGCTCTCATCAGTTCCACAGCTGGATTATTCTTCTTAGAATATTTCTCCTTTTTTTTCTTTACGACTACTTCCGGCAATTCCCGGATTTTTTCGGAATCTCCAATCGTATCGACATAAATCTTTTTAGTTGCCGCTTTCGAGATTCCGCCAAGAGGGAAAATCCCTGATATAATAATTATTAGAAGGAGTAATCTATATATAGGTTTTGTTATGCTCATATGATTCTTAACCCCAACCATACGAAATTATTGTCCGGATAGTTTCTAAACATTTCCTTTTTGTATTATTTTACAATTCTATCCATCCGCGTGCGTTATTCAAGAACAATGCAGGAGTAATAATATGGGACAAGAAATTGAGCATAAATATCTGGTGAGGGATACATCATATCGTAATGCAGCGGAATCCGTGATGTCAATTCGTCAAGGTTATTTATCACGGGATCCGGAGCGTGTTGTCCGGTTAAGAATAATCAATACGGATGCCTACATCACGGTTAAGGGTAAGAATAATGGAGCGGCAAGAATGGAATTTGAATATCCCATACCCATAAAGGATGCCGAGGAAATGCTTGCCATCTGTGAGCCTCCTGTGATTGAAAAGACAAGATTTATTGTGAATTTTTCAGGATTTCGCTGGGAAATAGATGAAATCAAGAGTCCATGTAAAATGACGGTAGCCGAAATTGAGATTCCGGCCACCGATATGTCTTACCCGATCCCTCCATTTATTGGAGAAAATATAACAGGCAATGAAAAATATTATAATTCCAACCTTAAATAGTTATTTCTTTGGCTTGAATATCAGAGGAGCGAAATGGTAAAGACTTTCGCGCCATACCGGCCAGGTATGGCCACCGGGGGTCTCGAAATAGTCATAATTGATTCCGATTTCATCAAATCTTTTACGCATGGCTTTGCAATTTTCGTATGCTATATCCTCCGGACCACCCATTGACAACCAGAATACTTTCAGTTTATCATTATATTCATCTTTATTCTCTTTAAGCAAGGAATAGCATTCTTCTGGCCTACCCATTGTTCCAAATGGCATAGGCTTGGCAAACCATCCTGAACTGAACACGCCGAGATAAGCAAATTTGTCAAGATTCGGGATTCCTATGTCCAGGGTCTGAATTCCTCCCATTGATAATCCGGCTAAGGCTCGGTTGTCGCGGTCGGTCTTTACTTTCATATTGCTTTCCACGAATGGGATCACATCATTGAGAAGCTCAGATTCAAAATCCTTTGAATTGCCGTCAGCCATGACTATCACCATAGGAGTTGCTTGCCCTGATGCTATAAGATTATCCATAATAATATCAGTGCGTCCCTGCTGAGACCATCCCCGCTCGTCCTCTCCTCCGCCGTGCTGGAGATACATCACAGGGTATTTCTCTGGAGAATCATCATAACCCGGCGGACAATATACGTACATTCTCCTCCAATCACCTGCTGTGCCGGAATAATAACGTTTCATCCTGACATCACCATGTGGCACATCCGCCTCATAGAACCTTACATCACCCTCCGGATATGGAATCTCCACCCCGCTCGTGCAATAGCTGCATCCATAGAAGCTCTCGCTGGCAGGATCGGCAACGCGCACTCCATCGACAATCATAAAATAATAATGGAAACCTGGAGTAAGCGGCTCTGTTTTGCCGGTCCATTCTCCATTGTCGTCTTTCACAAGATTATATTTTTTCCCAAGGTCAATCTGGACGCATTTTGCTTCGGGAGCCTTTATTCTGAACTCCATACTGTTGTCAGGGAGCAAGCGTGGATATGAGGCCACCCGCACATTTAATTCACCACGTTTCCCGGGAAGCATTGATTCATCAGCTCCTTTCGGACCGGGCTGTGAAAACCCGCTTGAAGCACATATCCCGATTCCAATTCCTATAAGCAGGAAAGTCTTTAGATTCATAATGGATAGGTTTTTAGGTTGATTTATTATGAATGTCGGCACTCCTTATCAATAAGGAATACCGGATTACAGTGCGAATAGATTATTTCAGAAGGGATGCTTCGATAGCCTCAAGAGCAGAAACCGTATCGCGCGAAGTGGCCAGCCGGTCTTCAACTGCTTTGATTCCGTATATCACGGTGGAATGCTCTCTGTTTAGTTTTGCTCCTATAGCGGGGGTAGACAATGAAGTGTGCTTATTGCATAGATACATCACCATCTGCCGCGCATCGGCAATATCCCGGACTCGACATTTGGTGAATATCGTATCAGAATTCAAACCATAATATTCGGCTGTGGCTTCGACAATCATGTCGAAATGAATAGTCGGCTTTGCTGGCACTTTTACTGAATGACTGATTACATCTCTTGCAAGGGCGAGTGTGATCGGCTCATTATTCTTGATGGAGCGCATATAAAGACCCATCACTATTCCTTCAAGTTCTCGTACCGATCCGTCGGCATTGCCTGCTATCAGTTCGATTATCTCATCAGAAAGATCAAGACCATTGCGGGATGCCTTGAAATGAAGTATCTTTTTGCGTAATTCAAAGTCCGGGGCCTGAAGAGGTTCGGTTATACCCCATTTAAATCGGTCGATAAGGCGGTCGGCTATCCCGTCAAGTTCTTGCGGTGGCCGGTCACAGGTGAACACCAGTTTTTTATTATGCTGATGCAGATGATTGAACACGGGAAATAAAGCCTCGGCAGTTCCTACTTTGCCCGTTAGCTCCTGTAAATCATCGAATAATATTGCGTCCATCCCCTGATACCAATTGATGAAATCCGGAATCTCCTTATTTTTCATCGCATTGAAGTATTGATTCTGGAATTGACGCATAGTCACGAATAGCACTCTTGCCCCGGGATGATGCTCTTTAATCCTGATACCGATAGCCTGAATAAGATGAGTCTTGCCTACGCCAACCTTTCCATACAGAAAGAATGGATTGAAATCCTGACTCTCGGGGTGATTTGCGATATGCTCAGCTATAGTATAGGGAAGCCGGTTTGACTGCCCTACGCAATAATTCTCGAAATTAAGCGCGCTGTTGAGTTGTGGATCATAATCCCGTTGGCGTTCTTCCGGACTGCTTTTCTCTATCTGCCGTATCACTTTGCTTGTAACGGCATGAGATCGTTCCGGACTTTGTAGCCGCACCCGTGAATTATCGTCGTTGTTGATGATGTCGAATACATATTCGAGCTTGGGGACATGGCCGAAAGAGGCTTTCAAGGCGTATCTGAGCACATCATAGAAACGCTCCTCATACATATCGACAAAGAACTGAGAAGGCAGCTTCAATACGAGCATATCGTTCTCATAGCTTACCACCTCGGCACGAACAAACCAAGTGTTATAACGATCCTCTCCCACATTGGAGCGAATCATTTCCAAGCATTTAGCCCACTTCTCAGTCAAATTTGCTGTCATTGGTCGTTCTATAGAGACGGGTAAGTTTTGAAACGCAAAATAACAACAAAAATTTCTAAAAAAAAAATGCTTTTGCTATTGAATTTTAAAAAAAATCTTTTCAAGTTGAATTTCATTGAATTATATATTCATGTTTCTCAACATCCAGATTTTTACGGCCAAATTATAGAATCAATGTCAAAATTAACCCTCAAATTCGGATAAGAATCATTAATTTCATTTGATGATTTGAAGAAAAACTCCTATTTTTGTATGCTTAATATTATTGAGATGAAAATTATAGTAAACAACCGACCGGAAATGCTTCCGGATAGTGAGCTGACAATATCCGAGTTTATTGAAATGAAAGGAATAAAACGCGGAGGAACGGCCATATCGCTCAATGATAATATTGTCCGTCAAGCTGACTGGAACAATACTTATATCAACGATGGCGACCGTGTGGTGATTATTTCAGCTGCTTTCGGAGGATGACTATCGACGGATTCCTGAAAATAGCAATCACCTTGCCGGAAGTGGGGATAAAGGAGGAATCAAAAAGAATCCTACAGATGCTTCAAGAGGAGAGTTATGACTATATCCATATCCGCAAACCTATGGCTGCTAAAGATGAAGTCAGAAGGCTTCTTGATTCGATTCCTGAAAGTCTGCATCCCTTCTTATGGCTTAATGATTGGCAGGAACTCGCGTCAGAATATAATGTGGCCGGCATTCATCTGAATTCGCGGATAAAAGTACTCCCACCGACATCAATCAAGGTAACAACGGCGTGCCATTCAATTGAAGATCTGGAGTCGCCTCTACCTGCTTCCAACATAATTACGGCTTATAGATTGCTTTCTCCAGTATATGATTCAATCTCCAAACCCGGGTATAAGTCACATTTCAATATCCGCCTTATGTCCCCGGTAATTCGGGGCAAACGGGTGGTAGCGCTGGGGGGAGTAACACCGGATAAATTCCAGGAGTTAAAGGAGGCCGGTTTTATTGGAGGTGCGATGTTGGGGGCTGCATGGAGATAATAATGAATAAAAATATATAGTATGCTACAATATATAACCAACACAAATTCATCGGTATCTGTTACCGAACAAGTTCGTAAAGTCCTCGATGGAGGCTGTCGATGGATTCAGGTCAGAATGAAAGATGCCACCGATGATGAGATTGCCAAAGTCATAGAAGTCATCAAGCCGTGGTGTCTTGATGCCGAGGCATTTCTTATCCTCAACGATAGAGTAGAGCTTGCTAAAAAGCTCGATGTAGGTGGAGTTCATCTTGGAAAAACAGATATGCTTCCTTCCAAGGCGAGGATGATTCTTGGCCCGGCTGCCGTGATCGGAGTTACGGCAAATACATTCGATGATATAAAGGCCGTGCGTGCTCTTGATATTGATTATATTGGCTTGGGCCCTTTCGCCGAGACTAAGACAAAAGAAAATCTTGCTCCCGTGTTAGGTCTCGAAGGAATCCGCCGGCTATGCCATGATATGAGGGAAAGCGAGATAGACATAGCTCATGTGGCAGTAGGAGGCATCAAAGAAGAGGATGTAATTCCATTAATGGAAGCGGGTGTCAATGGAATTGCCGTAAGCGGAGCCATCGCCTTCGCAGATGATATTGAGGCCGCAACCCGTCGGTTTGTAGACATTGTCGATAAATTTAAAATAATTAACGGGTAAACGATAGAAACCCTTCAATCAATGAATACACTTAAAATAGGCGGCAGGGAATTTTGCTCCCGCCTCTTTGTTGGAACAGGTAAGTTCGCCTCACCGGAAATAATGCTCGAGGCCGTTAAGGCATCAGGCACTGAAATGGTCACGGTGGCGATGAAGCGAGTAAACATGATGAACGAGGCTACGGATGAAATGATGACTCATATCAACCGTGATAGGGTTCAATTGCTACCTAACACATCCGGAGTGAGGGATGCAAAGGAAGCCATTCTTGCAGCTCATATGAGTCGTGAAATATTCAATACCGATTTCATTAAACTTGAGATTCACCCCGATCCGAAATATCTGATGCCCGACCCTATCGAGACCCTGAAGGCTACTGAGGAACTTGCAAAAGCAGGATTTGTGGTTCTCCCCTATATTCAGGCCGATCCTGTGTTGTGCAAATTGCTTGAGGAAGCTGGAGCAGCGGCTGTAATGCCCTTAGGAGCGCCAATAGGAACTAACAAAGGAATCGTGACCCGTGATTTACTTGAAATCATTATCGAGCAGTCTCAGGTGCCGGTGGTGGTGGATGCCGGTCTTGGTGCGCCTTCCCATGCAGCGGAGGCAATGGAAATGGGTGCGGATGCCGTTTTGGTGAATACGGCCATAGCCGTGGCGGGAGATCCCGTGGAAATGGCGAGGGCTTTTGCTCTCGGAGTAGAGTCCGGAAGAATGGCCTATCTGGCCGGACTTGGTGCCGTATCCTCTCACGCTGTGGCTTCCAGCCCCCTTACAACATTCTTCAACGAATAAATCTTATACCATGACAATAGAAAATATTGACCTCACTTCTTATCCCAACTCGGAAAAAATATATGTAAAGGGTACCCTTCCAGGCGTTAAGGTAGGAATGCGGAGAATAAAACAATACCCCACTGTTAAGATTGAGAATGGCAAGCGCATTGAATATCCCAACGAAGACATAATCGTTTACGATACGTCGGGACCATATACGGATCCATCCATCACTACGAATATCAATGAGGGATTGCCACGCGACCGGCGGCAATGGGTGATTAACCGTGATGATACTGAAGAATTGGCAGAAATAACCAGTGAATATGGTCGTTCTCGGCGCGATGATACGACTCTTGACTCCATCCGTTTTCCGAAAACTCATAAGCCATTACGTGCTAAAGAAGGTAAAAGAGTCACTCAGATGCATTATGCCCGTAAAGGGATAATTACTCCGGAGATGGAGTATGTGGCTATTCGGGAGAATCTTGATAATAAAGAAAGAGGAATTGATACCTACATAACCCCCGAATTCGTAAGAGATGAGGTAGCTTCAGGGAGGGCTGTGATTGCAGCCAATATAAATCATCCGGAAGCAGAACCGATGATAATAGGATCAAAATTCAGCTGTAAGTTGAATACCAATATCGGAAATTCCGCACTTTCCTCCGGCATAGAGGAAGAAGTGGCAAAAGCCGTATGGAGCTGCTATTGGGGTGGAGATACTCTTATGGATTTGTCGACAGGTGATAATATCCATGAGACACGTGAATGGATAATACGCAATTGTCCGGTGCCGATGGGAACAGTTCCAATATATCAGGCTCTGGAGAAAGTCAATGGCGATGTAAGCAAGCTCACCTGGGAAATATACAAAGATACGCTCATCGAACAATGTGAGCAAGGGGTGGATTATTTTACAATCCATGCCGGGGTTCTTAAGGAACACGCCGACCTTGTCAAAGACCGGCTCACAGGCTGCGTATCAAGAGGAGGTTCGATTATGACCCAATGGTGTGTAATCCATAATGAGGAAAGTTTCCTCTATACTCATTTCGATGAGATATGCGAGATTCTTAATAAATATGATGTGGCGATCTCGCTGGGCGACGGAATGCGTCCCGGCTCTATACATGATGCCAATGACAAGGCTCAGTTCCTAGAACTTGATGTGCTCGGAGAATTATGTTCAAAAGCATGGGAACACGATGTCCAGGTATTGATCGAAGGTCCTGGCCATGTTCCTATGTATAAGATTCCGGAAAACATGGAACGCCAGAAAACCGTATGTCATGAGGCACCTTTCTATACTCTCGGGCCGTTGACCACAGATATAGCGCCGGCTTACGATCATATAACCTCAGCAATCGGCGCCGCCATCATATCATCTCTGGGCACTGCCATGATATGTTATGTTACCCCAAAGGAACATCTTTCGCTTCCGACGCTTGAAGATGTGCGCGATGGAGTAGTAACTTATAAGATCGCGGCTCATGCGGCTGATCTTGCCAAGCGTTTCCCCGGTGCCGAGGTCAGAGACAATGCTCTTTCCAAGGCACGTTATGAGTTCCGTTGGAAAGATCAGTTCAATCTTTCGCTCGACCCCGCACGCGCTAAGGAATATTATATGAAATCCCGCCGGGAAGCTCCGGATGCCGATGATAAGTTTTGTACGATGTGCGGCCCGAATTTCTGTGCCATGCGTATCTCTCAGAACATCACTGATGCCTGCGATAAGGAATTATAAGAATGTCTGACAAGGAAGTAATAAGAATGAAAAGCGATCCTGAACCGGATGCAGTATTTGGACATGGTTTTGCCGATATCATCGACAATTATGATTGGGATGAGACATTGCGTCTTGTAACCGACGCTTCCGATCATGATGTGCGCAGAGTTCTTGACAAGTCCCGCCGCAATTCAAAGCAACTTACACCCGAGGATTTTGCCATCTTAATTTCACCGGCGGCCGGCTCTTACCTTGAAGATATGGCTCAGTTAAGCCATCGTTATACAAAGGAGCGTTTCGGGAATACGATTTCGATGTACATTCCAATGTATGTCTCAAATGCATGTACCAATAAGTGTGTCTATTGTGGCTTTAACCATGATAATCCTTTTGAAAGGACCACTCTGACAATGGATCAGATTGAAGCCGAATGCAAAGCCATAAAAGAGCTGGGTCCTTTTGAAAATCTACTGATAGTGTCGGGTGAATATCCTACTGTCAGTGGAGTTGACTATCTTGAAAAGGTGTTGAGAGTATGCCGGCCATATTTTCATAATCTCACGATAGAAGTAATGCCCATGAAGGCCATATGGTATGAACGGCTCACCCGTTCCGGACTAAATGGCGTGGTATGTTTTCAGGAGACGTATCATAAGGAAGCCTATAAGAAATATCATCCCCGCGGCATGAAGAGTCATTATGAATGGCGTCTTAATGGCTTCGATAGGATGGGCGAAGCAGGAGTACATAAGATCGGTCTTGGAGTGCTGCTTGGGCTTGAAGACTGGAGAGCTGATGTTGTTATGATGGCTCGCCATTTGCGATACCTTCAGAAAAAATATTGGAGGTCAAGATTCTCCGTAAATTTCCCCCGGATGCGGCCTTCGGAAAGCGGATTCGTGCCAAAATCGATTATTACCGATAGGCAGCTGGCGCAACTTACATGTGCCTTTCGCCTTTTTGACCATGATGTGGATATTTCATTCTCCACTCGCGAAGAAGCAGACTACCGCAATCATATCCTTCCTCTTGGTGTGACATCCATGAGTGCCGGTAGCCAGACCGAACCCGGAGGCTATGCGTCAACTCCCGATGCGCTCGAACAATTTGAAATATCAGACGCACGTACGCCTGCGGACGTAGCCAATGCAATTTTAGAAGCCGGTATGCAGCCTGTATGGAAAGATTGGGACGCAATATTTGATTGAGGTTATATCAGCTTTGCATCCGATAAACTTTTAAAACCCGGCACGTGTTATACATATGCCGGGTTAATTCTGATCCTGCCTTAATACTAAAGAAAGATATGAAATTCACACAACCTCGTCTACCCTATTCAATAGATGCACTGCAGCCGGTTATTTCTCCGGCTACAATTGATTTCCATTATGGAAAGCATGAACGTGCATATATCGATAACCTCAACAAATTCATTGAAGGCACACCTTACGAAGAGATGCCTCTTGAGAAGATTATCGTTTCATCCGATGGTAAGATTTTCAACAATGCCTCCCAGGCTTGGAATCATATCTTCTATTTCTTCCAGTTCTCACCCGATGCCTTGAAAGAACCGGGAGGCAAACTGCGGGAAAAGATAGATTCCACATTCGGCAGTCTTGATGAGTTTAAAAAGAAATTTGAAGAGGCCGGAGCTTCGTTATTCGGTTCCGGATGGGTATGGTTGTCGGCTGACGATAAAGGCGATTTGCATATCACCCAAGGCTCCAACGCTGAAAACCCTATGACAAGCGGCTTACGCCCATTGCTCGTGTTCGATGTATGGGAACATGCGTATTATCTCGATTATCAGAATCGCCGGGCTGAATATCTCCATAAGTTATGGGATATTGTGGACTGGGATATGATAGCTATGCGTTACGAATAAGATAAAACAATACTTGTGGTCGCGATCATATATAAATGGTCGCGGCGATTTTTGTATATATTCCGATTTATAGTTAATTTTGCATTATCACTTATAAATGTTCTTTTCTGACAGGATCATATGGACAGACCTAAGCACGATACGCAAAAAGAATTTGCAGATGCCATTGCCATTTGCCGGGATATATATAGTAAGAAACTGAAAGATTATGGCACATCATGGCGCGTGATGCGTCCGTCGAGCCTTACGGATCAAATTTTCATTAAGGCCAAGAGAATCCGTTCTCTTGAGGATAAGGGTATTGAAGCTGCCGCGGTTGATGAAGGTATTGAGCCGGAATTTATAGGCATTGTAAATTATTGTACAATCGCAATGATTCAGCTTTACCTCGGACCGGGCGATCCTATCCCCGATGGATAGTCAGGCACATTAATCTTANNTGATGTGCCATAATCTTTCAGTTTCAAATGATTGCCAAAGCCACCGGTCTTATGACAAATAAGAATCATGATTACGATGAGGCATGGCGTGATATGCGGGTTTCGAGTTTTACTGATATCATCCTGCAAAAACTCATGCGTACGAAGGAAATAGAAGATCATAACGGGCATACCCTCATCAGCGAAGGAGTCGATGCCAATTATATGGATATGATAAATTATGCTCTCTTTGCAATCATCAAGCTCTCTATCTGCAAATGATAAGATTAATGTGCCTGACTATCCATGGTGGATGCAGCTCCTTACATGGATATGCCGGATTTTCGTGGGAGGAGTATTTCTATTTTCAGGATTTGCAAAAGGAATAGATCCTTGGGGCACGATTTATAAATTTAAAGATTATCTCGGGGTCTTTGGTTGGGATTTGCCAATGGGAATACTGGTGACCGGTGTTTTCCTGCTATGTGGCTACGAATTCCTTACCGGCTTATTCTTGGTTTTCGGTTGCTACCGTAGATCAGCCCCATGGATGGCCGCATTGTTGATGATGGTGATGGTTCCGCTGACCTTATGGATAGCCATTAAAGATCCGGTTGCGGATTGCGGATGCTTCGGAGATGCCTTAGTAATTTCAAATTGGGCTACATTCTGGAAGAATATAGTCATTACATCTTGTATCATATGGCTTGTTCTTAATAACCTACAAACACATTCCCTTATTTCACCGGCTTTTCAATGGCTTGCTTTTGTAGCTGGTGCCATTTACATTACGTTTATCTGCTGGCATGGTTATAAAATCCAGCCAATGATCGATTTCAGAAGTTATAAAGTCAACGATGCGCTGATTTCCAATGATGTCGATTCCAACGATATCTCCTTCATCTTTGTTTATGAAAAAGATGGAATCCGAAAAGAATTTTCTGACACTGATAATCTCCCGGATGAAGAATCAGGATGGAATTTCATTGAGCGTAAGGATATATTACCAGATAAGTCTGCGGTTAATTCAAAGAGTAGTTTCTCCGTTTGGGACAAGGACGGTAAAGAAGAAGTAACGGATGAGGCTATCCTCACGGAAGGCCCGGAGCTAATATTGCTGATACCTTCCCTTAAGGAAATATCAGCCTCCTCAACATGGAGAATTAATGCACTCTATGACTGGGCTGAACATAATGACATCCCGATGATTGGGATTGTGGCTCCTGAATCGGGAAATATAGAAGAATGGGAAGATTTATCTCTGCCCAAATATGACCTTTTCACCGCTGATGATACTGCTATCAAGGAATTGGCACGTGGAAATCCGGCCGTTGTCTATCTTAACGATGGTATAATAATCTGGAAGTCATCATTATGGGCATTGGATTCTTCGGCTTATGAAGATCCCGATGCTAATACTGAGATTACAGCCATGGCTCCCGACGGAGACTCTACACTTCAAAATGTCTCTTTATCTTTCGGAATCGTTATTCTCTTCCTGATTATCATAACCATGATTCCACGACTCAGTAATTTGTTCATTGTTAGGCGTAAGGATAATAATATTGAAAAATAGAAAGATATTTAGTCGTGATGATAGGGTTCGTTTCGCAGAATTGTCATGCTCCGATATAATTGTTCGATAAAAAAGAGCCTTACCATTTCGTGGTTGAAAGTCATCTTTGATAAAGAGAGTTTCTCATCGGCTCTCTCGTATATCGCATCCGAGAATCCATAAGGGCCCCCAATTAGGAAAAGCAAACGTTTACCTCCCGCGACCATACGTTTCTGCAGCCAGTCTGCAAATTGGCGTGATGTAAATTCTTTCCCTTTTTCATCAAGGATCGCTACATAATCACCGGGATTGATATTTTTTACAAATTCCTCTCCTTCCAATTCTTTCTGACGCTCCTCGGGGATGCGCCCGGCGCCCTTGACATCTTTTATCCACTCCATCCGGAATGGCACATAACGCTTTAGCCTTGATTCATATTCTTTCAGGCCATCTTCTATAAAGCTCATTCCGGTCTTTCCTATTCCGGTCAACATTATTTCCATATGTAGTATCTGTTATTTGTTCATAAGATAGGCCCGAACCTCCCCTATTGGCAATTTCCCTACTGCTTTCAGTGTTCTATTATCTGCGNNATCCTTGATGAAAAAGGGAAAGAATGGCTCGGATCAGTCGAAATCCAGGTGTCGATGTCGTCGCTTGATTTTTTTCCACCTTTTGTCGTGAAATTAAATTTTATGTGATAGGCTTTATGCGTTGTCTTGTCTTTAAGAGTTATATCCGTTATGCCAAGACTTTTTATTGTAATGGTCTCGGCTTTAGCACCCGAAAATACGGTTGCTTTGTAAACAAGATTCTTATTGAGCTTGGAATAATCAAGAGCCCGCAGATAATAGAACACTGAAAGCATATCATACACCGGTCCGGTGGCAGACAAGGCGCGTGCCGTTACCTTTATTCCTTCTTCCTTTATACGTCTTGAAATCACATGGCCGTTTGTTATGTTGCCGGTCTTGACATATTGAATTTCATCTATTTCATTATAACCGTTCTCATGAGTGATTTTAGTATAACTTACAGGAACAAGATTTGACTTCCTGACAACTCCTTTGAGTGTGTCACGAACCATATAAAATTTATCAGCCCAGGGTTTTGTCTTCGCCGTGAGCATAAGATTATATTTATCTCCGTTGGAGCGAAGCGACAAAATCGCCTCTCCCGCGTCTTTGTGGATGAGTCCCCATTTATAACTAATCACATAATGCAGACTTTCATTGCTAAAGTCGGCTCCATAAAGTGAAATCCCTATAGAAAATATGAATATCAGGGATAATACTATCTTTTTCATCATACATTAATAACGTGCATTTGGATATAATATGACAAAAATGGACGCCAAATATTATTTTGCCGTCCACTTACAGTCAGTTAAGTTCAAAGCCAATTTATTGTGCTTTTAATAATACTTTTTAAGTTCGTCTTCCAATGCGTCTGCCTGCTGCACTCCTGAGGCTCGCCATTTCAGCTCGCCATTCTGGAATATCATCAAAGTAGGTACAGACCGTACATTATATACAGAAGCCAGCTCTTCGTTCTTATCTATATCGATCTTTACTATGCGAGCCTTCTCTCCTACTTTCCCCGCCAATTCTTCGAGGATAGGGTGCATCATCTTGCACGGACCGCACCATGTTGCATAAAAATCGATAAGCACAGGCTTCTCGGATGATATTAAATCTTTAAATTTTTCCATATCTTTCTTATTTTTATTTAAACAATGATTACTACAACTTTTGTTTCTACTATTAAAACAAATTTCCCCGGCAAGAGTTGACATTAATTTGGAAATATCACTGTAAAAACCTAATTTTGTCTTTAAATAATGAAAGTCTAAGTAGACATTCAGAACCTTCAATACCTTAAACACACCAAACTTACCATGAACACAAAATTGGTTCCAAATGCCGTGGTCCGTTATCTCGACAAAGCACCGGGAGATTTCACCAAAAGCGATATCATTCGCTTTATCACGGAGAATGACATCCGGATGGTGAATTTTATGTATCCCGCCGACGATAACAGATTGAAAACCCTTAATTTCGTTATCAACTCTGCTGAATATCTCGATAGTATCCTTACGTTTGGGGAGCGTGTCGATGGATCAAGTCTATTCCCCTTTATAAAGGCGGGGAATAGCGATCTCTACGTGGTTCCTCGGTACTCCACTGCATTCGTAGATCCATTCGCGGAAATTCCAACCCTCACTATGTTGTGTTCCTTCTTCAATAATGAAGGTAATCCTCTTGCGTCTTCTCCGGAATATACGCTCAGAAAGGCCGTGGAAGCCTTTAAATCAACGACCGGAATGGACTTTTACGCTATGGGGGAATTGGAATATTATGTGATAGCTGAACATCCTACCCTCTTCCCTGCCACCGACCAAAAAGGCTATCATGAATCATCACCTTTCGCGAAGTTCAATGAATTCCGTGCCGAGTGCATGGATCTGATTGCCCATACAGGAGGCCAGATAAAATACGGACATAGTGAGGTGGGTAACTTCACGATGGATGGAAAAGTATTCGAACAGAATGAAATAGAATTCCTTCCGGTGCCGGCCATGGAGGCAGCCAACCAATTGATGCTGGCGAAATGGGTGATCCGCACACTCGCCGCGCGCAGAGGATTCAATGTGACGTTCGCTCCAAAAATCACAGCCGGTAAAGCCGGTAGCGGTCTTCACATTCATTTTAAAATAATGAAAGATGGCCATAATATGATGATTGAAAATGGTCATCTTAGTGACATCGCTAAAAAGGCCATCGTCGGAATCCTCGAACACGCTCCAGCCATTACTGCAATGGGAAACAAAGTGCCTACAAGTTATTTCCGCCTGGTTCCAAATCAGGAAGCTCCCACTTCGATCTGCTGGGGCGACCGAAACCGGTCGGTATTGGTGCGCGTTCCTCTCGGATGGACCGGTGGTAACGATATGTGTTCTCAAGTCAATCCGTCAGAGAAGCCAACGGGCAGCGATCCGGAACGGCAAACTGTGGAATTAAGAAGTGCCGATGGTTCGGCAAATATCTATCAATTGATAGCAGCTATTATCACTACTGCCCGGACGGGCTTCTTGCGTGACGATGCATTGAAGCGCGCCGAGGAGTTGTACGTAAGCGTCGATATCCATAAGGAAAAAGATCATGTTAAAGCTTTGAAGTCGCTACCCGACTCATGCTATGCTTCCTCTGAAGCCCTGGCTGCCGACCGCGAAGTGTTCGAGGCTGATGATGTGTTCTCTCCTGATATGATCCAATCGATTATCGACCGACAGCATGATTACCGTGACAAGCATCTCCGGGAGAATGTGGAGAATAATAAGCAGGAGATGCTTCAGCTGGTAAATAAATACTGGCACTGCGGATAAAATTGAACTGATGAGCGATTCTAATTCATTTAAACGCCGTTATATTCGTCTCGCCACTCTTCCCGAAATAGGACAGGAAGGAGTGGCGAAGCTCCATCAGGCTAATATTTGCATAATAGGTTGCGGGGCTCTTGGATCGCTTTGCGCAATGTATCTTAGTGCCTCCGGGATTGGTAAACTCTCAATAGCCGATTTCGACAATGTGGATTTATCCAATCTTCAACGCCAATTATTTTTTACTGAAGATAATCTCGGAATGCCTAAGGCCTCTATCCTGGCCGAAAGGATGAAGGCATTGAACTCTGAAACCCAAGTTGAGATTATTCCTAAATTTATTACTCCCAAGGATGCATATTCAATATTCCCTCAATTTGATTTAATAATTGATGGTAGCGATAATCCTAATACGAAACTTATGACTGATGCCGTATGTGCCGACCTTGAGAAGCCTTGCGTAATTGGAGGGGTTAGGGAATTTGAAGGACAGATAATGACAATCTTGCCGGGCAACGTACGATATATGGAGATATTTGGGACAGAATTACCATGTTCAGGATTAACGCCATGCTCTGCAACAGGTGTTCTCGGACCTGCTGCCGGAGTGGTGGCATCCCTGCAGGCTTCAGAAGCCATAAAGATTATTACAGGAGCCGGAAGCACACTGGCCAACCGACTCCTGATATTAGATTTGTTAAATATGAATTTCCAGACCTTAAACCTGAGTTAAATTTTCTTTCACTGGATTTTCTGCATCCCCGGGAATCATATGTACATCCAATTGAGGGAACGGGAAAGAGAAGCCTTTCTGCGGCAATTCCGTATAAAATCTTTCATTCATTTCAAAGTATAATGGCCAATAGTTGGACGCAAGCGTCCATGCCCTGACGGTAAGAACTATTGCGCTATCATCCATTGAAGATAATGCAACGAATGGTTTTCTTTCAACCTTCTTTGGAATCGCCACTTCAAGATCTTTGATTACAGAGGCTGTGATTGATTCCTCCCCCATCAGATCCTCGATATATTGCTTTGCTATCCTTTCATCGCTCATCAACATATCCATTATCACATTTTTAGCCGCTTCAAGATTCGTGCCATATGATAGACTGATCGACCAATCTACTCTCCGGAATTGCTCAAGAGAATAATTATTGATGGAACTCGTAGAAAGCGAACCGTTTGGTATGATGATAGCTTTATTATCGATGGTATTGATAACCGTATTGAATAATTGAATTGATTTCACCGTTCCGGCATAACCTTGTACTTCTATATAGTCTCCTACTTTATATGGCTTAAGGAATAAGATCAATACTCCTCCGGCGAAGTTCTGAAGCGTTCCGCTCAATGCCATACCGATGGCAACTCCTGCGGAGGCAAAAATGGCGAGGAAACTGCTTGTTTCAATTCCAAGGATTCCTATAATGGTGATTATCAATATAAAATATAGCACCATCTTTACTAATGAAAGCACAAATGTGGTTAGCGACAGATCCACATTACGTGTTGTCATTATCTTATAAACTGCCTTGTACAGCCGACGTATTATAAATCGCCCTGCATAAAGCACAAGGATGGCTATTGCAAGTCGAAAAGCAAAACTTATAAGGCCATTGGTGAGAGTGGCGACGAATTCATCGAATCCCAGCCCTTTTAATCCCTCCCAGAATGATTTATCAGTTATGTCTTGTGGCTCAGGAAGGGGTACTATTGGAATGTCACCGTTTTGTATCATGATATTTACTATTGTTTTCTTTTTTCAAGTCTTACTACATTCTCGACATGGTGCGTATGAGGGAACATATCTACAGGCTGCACATTCGTTACGCGATATAATGTGTCGAGCAATGCGAGGTCGCGTGCCTGGGTGGCAGGGTTGCAGCTCACATATACAATAACATCTGGAGCTGCTTTGATTATTGTCTTTACAACATCTTCATGCATCCCGGCTCGTGGAGGATCCACAATCATTACATCAGGACGACCATGGGCTTTTATGAACTCATCATTCAGGATGTCTTTCATGTCGCCGGCATAAAATTCAGTATTATCAATACCATTTACTTCAGAATTGATTCTTGCATCTTTCACAGCTTCTTCAACATATTCTATGCCAATCACTTTTGAAGCATTGCCGGCCACAAAGTTAGCAATAGTGCCTGTGCCGGTATATAAATCATAGACAAGCGGCTTTATGCCTTTATTCGAATTATTCTCAAGTCCGGCAAACCGGCGGGCCACCTTGTAAAGCTCATAAGCCTGGCGGGAATTTGTCTGATAAAACGATTTTGCGTTTATTCTGAATCTCAATCCCTCCATATCTTCCTCTATATAGTCGCGACCTTTCCATACATGGATTTCCTGATCCGTTATGGTGTCATTGGCTTTTCGATTCACTACATACAATAGCGAAGTGATATTAGGGAATCTCTCATCAATCGCCTTCATTACTTCATTGATGCGGCGTTCATCGTCCTCTCCAAAAGAAACGCATACCATGCGTTCCCCTATCTCCGTGCCTCGAATCATCAAAGTCCTGAGAAATCCTGAATTATTTCTGATGTCATAGAAATCCCATCCCCGGCGTCCACTTTCGTCATATATAAAATTTCGGATCGCATCACCATATTCTCCCTGAAGATGACATGAGTCTATCTGCAATACCTTATCAAATGCTCCCGGGATATGAAACCCCAGAGCCTCATTGCGGTCAGTAAATTCCACACCCGATTTTATCTCCTCCCACGCACGCCATTTTTTGGAAGAGAAAGTATACTCCATTTTATTTCTGTAGGCCCAGGTATTCCCACTTCCGATAATTGGAGAAATTTCAGGTAATTCTACTTTAGCAATGCGCTCAAGAGCATCCTCTACCTGCTGCTGTTTCCATTTTAATTGTTCGGGATATGGAAGATGTTGCCATTTGCACCCTCCGCATAAGCCGAAGTGTTGGCATCTCGGTTCGACACGTAAGGCCGAAGGTGATATCAATCTTACTATATGCCCTTCCGCAAAACTATTCTTTTTACGGTCAATCTGAATATCGGCAATATCACCCACGCTCCCATAGGGCACGAACAAGACTATCCGCTTCTCATCATTCGGATGCCAATGAATCCGCGCAACGCTTTTCCCTTCCGCCGCTATTCCCGTTATCTCTACTCCCTTCAACAAAGGGAGAGGCTTCTTTTTTCTACTCATTATTTCAAAAAATTTCTACAAAATTACGAATTTTCGGTTATTTATTATTAAATTTGCGAGCAGAAGTTTTCCCCCACAAATATCACGGAGGAAAATTAAAGCGGCTGGCGAACGCCCTTCAGCAGCCAACCGCTATGCGTTATGTTGAGAAAAACGTTAATATATAACCCGTTATACCACGGCAATTGAATATATCAAATACAATAACCATATTAAAATCTCTATGGCAAAAAAAATCTATACATTCGGCAATGGTAAGGCCGAAGGAACAGCCGACATGAGAAACCTCCTTGGAGGTAAAGGTGCAAACCTGGCCGAAATGAACCTGCTCGGTATGCCGGTTCCCCCCGGTTTCACAATTACAACTGAAGTCTGCACTGAGTACACTCAGTTGGGCCGTGACGCCGTGATCGCCGATATCAAGGCCGACGTCGAAAAGGCCATAGCCCATGTAGAAGAACTCACGGGCAAAAAATTCAATGACCCCTCAAATCCGCTCCTCGTATCAGTCCGCTCAGGTGCACGCGCTTCAATGCCGGGCATGATGGACACAGTCTTAAACCTCGGTATGAATGATGCCACAGTGGCAACAATGGCAGAAAAAAGCGGAAATCCCCGCTTTGCTTGGGACAGCTACCGTCGTTTTGTCCAGATGTACGGCGATGTAGTTCTCGGCATGAAGCCCAAAAGCAAAACGGATATCGATCCATTCGAGGCTATAATGGATGAAGTAAAGGAAGCCAAGGGTATTAAGCTCGATACAGAACTCACTGTCGAAGACCTTCAGGAACTCGTTAAACGCTTTAAAAAAGCCGTTCTCGATTATACCGGAAAAGACTTTCCCGAATCTGCTTGGGATCAGCTTTGGGGTGGAATATGCGCCGTATTCGACAGCTGGATGAACGAGCGCGCTATCCTTTACCGTCGCATGAACCAGATTCCCGAAGAATGGGGCACCGCTGTTAATGTGCAGGCTATGGTTTACGGCAACATGGGCAATAATTCCGCTACCGGAGTGGCCTTCAGCCGCGATGCCGCAACTGGTGAAAACATCTTCAATGGAGAATACCTGATTAATGCACAGGGTGAAGATGTTGTGGCCGGTGTCCGTACCCCGCAGCAAATCACTATTGAAGGTTCTCGCCGCTGGGCCGACCTGCAAGGAATCTCAGAGGAAGAACGTAAAGAAAAATACCCCTCGCTCGAAGAATCAATGCCCGACTGCGCCGCAGAATTAATATCAATAGCCCATAAACTCGAGGATTATTTCCGCGATATGCAGGACATGGAATTCACCATTCAGGATGGCAAGCTGTGGATGCTCCAGACTCGTAACGGTAAGCGCACCGGCGCCGCCATGGTACGCATAGCAATGGATCTCCTCCGTGAGAACATGATAGATGAAAAGACTGCCCTTCTCAGAATGGAACCCCAGAAACTCGATGAGCTCCTCCACCCCGTATTCTCAAAAGAAGCCCTCAAGAAAGCAGTCGTAGTAGCCAAAGGACTCCCCGCTTCCCCGGGTGCAGCCGCCGGTCAGATCGTATTCCAAGCAGACGACGCCGAGGCTTGGGCTGAAAAAGGCAATAAAGTAATTCTGGTCCGCATCGAGACGAGCCCTGAAGACCTCCGTGGTATGGCAGTAGCTCAGGGTATCCTTACAATGCGTGGCGGTATGACTTCACACGCTGCCGTTGTGGCACGCGGTATGGGTAAATGCTGTGTATCAGGTGCCGGTGACATCCTCGTGGACTACAAGGAGAAAACCCTCACCATGGATGGCAAAGTATTCAAAGAAGGCGACTGGATTTCGCTTAATGGCTCAAC
The DNA here is from genome assembly GCA_001701105.1 of Bacteroidales bacterium GP1. GTDB lineage: Bacteria > Bacteroidota > Bacteroidia > Bacteroidales > Muribaculaceae > Lepagella. Next base: position 38,684 of record DAAI01000014.1, read on the forward strand.
AGGCGACGTCTACGAAGGAAAGGTAGAGACCACCGAACCGGAACTCGACGGCGACTTTGGTGCAATTATGGATCTTGCTGAAAAATTCACCAAGACATTTGTACGCTGCAACGCCGATACTCCACGTGACGCCGCTACTGGCCGTCGGTTCGGAGCAAAAGGAATCGGACTCTGCCGCACAGAGCACATGTTCTTTGAAGGAGACCGTATCAAGGCCGTACGCGAGATGATTCTTGCTTCAGATGAAGAAGGTCGTCGCGCCGCCCTCGCCAAACTACTCCCCATGCAGCGAATGGACTTTGAAGGAATATTCAAAGCCATGGATGGATATGGCGTTACAATCCGTTTGCTCGATCCTCCATTGCATGAGTTCGTACCTCACGAGACAGCCAATCAGCAAGAGCTGGCAGATGAGATGGGTCTCACACTCCAAGAAGTAAAATCGAAGGTTGAGGAACTTTCAGAATTCAACCCCATGCTCGGTCATCGTGGATGTCGTCTGGGCATCACCTATCCCGAGATTACCGAGATGCAGGCCCGCGCCATAATCGAAGCCGCCCTCATATGCCAGGAACAAGGAATCAAGGTATATCCCGAAATCATGGTTCCATTGGTAGGTACACTCAAAGAGATTCAGCATCAGGCCAACGTGATAAACGTTACAGCAGCAAAAGTATTCGATGAAAGAGGACAGAGCATACCTTACAAGGTAGGAACAATGATAGAAATTCCTCGTGCATGCCTCACTGCCGACAAGATTGCAGAAGTGGCCGACTTCTTCTCATTCGGAACCAACGACCTCACGCAGATGACCTTCGGATACTCTCGTGACGATGCTCCCAAATTCCTGAAATATTACAAAGAAAAAGGAATCATCAAAGTAGATCCATTCGAAGTACTCGATCAGGAAGGTGTTGGCCAGCTCGTAGAAATGGGTGTTAAGAAAGGACGCTCAGTTAAGCCTGACCTGAAAGTAGGTATCTGTGGCGAACACGGAGGAGAACCCTCATCGGTTAAATTCTGTGCGAAACTAGGCATGAATTACGTTAGCTGTTCACCCTTCCGTGTGCCCATAGCCCGCGTAGCCGCGGCGCAGGCAGCGATAGAGGACTAAACGATAGTTCTAAGTCATAAAGACGTTAGGCTGTAACACTCCGATAAAAAGGAGGTTACAGCCTAACCTGTTCTTAGGGGGTTCGTTCACTTGGATACAGAAATCGAGCCAAATAAACGGGATTTGCATACACCATAGCATACTCCTAATAAATACTCCGCATACACTAAACATACACTTCTACATACACCTCAAAAATCTGATGTAAATGGCTACATTAAAACCAGTTGTGAGAAAACAACGAGCAGACGGGTTCTATGCGGTGTATATTCGCATCGTCCATCGGAGCCGAATGGGCTATATCAAGACCGATAAGGTCATAAGCCCCAAAAACATTACTGCAAAGGGTGATTTTAATGACCCTGTAGTTAATGAGTATTGCAGCAGAATGATTCTCAAATATTCTGACATGTTGAACCGAAAAGACCTTTCTGCTTATTCGGTTTCAGAAGTCATTGAATACTTGACGAGGGACAGTTCTGTAGAAAGCTTTAGCGACTATGCAAGACTTTACATAGACCGAATGAAAAGAAGTGGTCACGAAAGGAATGCAAGAGATTATAAGTACTCACTTAATCATCTTGAAAGATATTTGGGTACTAATCAGGTCTTATTCGCGCATCTTTCCTCTACTGTACTTAAGAAATGGATAGAAACGTTGTCTAAAACAAACAGAGCGAAAGAGAAATATCCTATTTGCATTCGACAAATATTCAAGGCCGCCATTCTTGAACTCAATGATGAAGAAAAAGGGATCATCAGAATCAAGTATAATCCATGGCTGAAAGTGAAGATTCCGAAAGCTGACAAAGCTCCTCAACGTGCAATCAGTGCTGAAGCCTGTCGAGAGTT
>DAAI01000048.1:0-148 GCA_001701105.1 Bacteroidales bacterium GP1
GACGAGCCTACCAATCACCTTGATATAGAATCTATACAGTGGCTTGAACGCTTTTTAATTACAAAAGGTAAGTCCGTATTATTAGTGAGCCATGACCGTGCATTTCTTGACAATGTTACTTCCCGGACGATAGAAATTTCTTGCGGAA
>DAAI01000048.1:173-9477 GCA_001701105.1 Bacteroidales bacterium GP1
CCCTACACAAAGTTTGTCGAACTTCGGAAGGAGCGTGTAGAGCAGCAGATGCGAGCTTATGAAAATCAGCAAAAAATGATAGCCGATACTAAGGAATTCATTGAAAGGTTTCGTTATAAGGCTACGAAAAGCGTTCAAGTGCAAAGCCGTATCAAGCAACTTGAAAAGATTGTCCCTATTGAAATAGATGAAGTTGATAATTCACGATTGCGACTGAAATTCCCTCCGGCCGAGCGATCGGGCGACTTCCCGCTTATAACGGAAGGACTTGCCAAGAGCTATGGTGATCATAAGGTGTTTGAAAACGTTGAGTTCACCATACGGCGAGGCGAGAAAGTAGCTTTTGTGGGAAGAAACGGCGAAGGAAAATCAACCCTTGTGAAATGCATTATGGGAGAGATTCCCTATGAAGGCAATCTAAAGATCGGTCATAATGTAAAGATAGGGTATTTCGCTCAGAATCAAGCACAGTTGCTTGATCCTGATCTTACAGTATTTGAAACCATTGATAATGTTGCACGGGGTGATATGCGGACTAAGGTACGCGACATTCTCGGAGCATTCATGTTCGGCGGAGAGGCAGCCGATAAGCCGGTCAGAGTGCTATCAGGAGGAGAAAAGACTCGCCTCGCAATGATTCGCCTCCTGTTGGAACCGGTGAACTTCCTAATCCTAGATGAGCCGACCAATCATCTTGATATCGCTTCCAAAGATGTACTGAAAGAGGCCATTGCGGATTTCAACGGTACTGTGATCCTTATTAGCCATGACCGTTATTTTCTTAATGGCCTTGTAGAAAAGGTATATGAATTTGGCGGTGGAAGAGTGAAGGAACATCTCGGAGGTATTTATGATTTTCTCCGTAAGAAGAATGCAGACTCCTTCGCTTCTTTAGAACGCAACTCTCCGGAAAATGTCAATCCAGCGTCGACCAAACCTTCAGCATCTTCCGATAAGATAGAGTATGAAATAAAACCTGCCCAATCTAAGAAATTGTCGTATGCCGAGCAAAAAGAGATGGCAAAGATGAAATCAAAGGCAGAGAAGCGAGTGAAGGAAGCCGAGAATGCAGTGGAGAGATACGAAGCTGAGCTAAAAGATATAGAAAATGCTATCAGTGCCGGCGACGGCTCAATGGAGACTCTTGAAAAATATAAGAAAGCAACTAAAAATCTTGAGAATGCTATGTCGATCTGGGAGTTGGCCCAGGAAGATCTTGATAAGCTGAATTTATTATGATAACATCAAATTTAGATCCCGAAATAAATCCTGCCGACGATTTTTATGGATATGCCTGCGGAGGTTGGCAGAAAGCGAATCCTTTGCGTGCGGATTACTCCCGCTATGGCGTATTTGATAAGATAAGCGACACCGCCGGCATTCAACTTCGTGAGATGATCGAAGGCTTAGAGAAGCATCCGGAGGTCTGCACAAAAGATTCAATAGCCCAAAAGGTTAACGATATTTATAGGCTTGGAATGGATATCGAGCGAAGGAACAGTGAAGGTGCGGCACCATTAAAACCCATCATCAAGCGCATAAATGATCTGACTCCCGAAACACTTTACGATACTCTCGCATGGCTTCATCGTGGAGCCGGCGGTGGTTTTTTCGGTTTTGGAGTAGGTCCGGATCCTGAAGATGCTGATATAAATATTCTTCATGTCACTGAATGCGGTTTGATGTTAGGCGATAGAGATTATTATCTTGTGGAATCCGAGGAAAATGCCAAAATTCTTGCTGCCTATCATGATTATGTAGTGAAAATAATGCAACTGAGCGGATACTCGGAGAATGAGGCGGAAAGAGTATGGCAATCCGTCATTGAGATTGAAACCGCAATAGCAAAGAATAAAAAGACAAGAGAGGAAAGACGCAATCCCTTATTAAGCCATAATAGTATGGCTTTCTCTGACTTTGTTAATAAATTCCCTAACATAGAATGGAATAAGGTCTTCACCGGGGCAGGATTGAAACCGGTGGATACTCTTAATGTCTCATCTCTTAAATTCATTGAGTTTATCAATCACTACCTCCCGACCCTCATAGTCAATTCCATTCAGAAAGTAAAGGATTACCTCACCCTTACAGCCATCAGCGAAGCAACGGGTTTGCTTAGCGAAGATTTCCAAAAGGCCGATTTCGAACTTTACGGAAAGGCGATGGCCGGTCAGGAGGAAATGAAGCCTCTCTGGAAAAGAGTTATAAGCATCCCCAACTCGATGTTCGGTGAGGCGGTGGGCCAACTCTATGTTGAAAAATACTTTCCGGACTCCCACAAAAAAGCCATGCTAACCTTAGTGGAAAATCTTCGTATAGCTTTGGCACAACATATCAAGAATTTGCCATGGTTATCGAAAATCACTAAAAATAAGGCGCTCGACAAGCTCAATTCTTTAAAAGTAAAGATTGGTTATCCGGATAAATGGAAAGATTATTCAGGTATTCATATCGATCCGTCAAGGAGCTATCATGCCAATGTACTTGCGGCCGCAGAATGGTTTGTACAGGATGGTTATTCAAGACTTGGGAAACCGGTCGATAAGGAAGAATGGTTTATGACGCCACAGACCGTAAACGCCTATTATTCTCCTTCAATGAACGAGATTTGCTTTCCCGCTGCAATTCTGCAGCCTCCCTATTTCCAGATAGATACCGATGCACCATCTAATTATGGAGCAATTGGAGTAGTAATCGGCCACGAAATGACTCACGGGTTTGATGATCAGGGACGACAATTCGATGCAAAGGGAAATTTGTCCAACTGGTGGACGAAAGAAGACGAGAATCAATTCAATGAGCTTGCCGACCGACTTGTAGACCAATTCGATAAAGTAGAAGTAGCCCCGGGAGTCAAAGCTAACGGACGCTTTACTCTCGGTGAAAATATAGCCGATCAAGGAGGAATCCGAATCGCATTGACAGCCCTTGAGAATGCCAAAGAGGGACATCTCAGTAACGAAGACCTTAAAAACTTCTTTCTTTCCTATGCAGGAGTCTGGGCTTCCAATATCCGTCCGGAGGCAATATTGGCACGAACCAAGACTGATCCGCATTCATTAGAGCGAAATCGGGTAAATGTAACCCTTAAAAATATTGAGCCATTCTATGATGCTTTCAATATTAAGGAGGGTGATGAAATGTATCTGAATCCTGATGAAAGAGTCTTGATATGGTAGATAGCATCCGGTTAGGACTCATAGGAAAGGCTCTGAAGCATTCTTACTCCCCTGCTCTTTTCAATGAAATTTTCCGTGCAGAAAAAGTCGTGGGGAAATATGAATTGTTCTCTCTTGCGAGCATTGAGCAATTGCCGGAGATGATCCAAGCTAATCCTACGCTTTCAGGATTCAATGTCACAGTACCATATAAGGAGCACATAATCCCCTATCTTGATGATGTCACGGAAGAAGCAAAAAAATCGGGTTCAGTCAACACCGTATTTATCGAACACTCCGAATCAGGGAAAAATGGGGAATACCGTCTGATTGGACATTCCACGGATGGCATCGGATTCGTTAAATCCATAGCAGGCATAATTAATAATGTAAGCACGACGATTATTTTGGGTACGGGAGGGGCGGCGAAAGCCATCTCACGAGCTTTGATTAATGAACACATTAAGGTGATAATGATAACGAGACAACGTCTCGATGACTTTCTTCGTGATGTAGAAATCCTGAACTATAATGATATCAATCCCCGGATTGTAGATGAAACTCAATTGATTGTAAATGCCACCCCTGTAGGAATGTGGCCTGACATCGACAATTGCCCTCCCTTTCCGATGAATATGATAGATTCGCGCCATTATTGTTATGATCTGATATATAATCCTGCGATTACACAATTTATATCAAAGTCAATGAGCCGCGGAGCCTGGACTAAAAATGGTCTTGAAATGCTTAAGATGCAAGCTATCGAGGCATGGAAATTCTGGAAATACAACATTGAATTATGAAACTTGTACCTCCTATGCTGCCGCCGACAATCGGTTTTGTAGCCGGAATAATGACTGCGCGTATAGGAGCTGGTTTTATAATATCATCCATCCTGATAGTCATATCATTGACTTTGTATTATGTTTTAATTGTCAAAGGAAAAAATCCTGTCGAATCCTTTCATCTGGCGAAATTCCATATCATATGGATAGCTATTCTATTTACCGGACTCGGTATTTTAGATACATGTCTTAGGCAGTCGGCTGTAATCGACATGGGAATTACAGGAAGTTCCTATCCCGTCGTTAAAGGATATGCAAGAGATGTGGAATATACTACAAAAGGAGATCGAATCCTTGTTGAACTACATTCATTGGTCAATCGAGAGGGAGAAGAACACAGGATTACGCCGGTTGGAGCTGTGATATATGCTAAGGATGCCGAGATCAGGGCCGATGATGTAATTGTATTTTCCAATACTCTCTCGCCCATAGAAAATACATCTGCTTCCTTTCACGAAGGATATTCTACTTCAATGGCTGATAAGGGTATTCTATATTCGGGCATTCTAAGAGAAGACCACATTATCAGGGTTGCAGGACATAAAAATTCATTCCGTGGGGCAGCTTGGAAATGTCGCCAATCGATTGAAGGCTTTATTGAAAATACGGGGCTATCACTGCCTGTAAAGAGGTTCATAATCGCAATATTGATTGGAGACAGAAGTTATCTCGATTCGGAAAGCCGTCAGACATTTACGGATGCCGGGGTGTCACATATTTTGGCATTGAGCGGTATGCATATCGGGATTATAACGGGTCTTATTCTATGGCTGCTTTTTCCCTTTAACCTTGCAGGGCATCGGTTATGGAGATATGCACTCGCTATTCCAATCCTCTGGGGCTATGCATGGATTACAGGACTGATGCCTTCAACCGTACGAGCTTCCTTAATGGCGTCTTTCTTCATTGGAGCTATTTTGCTACAGCGAAAAAATTCCTCCTGGAATTCCCTTCTTGCTGCCTCTTTATTGATTCTTGTATTCAATCCCATGACTCTGTATGATATAGGTTTTCAGTTGAGTTTCATGTGCGTGGCCGGAATAATTTTTTTTGGAAGAAGTTTGAATCCTGTAAATCAGCACAATCATCCTTTCATATATAAGTCAGTAGGAATAATTCTAACTACATTTATCGCAACCGGTTGTTCATGGGTCTTATCGTCCTTTTATTTCGGGTCGTTCCCGGTGATGTTTTTGCCTGCGAATTTAATCATTCTTCCTCTTCTCCCCCTGTTTGTAATTATAGTAATATTATATCTTCTTTTATGGATGATAGGCGCAAAATTCGCTTTTCTTGGAAAGGTTATTGACTGGTCATATGATTGTCTTACCAACTGGCTGAAAGTGTTAGGAGATGGAGGTTCTACAGTGATAGGACTGAAGATGCCGGAAATCGGGGTCTGGTGCTGGTTGATCGCAATTATTTTTGCTGCCATTTTCATACATCGAAAAAGATCCTATGTAATAGCGTCAATCTCGGGAGTATTCATAATTCTTACAATCATATTTCCACTTACAGCCGATTCTTTAGCAACAGAAATCATCATAACCCCCACCTTCCATCACACCTCGATAGCTGCCAGACAAGGGAATCACATCTGTGAATTTAATTTTCCGACCAATAAAGTAAGCCGGCTTTCTTTGGCAGGATATGAAATCCTTTCTGCTGATTGCAATATCAATATAGCTCACAGGCATCCACGCGCGGATTATGTAGTCATAACCAGAAGCTGCACCACAGATATCCGCATCATAAAAGATAAATTAAATCCGAAAGTAATAGTGATCCATCCGTCGGTACGCAAAGATAAGGAACAGGCCATAATGCATCTTGCAGACTCATTACGACAACCCGTGCATTCATTACGGCTGCAAAGCGCACTTTACATCCGTAGTCCATTACCCTTTTTGGAATGATTTTTGTTATATTTGTGATACATTTCAGATATTTTATGTATGGATAATAGAATGATCTCCATTAAGGGAGCCAGAGTCAATAATTTGAAGAATATTGATTTGGAATTACCTTTAGGAAAATTTATAGTTATGACCGGGGTCAGTGGTTCCGGCAAATCTTCACTTGCATTCGACACAATGTATGCCGAGGGTCAACGGCGGTATGTTGAAAGCCTATCGTCTTACGCCCGGCAATTTCTCGGAAGAATGTCGAAGCCTGAATGTGACTATATCAAGGGGCTTCCACCGGCCATTGCTATAGAGCAAAAGGTTAATACCAGAAATCCGCGAAGCACGGTTGGCACATCTACGGAAATATACGACTATCTGCGTATGTTATATGCCCGGATTGGTAAGACCTATTCACCTATATCCGGATTGGAAGTAAAGAAACACGGCATTGAGGATATAGTACGAACTGCCCTGTCTTACCCTGAAGGTACACGAATAGCTGTTTTGGCCGACATTAACATTCCAGACGGTCGAGATTTTTTTCAACAACTCGACGTATACCGTAAAGAAGGATATTCACGCCTTGAACATAATGGAGAATTTATAGGAATCAACGATCTTATGGAAGGCGAAATTCCGGAAGATATTTCTATGTATCGCCTCCTGATCGACCGTCTTACCGTTTCTCCTGAAAAAGATGAGGTTTCACGTCTTACGGATTCCGTTGAAACGGCATGGTTTGAAGGGAAAAATCGGGCTATTTTGAAAGTATGGAGTGAGGATGGAGTCCACGAACATCTATTTTCACGACAGTTCATTGCTGATGGAATAGAGTTTCGTGAGCCCTCCGATTTGATGTTTAATTTCAATAATCCCTATGGAGCGTGTCCCACCTGCGAAGGATTCGGGCAGATTTTAGGGATTAGTGAAGATCTTGTGGTTCCCAATAAAACCTTATCCATATATCAGAATGCAGTGAAATGCTGGAATGGCGATAAAATGTCGGAATGGAAGAAACGTCTCATTCATCTTGCCCCAAGATTCAATTTTCCCATTCATACTCCATATATTGACCTGACGGATGCTCAAAAAGATTTCCTATGGCATGGCAACAGCATCTGGGAGGGTATCGATGGCTTTTTTTCATGGCTTGATACCAAGCAGGAAAAAATGCAATATAGGATTATCAAAGCACGCTACAGAGGTCGGGCAATCTGCCCTGATTGCAAGGGGTCACGACTGCATAAGGATGTAGAATACGTAAAAGTAGGAGGTAAAAGTATTACCGAATTGGTAAGAATGCCTATCACCGACCTTCTTCCATTCTTCGATTCCCTAAAATTATCTACTGCTGAAGAGAAAATTGCCAAACGCCTGCTTACCGAAATACGGCAACGGCTTCAATTTATGCTTGATGTCGGACTGGGCTATCTCACGCTCGACCGGCTCTCCAACTCACTCTCGGGTGGCGAAAGCCAACGAATCAATCTCGCCGCTTCGCTTGGTAGTTCTCTTGTAGGTTCGTTGTATATTCTCGATGAACCATCGATTGGACTCCATTCAAGGGATACTGAAAAGCTCATAAAAGTATTGCGTAATCTTCAGCAGATAGGAAACACCGTAATCGTAGTAGAGCACGATGAAGATATAATGCTCGCCGCCGATGAAATAGTGGACATAGGTCCTGATGCCGGACGCCTGGGCGGTAAGATCATTTATCATGGCAATCTGCCGGAAGCATTAAAAGAAGGTAAGGGGGAAGGATCGTATACTCTTGATTATCTTACCGGAAGGCGAAATATAGCTATCCCGTCGCGCCGACGCACATGGAAGAAAAGGATAAAAATAGAAGGAGCTGCCCAAAACAATCTGAAGAATGTAGATGTGGAATTTCCTTTAGGCGTGATGACTGTGGTAAGCGGTGTTAGTGGCTCAGGTAAGTCCACGCTCGTGAGAGAAATCCTTTACAAAGGGTTGGTAAGAATGCTTGGTGAGGCCGGAGATGCCCCCGGTACACATAAAGCCATAACCGGTAATATATCAGATATTCAGGCCATTGAATTTGTTGATCAAAATCCAATCGGCACGTCCTCACGAAGCAATCCAGCCACCTACCTGAAGGCATATGATGAAATTCGCAAGCTATTCTCCGAGCAGCAACTTGCTTCGCAAATGGGATTCACTCCCGCCTATTTTTCCTTCAATACTGAGGGTGGGAGATGTGAAGAATGTCAGGGGGAAGGTACAATCACAATCCCGATGCAATTTATGGCCGACATTAAAGTGACATGCGAGGCATGCCACGGAAAGCGATTCAAGCAAGAAGTACTCGATGTAGAGTATCGAGGAAAGAATATCTACGATTTCTTGGAAATGACCGTGAACCAAGCAATTGACTTCCTTAAAGAAGACCATTCCTCACAGGCTGCTAAGATTGTTAAGAAATTGTTGCCATTGCAGGAGGTAGGATTAGGTTACATTAAACTGGGTCAATCTTCATCAACATTATCGGGTGGTGAAAATCAGCGTGTTAAACTGGCTTGGTTCCTGTCGCAGGATAATCAGCCCAAGACCATGTTCATATTCGATGAACCGACAACCGGCCTTCATTTCAACGATATTTCCGTTCTTCTGAAATCGCTGAACCGACTTGTTGATAAAGGTAACACAGTTCTGATTATAGAGCATAACATGGATGTGATTAAATCAGCCGACTGGATTATCGATATCGGGCCTGACGGAGGTGAGGCTGGCGGCAGGATTGTTGCTGCCGGAACACCTGAACAAGTAGCAAATAATCCTGAATCTATAACCGGGAAGTTTCTAAAACAAAAATTAGAAAAATGAGAAAGACCTTTATTTATCTGTTGTTCACTTTCCTATTGTCGTCGTGTAGCGTGGATAGAGTAATGAGTCGCGAATTGCNNGTGTTACCTTTATCAACAAGTCGGTATCCGAACATATCGACCGTACAGAGGAGGAGGCTCTTGTGAAGGAATGTATTGACATATCCCGAAAATATATTGATAGTCTTTCGATTGCCCGGGATTCAACGGCTGTCAATGCTTTAATAAATAATTATGAGGCGGCAATTACACGCATCAATTATGCACACACTCCTGATCTATATCTTAACTTGCGTGAAAGCGAAAATGATTCGATAAGTCGACTTGCCTTAAGGATTGTAGCAATTCGCGACTCATTACTCTATCGGTATTCTCATCCACTTCCTGCCCCATCCCTCCTCCGCGATTCCATTCCCACGGATTCAATTCAGCCGATGTGAACCTTAGCTTCGGGCAAGAAAAAAATAAAGAAGCGTAATTAGCTGTTTATACAGTTAGTTACGCTTTCTATTCAGTGATTCCGACAGGATTCAAACCTGTAACCTTCT
>DAAI01000048.1:9544-26768 GCA_001701105.1 Bacteroidales bacterium GP1
AACCTTCTGATCCGTAGTCAGATGCTCTATTCAATTGAGCTAGGGAACCATGCTTCACCGTTCCGGTTTGCGACTGCAAAATTACTATTTTTTTCCGTTTCCTGCAAGTTTTTCTACAAAAATTTTTTGCACTTTTTCAAAAGAAAAGATATTACGATTCTATCCCGGATATCATTGTTTCCTTCTTCTTTATTCCTCAATAGATCGCCATGTCACAGTAGCTTTTCCTTGCATTCCGGGAATTGGGACAGAAACCTTTGTCACAGAAACGGAAATTTGATGTTTCGGACCGTGGATCATCTTCTCTAACCCCTCACCTATACGCTTTGCTACGGTTTCCAGGAGAAGCCATTCTTGACTCAGTACGCCCTGAATCAATTCGTAGATACCGACATACGACACACTGCTATCGAGATTCTCTTCCTCAAAATCATCGGCTGGAATTGTGAGTGACACATTTATGTGAAATTCATTGCCAACAGTACGCTCTTGCGGATAAACGCCAATACGGGCATTAACCACTACATCAGCCAATGATATGGTAAGAGTTTTCACGATAACATCAAAGGGATTCTACAGGGATTTTCTCAATGCGACGAAGGTGTCGGCCGCCTTCAAATTCTGCATCCAGATAGGCATCTATTATTCTTTTCCCTTCATCTTCGGAAATGAATCTTGCAGGAAGAGTTATGAAATTGGCATTATTATGACGTACGGCAAGGTCGGCAAGTTCCGGCAGCCAGCATATAGCATCGCGGATTCCCTGATGCTTGTTGAGAGTCATGCTGATGCCATTACCCGATCCACACATAGCTATGCCGAATGCACATTCTCCTTTTTCCACAGCCACTGCCGCGGGGTGGGCATAATCTGCATAATCACATGAATCATTACTGTGCGTACCGAAGTCTATAGGCTCAAATCCTTTTTCCTTCATATAGGCTATCATAGCCTGCTTCATTTCATAGCCGGCATGATCAGCCGCAAATGCTACTTTTACCATATTATGTATTTTCAGTTGGTTTCTATGTCAGGAGTATGTTCTTCCGTTTTTATCTCGAGCTCCTTCTTGCTCGCAAAAAGTCGGTTGGTGAAAGAATATCTTACCATGAAATAATTCAATGGGACACATATTCCAAGAGCCGGAAGCAATGCTAATGTAGGGCCGACTATGCCTTTAAAGATAGCCACAAATCCGGTCTGCATACCCATATTGATAAGATGGCTTAGAGTGAAGGCAAGTCCTTTCTTTGCATTTGCTTTACTTTTGAAGGTAAATACGCTCGATAAGAAAAAATTGGCTATAAAGGAAATAGCATAACTTATTATTGTGGAGACTACAGCAGGCACTTTCACTGCATGGACAAATACTACATAAATGCCATATTGTAGCACTGTGCAGAACCCGCCTACTAATGCGAACCTTATCATTTCAGCTCGCTTTGAGCGTTGCTCCAATGTAGTCTTTATTGCTTTCCTTATATCCATTTTTGGGAGAAATTTCTGAGGTTAAGTATAATTTCAATGAGACAAAAGGGTTAGGAGTTATCCTGTACGTTCCCTTCTACCGCACATTCACGCTTAACTTCTTCATTGATTTGAGCGATGTAGGCCAATATTTCATTCCTTCCTTGGGCCTTCTCCGAGCTCGAAATAAAGATAGGGGGCAATTCATGCCAATGCAGCAAGAGTTCATTCTTATAAGCCTCTACATTTCTTTCCACGGCAGCATTACTCAATTTATCTGCTTTTGTAAAGACTATTGAGAATGGTACATCGTGTTCACCCAACCAATCCAGGAACTCCATATCTATCTTTTGAGGTTCATGGCGCACGTCGATAAGCACGAAAAGATTTGTGAGCTGCCTGCGATTAAGGATATATCCCTCGATTAGCTTCCCGAGAGCCTCTCTTTGGGCTTTACCACGGGCTGCATATCCATAGCCGGGAAGATCCACAAGATACCACTCTCCGTTGTTCATACTGAAATGATTGATAAGCAATGTCTTTCCGGGAGTCTGCGATGTCTTGGCAAGCCCTTTCTTACGAGTAAGCATATTGATAAGTGATGACTTACCGACATTTGATCTTCCTATGAACGCATATTCTGGTACACGAATATCGGGACATTTTGTTACATCAGGACTACTTATCTCAAATTTTGGGTTCTTTATATCCATTTCTATCTTATTTTATAAGGTTAATAATGCCTGAATAATGTAAGTATTAGCTCCATTCCATTTATATATCAACATTTATTACGGCATCATGGGTTAATTGGAGTGCCTCTACAGCCTTATCATCATCCACCACAATAGCTATTGTGGCCGAGGAAGCCCCATCTGAAATTCCCCTTACATCTATCCCACTCCGATGTAGGTTATTCACAAGTCGCGCCCCAAGACCCTCCATCTTATTTATTCCCTCCCTTACGATGGCTATTACCGCCTTCTTTCCGGCCACTTCAATAGATGTTACCGAACCGTCGCCGCTTTCCGGAGCAAATTCATCTTTTAGACACGATAGCGCTGAATCAGCTTCAGCTGTGGGAACCGATACTGAATAACCTTCGCTATCAATGGGTTCTTCCACCACCAATACGCTTAACCCGGCTTTAGCCAATGCATTGCCGGCTCGGGAACTTATGCTGTCCTTGGCATCAATAATATTTCCTCTTACTGTCAGTATAGTAACATCACGCAAGGTTGATACCCCCCTGATACATTTAGGCAAATTCTTGGAATTGTCACTTATAAACGTGCCCGGAGCATCGGGATTATGGGTATTAAGAATCCTGATCGGGATATTTTTATGGAATACGGGATATATTGTAGGCGGATAAATAACTTTAGCTCCGAAAGAACATAATTCCATACTTTCCACGAAAGTCATCTTTTGAATAACCCGGGCATCCGGAACAAGCCGTGGATCTGAAGTCATAAACCCATCCACATCAGTCCAGATTTGCAATTCTTCGGCATCGAGAGCCGCGGCCACAAGAGCCGCCGTATAATCTGATCCCCCTCTGCCAAGATTCGTAATGTCGCCATTATCCTTATCTCGCGAGATGAAGCCCCCGATTACATATCTTTTCTGGGGCAATTCCCGGAATGCTTCTTTAATCCCTTGTTCGGTGAGTTGTCTGTCGGCAATATTCCTGCCAAGCCATTGTTCCGTACGTATAAAGTCAAGTGAATCTTTATGTGCGCATTCATCTATGACTGCCGAAACTATTAGCGACGACATTCGCTCCCCATAGGCCACAATTCGGTTTAATGTCCGATCGGACAATTCATTAAGAAGCCAGACGCCCGTATATAAATTACTCAGTTCTGCAAGGAGCCCATGAATATTGTTCTTTAGTTCCGATTTCTTAGTGTTTTCCGGAATCAAAGCATCAATAATATCATCATGCCTCTGCCTGATTCTATCCATTTCCAGAATATAATCATCCCTCCCTTCCGACGCCTTTCTGGCAGTCGCAATAAGGCAATCTGTCAAGCCACCGAGGGCCGAAACGACAACTATTACGGGACTATCGGTATCCTCTACTATCCGCTTCACATTCCTCAGGCTGTCAATCGTACCCACGGAAGTGCCGCCGAATTTCAGAACTTTCATCAATTCCTTTGTTACAGAAGTTTGATTGAGATATAACGCTTCGGATTTTTCTTTATGTCGACAATCAGCGAATCAACATCAGCGGCCACCGTGTTAAGCCTGTTGTAAAGCTCCGGATCTTTTGTAAGCAGACCAAGTGTGGAGTTTTGATTAGTAAGCTGTTTAGAGAATTGCGAAAGATTGTCGGTAATGACATTAACATTATCCATGGTAGAAGCCAATGGCAATTCCTTCAGAGTATTTGACAATGCAATCAGATTATAACTTACTGAATCAAGATTCATTGTTACAGATTTTGCATTCCTCATCACCAGCGGTACATCTTTATTCACCGTTGCCGATAAGCCTCGTGTAATCCCATAGACATTGTCAGTAATGCCATCAAGTCTCCGGATTGATGCCGTAAGAGCCGGATCCGATACCACAAGGTTCAGATTATATAATAAGGAATCAACTCTGGGAAGGATTTTATTTACAGCCGGCATTATATCTTCCGAGACGGCATCCATCAATCCTTTGGCCGGACGGATTGGAATTTCTTCTCCTGATGGTATATACTTTTCTCCGGTTCCCGGCACGAGCACTATATATGCACCACTAAGAAGAGTGGAGGCCATTTCCGCATATGAACCTTCTGGAAGATGCAATTTGTCGTTTACGGCAAGAATCACTTTTACTTTGCCCGGATTGTCGTAATCGTAGACTATATCCCTGACCTGACCTACCTTGTAACCATTAATTGTAATGGGTGCCGATTTATCCAGCCCGGATACATTGTCGCATTCCACATAATAGAAATTCGACGGATTAAATAGATTTATTCCTTTAAGATAATCTATGCCAAAAAAGAGTATCAGGCAGGCCACTATTACGCTCAGCCCTATCAAAAATTCCTTAGTAAAAATCTTTTTCATATCTAGCTTTTGTATAATTCCGGATTATATCTGAATATATTGGAAACCCTTCCAACTCTTCAATTTTTATTACTACAACTATTTTGAACCGGAGGTCGCTGTCTTTACCGCCGTAATAATGAAAGCATCCGGAATATCCTTCCTGACATCCCTTAGCATCTTTTCAATTTCAGCGCGTTCGGTACTTTCTCCGTAGGTATACTTATATAAATCATGCTCGCGGAATGCCTTTATGGGCTTTAATCCGCAAAACTGTGGATTATTCTCTTTAAGGCGTTCAGAACTTGCAAGAATCTGTATTTTATAAACGGTAATTGGCTTGGCCATGTTGGGGCGCTTGCCTGAGATCGATTTATGAGTCTTAAGCTCCTTGGGCTTTTTGGCTTCTTTCTTCTTTTTATTTTTCTTTCCCTTCGGAGTCGGACTATCCTTCATGCTTGATGAGGCGTTTGAATTATCAGCAACAGTCGCCGCTATATCTGCTTTGGCAAGATATTCGCCTTCTCTGCGCTCGAGTATGGAATCACAGCTTATTTCACGACTCTCTGACAATCTTTTTGATGATTCCGACCTTCTTCTGCGCTTCCCTACAAGCGACCGTGAATGGACATCTGCAAACGAATATTCTCTTCCCTGTACTTCTTTCTGTGGAGTAGCTGTGGTCTTTTTATCAGAGTTTCTTGAATTTGAGACAAGAAGAGGCACAGCCGGTTCAGGCTCCTTTTTCTCAGGAGAATCTTTCACGACCTCTGCATTATTTCTATCGACATCTTTATTAGCCGAGCGCTTTTTATTATTTTTTTTGGTTACCAATGCCGATTGTTCCCCCTTAACTTCTTTTTTGGGCAATTTAACCGAGAAATAATCCTTCACGGCATTAAATAAAGCTTTGGCCATCTTATCCTGCCCTTCCTCACTGCTGATGAATTTTGCACTTTGAGGATTGCATATAAAATCCAGTTCCACAAGCACGGAAGGCATCGATGTGGCCCATAGCACCCAGAATCCGGCTTGCTTCACGCCCCTATCGCTTCTTCCGGCATCAGCCACAAGATGTTTTTGAGCGGCATCCGCAAATTTCAAGCTCTGGGCAAGATTGCGTTTCTGAGCCATCTCGAAAATTATATAGCTTTCATCCTTTGACGGATCAAAACCGGAATATTTCTGCTGATAGTCGCTCTCAAGCTCTATTACAGAATTTTCCCTCCGGGCCACTTGTAGATTATTGGCATCCTTATTTAGTCCTAATGCATATACAGAGGCTCCACATACTGAATTCCGGTTCGGATTCTTTTTATCCACGGAATTTGTGTGAATGGAAATAAATAAATCGCCTCGGTTACGATTGGCAATATTGGCTCGTTCCTGAAGGCTGATGAACGCGTCATTATTTCGAGTCAGTATCGGTTTAATTCCCTTAAGCTCTTTATCTATCAGCTTAGCCAATTTCAAGGCAACAGCAAGATTTATATCTTTCTCTTTAACTCCATGTTCAGCGGCTCCGGCATCGTTACCTCCATGACCGGCATCGATCACAACACGAATTTCATTCTTTTCAACTCCCGGCGAGGAAGCGTATGAAGAATGAGTCGCAATGAGCAATACGCTGAAAATAAATAATATTAATTTTTTTATAGTGTTCACTTCATTCCTCCATTAAAATTTCTTACGGATAAAGACAAAGTCTTGTCCCAGATATTTTTTCCTTACGATTGGATTTTCCACAAGTTCCTCACTTGTGCCTTGGAACAACACTTTCCCTTCAAAGAGCATATATGCCCGGTCGGTGATGCCGAGTATTGAATCGGCCTTATGGTCTGTGATCAATACTCCAATATTTCTTTCCTTAAGATGATATACCACCGATTGAATATCTTCCACCGCAATAGGATCAACAGCGGCGAAAGGTTCATCAAGCATGATGAATTTGGGATTGATAGCCAGGCACCGGGCTATTTCCGTTCTCCGTCGTTCACCTCCCGAAAGGTTCTTCCCTAAATTATGGCGAACCTTTTCCAATTTAAATTCAGAGATTAGCTGTTCTAATTTTTCGCGTTGATATTGTTTGGAAGTGTTCGACATCTCAAGAATAGCCCGGATATTGTTCTCCACGCTAAGCGTACGGAACACAGATGGTTCCTGAGGAAGGTATCCTATACCCTTCTGTGCTCGTTTATAGACAGGAAGATTAGTAATATCCTCTCCGTCCAGAAACACTTTCCCTTCATTAGGGCTGATGAGTCCGACGGTCATATAGAATGTCGTTGTCTTTCCGGCACCATTAGGTCCGAGCAGCCCGACAATCTCCCCCTGTGTCAATTCTATGGTGACTTTATTTGCGACCGTGCGTTTGCCGTATTTCTTTACAAGGTTATCCGTGCGAAGCACTCCCGGCTCCGGAATCACTTCCTCTTTAACCTCTTCGATAATCTTGTCACCATTCTTGATTTCTTTTGCCTCTTCCATCACAAGCGTCTGCATATCAGGCACGATTCCTTCCAGATCCTGTTCTTCCTCGGGAGTGAGGGAATCCGGCTTTTCTTTGTGCCCTTTGTTCAATATGTTTCTGAATATGGGAAGCAGACGCATTTTTATACTTCGTTTGTTTAATTAATTCCGTAAGAGAGAGGCTATGTAATCTGTGAGCAATTTTATTGCCACATTGTTATTTCCACCTTGAGGCACTATTAAATCGGCATATCTCTTGGATGGCTCGATATATAACTCGTGCATGGGCTTTAATGTCTCTTGATAGCGGTCGATTACCATCTGTGGCGTACGATTACGTTCAATGCAGTCCCGCTGAATCACTCGAATCAATCTTTCATCGGCATCAGCATCCACGAAAACCTTCACATCAAGCATGTCACGCAAATCTTTATCTGTGAGTACCAATATCCCTTCCACTACTACAACATGTGTAGGCCGCAAGGTAATAGTCTCTTTTTGCCGCGAACAGGTGATAAAATCATATGTAGGCATCTCCACGGTTTTTCCATCGCGTAAGGCCTTAAGATGCTTTGTAAGCAATGTCCATTCTATGGAGGCAGGCTCGTCATAATTCATGGTAAGCCTTTCCTCCAGAGGGATATGATGATTATCCTTATAATAACAGTCCTGCGGAATAACACTCACCTCCCCTTTGGGCAGACTTTCGATTATCTTACGGACCACTGTTGTCTTTCCTGATCCTGTGCCTCCGGCGATTCCTATTACCAACATATGATTACTACTTATATCATTGATGTTCAGACGAATTAATATTACTTTTCCTGTTCCGGCCCTATTATCAGCCGTAATATGGAAGGATAAAAGAACAACCCGACTGAATTACAAAATTACAAAAAACTGACCGCCACACCAAATTTTTTAGTAACTTTGCATTGTTTTATGCCGTTAATGAAGAATAAACGCATATTACAATAGCTGCTGAAGGCAGCATCAATGATGCCGAGCACTCTTTTAATTATGCCGGATCTCCGAAGTTTATAATAGAGAGTGTCATTACAAACTAAAAACATTGCAAGCCGGTGTTCGTATCTTCTGTAAAATCATTCGGACGTTACTGTGTCTTTATGACGCAGGTATTCCGCATTCCTGACAAATGGAGAGAATTTTTCAAAAGTCTTGTCAAGGAAATTTCAAAACTTGGGGTGGATTCAATTCCTCTGGTGATTATTATTTCTTTGTTCATTGGTGCGGTAATAACAATCCAGATGACAATTAATATAGTGTCTCCATTGATTCCGTCCTACTCCACCGGACTCGCTACGCGAGAGATTCTTATCCTTGAATTTTCTTCCACAATGATGTGTCTTATTCTTGCGGGTAAAGTAGGGTCGAACATAGCTTCTGAAATTGGAACTATGAGGGTTACCGAACAGATTGATGCGATAGAGATCATGGGTATCAACTCTGCCAACTTCATTATTCTTCCCAAGATAATCGGGTTTATTCTGTTTGTGCCGATTCTGGGAATCTTTTCCATGTTCTTCGGACTGATAGGAGGTGCTATTATTGCAATGTTTACCGATATGATTTCCATGGAGAATTATATCTATGGCATACAATCGTTTTTCAACGAATGGTATGTTTGGTATAGCCTCATAAAGACCCTTGTCTTTGGATTCATTATTACATCCGTATCGGCTTATTACGGATTTTTTGTGAAAGGGGGCGCCCTTGAAGTTGGTCAGGCAAGTACAAAAGCTGTGGTGACAAGCTCCATAATGATATTGATGGCCGATGTAGTTCTCACTAGACTCTTACTGCAATGATTGAAGCACGAAACATATCAAAATGGTTCGATGGTCAGCAAGTGTTGTTTGATGTTTCGGCCAAATTGGAGACCGGTAAAACAAATCTCATCATAGGCCAGTCGGGTTCGGGTAAAACAGTATTTATGAAATGTCTCATCGGTCTGTTGACCCCCGATGAAGGCGAAGTGCTATACGATGGACGCAAATTCCGCGACCTTGATACGGCCGCCAAGCGCCAACTACGCACTGAAATCGGGATGCTTTTTCAAGGTTCAGCGCTTTTCGACAATGAGACTGTACTCGGCAATGTGATGTTTCCATTGAAAATGCTGAGTTCTTTGAGCCATGCCGAACAACTGGAGCGTGCTCATTTCTGCATCAAACGAGTAGGGCTTAAAAATGCAGATGATAAATTTCCCTCAGAAATCTCGGGAGGAATGCAAAAGCGTGTGGCTATTGCGCGTGCTATTGCCCTGAATCCGAAATATCTATTCTGCGATGAGCCTAATTCCGGACTCGACCCTAAGACCTCAATCCTTATCGATGAACTGCTGAGCGATATCACCCATGAATATGACATTACAACAATCATTAATACCCATGACATGAATTCCGTGTTAGGGATTGGAGAAAACATCATATTCATAAATCAAGGTCACTGCGACTGGGTCGGCAACGACAAGACAATATTCAGATCAAAATCAAAATCTCTGAACGAGTTTGTATTCGCGTCCAAGTTATTCCAGCAGGTAAAATTATTCCTCGAGCGTCAATATGAAGCTGAAGAATCGCATGAAGACGGAGATTAATCCGGCATTCCTTCAAGCAGCGACTTAATTAACGTGGCAAGGCGTTGTCCCACTTCTTTCTCGGAAACGTCATGCCCTAATTCTTTCTGCATTGATGTCACCCCTTTATCGACTATTCCGCAGGGATTGATACGGGAAAATGAGGATAAATCAGTGTTGACATTCAACGCGAGGCCATGCATCGTGATACCATGACTCACCTTAATTCCGATGGCACATATTTTTCGCGCCGTGGGAAGGCCCCAATCGAGCCATACGCCTATCTGCTCATTATTAGAGGTAGTTTCGATGTCATATTCCGACAATAAGGTCCTTACCGCTTTTTCAAGAAGCTCTACATATCGCTTCACCCCTACTCCATGCCGGTTAAGGTCAATTATCGGGTAAACCACTACTTGACCGGGGCCATGATAAGTAATATCGCCACCCCGCTCAATACGGAAACACTCTATTCCTAACTTCTTTAGGTTTTCAGCATTCACCAGCAGATTGTCGGCATTGCCGTGAAACCCAATGGTATATACCGGAGAATGTCCGCATATTACGATTCGCTCCGTCTTTCCGACAATTTCGCAGTCACGCAGACTCAACAATTCATCTCGATAGGATTTTTGTCTTTCCCATCCCTCTTTGTACGGAACTATTCCCCAATCCTCAATTATCATCTGATACCCGGATTTATGGAATTAACTTTTTATATGTTCTTCCGCATGGTAACTGCTTCTTACCATAGGAGCGCTTTCGATATGCCGAAAGCCTTTGGTTTTACCAATACGTCCATATTCGGCAAAGTCGTCAGGATGCACATATTCCTGCACAGGGTAATGATTCTTAGAGGGTTGCAGATATTGACCTATGGTCATAATACGGCAACCAACTTCGATCAGATCGTCCATTGTCTGCAGCACTTCATCGCGTGTCTCTCCAAGTCCCAGCATAATTCCGGATTTGGTGGTCACACCCCTGGATGACAAGTATCCGAGTACCGCAAGCGAGCGGTCATACTGTGCCACCTTCCTTACATCGGGTGTGAGACGACGCACGGTCTCCATATTATGGGATATTATGTCGGGACGTGCGTCTATCACCATATCCAGCGATTCCCGGTTTCCCTGGAAGTCGGGTATCAATACTTCCATCGTTACTCCCGGACATTCTGAATGTAATTTTTCGATCAATGCCGCCCAGTGAGCCGCACCGCCGTCTGGAAGATCATCTCGTGTTACAGAGGTTATTACCACATGTTTTAATCCCAATTCCTTAACGCTTCTTGCTATATCGTCTATCTCTTTCGGATCCAATGGCTCGGGTCTTCCTCCCGTGACATTACAGAATCGGCAATTACGAGTGCAGATGTTTCCTCCTATCATAAACGTGGCAGTCCCTCTCCCCCAGCATTCTGCTCTGTTCGGACACATACCGCTGGAGCATATCGTATGCAGATGGCGATCATTCAACATCCCCACCACCTGACTGGCTTTAAATCCTCTTGGAAGTTTTATTTTGAGCCAATCTGGTTTTCTTCTGAAATCGGCCTTTTGATTGCTATCGTATTTATTCATGGATATGATTAAGTTGTGTCATTGGTTATGTGTTTTCTTTCCGTCAATCTCTCTTAGTAAATATGGAGGCCGACGTTTTACTTCATTGAATATTCTTCCCAGATACTCCCCGATAACCCCCAGGGAAAAAAGAATCAGACTCCCCATAAATAGTAAGACGGTGATTAGAGTCGGGAAACCCTGCACCGGATCTCCCCATATCAATGTCTTTATCAAATAAAATATTATCAGGCATATCGATATTATCGAACCTACAAGCCCGATAATGGTGGCAAAGCGAAGTGGAACTGTTGTGTAGCTTGTAATACCCTCTATCGCATAAGAGAATAATTTCCATAAATTCCAATGCGTCTTTCCAGCCACTCTGTCGCATCTGTCGAATAAGATTTCCTTCTTCTTATACCCAATCCAGCAATATAATCCCTTTGTATACCTCTGAGTTTCCCGCATATTCCTTAACGAATCTATGCAAATGCGGTCGAGGAGTCGAAAATCTCCGGTGTTTTGAAGCACAGGTATATTGGATGCTCTTTTTAATATCTTATAATAGGTCTTGGTAAGATTGCGACGCAACCATGATTCCTTACCTCGTGATTGCCGGGTTCCGTAGACGTCTTCATAACCATCTTCCCAGGCTGCAATCATATCATCGATCACTTCAGGGGGATCCTGCAAATCAGCATCCATTATCACCACACAATCCCCGCTCACGTAGTCAAAGCCTGCCATCATGGCTATTTCTTTGCCAAAATTTCGAGAAAGATCCAGGTATCTCCAACGGGAATCCTTTTTATGCTGAGTTCTAATAAGGTTGAGGCTTTCATCCATGCTCCCATCGTTAACAATAAGCACCTCCCATTCATATTCAGAATGCGTCGCCACGAAGTCCTCCAGCCTCTCTATCAAGATTGGCAAGACTTCTTCCTCATTATAAACCGGCACTAATATTGAAATCCTTTTCACATTACTTTATGGTTATCCCCCATCCCCAGCTATTGCAAAAATAATACAAATATCCGGATATAACAACTGCACCTATTTACATTTTTGGATTATGCTATAAAAAATGCCCGCGTCTGTGGGGACACGGGTTTATTATCTTGAAATATCGTAGTTGAATTATAGAATTCCGTGAGTCATTGCACCCAGTTTTTTCATTCTTGCCGAGAAGAATATTCTATAGATGCCATAGGTGATGAGAGATACCCCAAGCCATATCCATTCAGTGATTCCGCTAAGAATAGGATTGGTGATGAAGACGATGGCAAAGCCAATTGTGGCAACAAGCAAAAGAATCATCCATATTATCCAGAGCGGGGATACGGTAGATAACACACAAGCCTCGCTTATTCCATTCACGGCGACTACAAGAATCCATATTCCTATGCAATACATGAATGCAACTTCAAGAATCTCTGGAGGTAGAAACCATAACCAGATTCCACAAATAAATTCTAAAATACCAAGCGCGATGCTCCATCCCCAACCATGATAGAATTTTGATGACCCTATCGCGAATGAGAAGTTCATGCAGCCGGCCACTATCAGAATGGCCGCGAATGTATAGGCCAGAACCGGGATTGAGCCCGATGGGTCGCAGAGACACCAGATTCCTAATCCGATGGCCAGAAGGCCGGTTATCAGTGGTATCCACCAATACTTACTAACAATTCCTGTTGAATTTTTCTGTGACATAGTTTATAGTGTTTTTATTATTTTAATTGGAAGGTTTGTGAGTTCCTGTATTATTAACATATGCAAAGGCTATTAGGTTTGATGAATATATTGCAAAGATATAATAATTTCATGCCGATTAATCTAATGGAGGGGTCAACCATATTTATATTAAGAATGTTATTATTTCAAAGGAATTACTAATGGTTGAACTTCATCACGAGTGCGACCGGATAAAAAATATTAAAACACGAGTCTGATACTTGTAGATAGATATGTAAGCAGGTATTCAAAATTAAGACTCTTAAAATTAAGGTTATGAACTTTAACAATTTCACGATTAAGTCACAAGAAGTGGTTCAGAAAGCCATCGACTATGCCAAAGAGGCGGGTCAGCAGCAGATTGAACCGGTTCATTTGCTTAAGGCCATCATCTCTGAAGGTGAATCGATTGTCAATTTCATCTTCCAGAAGACAGGAGTAAGCCTACAGGTGGTAAAAAGCGGTATAGATGCCGCCATTGCTACTCTTCCAAGAGTTTCGGGAGGCGATGTATTCTTATCACGCGAATCAAACGATGCACTTCAGAAAGCCATTGATTTCTCAAAATCCAATGGCGATGAATATGTATCTGTAGAGGCTATGCTGATGGGAATTTTCCTTTCTAATTCTAAGGCATCTCAGATTCTTAAGGATTCAGGACTTACTGAAAAGGGTCTAAAAGCCGCGATAACCGAACTGCGTAAAGGCAATACGGTTAAAGATCAAAGTGCTGAAGAATCTTATCAGGCCCTTAGCAAATACGCCATTAACCTAAACGATCGCGCTCGTAACGGAAAACTCGACCCGGTTATTGGGCGTGATGAGGAAATTCGCCGAGTATTGCAGATTCTGTCAAGAAGGACAAAGAACAATCCTATGCTTGTCGGAGAACCGGGCACGGGTAAGACAGCCATTGCCGAAGGCTTGGCAATGCGTATTGTACGCGGGGATGTTCCGGAGAATTTGAAATCTAAACAAATTTTCTCCCTCGATATGGGAGCTCTCGTGGCAGGCGCAAAGTATAAAGGCGAGTTTGAAGAGCGACTGAAGGCTATAGTAAATGAAGTTACTAAAAGCGACGGTGAGATAATCCTCTTTATCGATGAGATCCATACTCTTGTCGGTGCCGGCAAAGGCGAGGGAGCAATGGATGCCGCTAATATTCTAAAGCCTGCTCTGGCTCGCGGTGAACTCCGGTCGATCGGTGCGACTACATTGGATGAATACCAGAAGTACTTTGAAAAGGATAAGGCTCTTGAACGCCGTTTCCAGAAAGTTATGGTCAATGAGCCTGACGAGGCTTCGGCCATCGCTATTCTCCGCGGCCTGAAGGAGCGTTACGAAAACCACCACAAGGTGCGTATCCGTGATGAGGCGATTATTGCAGCCGTAACTCTCTCCGAGCGTTACATCACCGATCGTTTCCTCCCTGACAAGGCTATCGACCTTATTGATGAGGCAGCTTCAAAGCTTAAGCTCGAAATCGACTCAGTGCCCCAGGCTCTCGATGAGATTACCCGCCGAATAGCTCAGAAAGAAATCGAGCGCGAGGCCATCAAGCGCGAGGGCGACGAAGCCAAGGTGCGCGACATCGAAAAAGAACTCGCCACCATGCGCGAGGAGGAAAAGGAATATTCCGCCAAGTGGAAAGCCGAGAGAGAGCTCATCAGCAAGATTCAGCAAAACAAGATCGACATCGAGCAGCTCAATTTCGAGGCTGAGCGTGCCGAGCGTGAAGGCGACTATGCCCGTGTGGCCGAGATTCGCTACAGCAAGGTGCAGCAGAAGCAGCAGGAAAACGAGTCTATCCAGGAACAGCTCAAGATGATGCAGGGCGAAAAAGCCCTTATCAAGGAGGAGGTTGACGCCGAGGATATTGCCGATGTAGTGAGCCGCTGGACCGGTATTCCCGTCAACAAGATGGTGCAGAGCGAAAAAGAGAAGCTTCTCCATCTTGAGGCCGAGCTCCACAACCGTGTGATCGGTCAGGAGGATGCCATCCGCGCCATTGCCGACGCAGTGCGCCGCAGCCGTGCCGGTCTTAATGACCCCAAACGACCTATCGGTTCTTTTATCTTCCTCGGAACCACCGGTGTAGGTAAAACCGAGCTTGCCAAGGCTCTCGCCGAATATCTGTTTGACGATGAGAACATGATGACCCGTATCGACATGAGCGAATATCAGGAGAAACACACTGTGTCGCGTCTCGTAGGAGCGCCTCCGGGATATGTCGGTTATGATGAAGGCGGTCAGCTCACCGAGGCTGTGAGACGTAAACCTTACTCGGTAGTATTATTTGACGAAATCGAGAAAGCACATCCTGATGTATTCAATATTCTGCTTCAGGTGCTCGATGATGGCCGACTTACCGACAACAAGGGTCGTCTTGTGAACTTCAAGAACACCATCATAATCATGACCTCAAACATGGGTTCGAATGTGATTCGCGACAACTTCTCCAAGCTCACACCCGAAAACCGTGAGGAGATCATCGAAACCACCAAAGGCGAGGTGATCGAAATGCTGAAGAAAACCATCCGTCCCGAGTTCCTCAACCGTATCGACGAAACGATCATGTTTACCCCTCTCAACGAGCGTGAAATCGAAGAGATCGTGGGTCTGCAGATCAATTCAGTCAAGAAGATGCTCGAGCGCAACGGCGTTACTCTCGAAGTTACTCCCGCCGCCCTGCGTCTGCTGGCCGAGGAAGGCTATGATCCCGAGTTCGGTGCCCGACCCGTCAAGAGGGTTATCCACCGCATGGTGCTCAATCAGCTGTCGAAAGACATCCTTGCCCAGAAGGTTGACCGCACCCGTCCTATCGTGATTGATGTTGACAAAGATGGTAACCTCACTTTCTCAAATTAAATTTGATATTCTGAAACCAAACGACATGGTTTATCGTTATATAATAAAAGTCTAATTAAATTCTTAATCTAAACAAAAAAAGTCATGAAAAAGCTTCTTTATCTTCTTATTGCACTCCCTGCTCTGCTCTTTGCAGCTTGCAGCAACGACGATGATTATCCTGATGTAAAGGTAGGCCTCAGCTATGAAGGCGCAACCTCGGTTGACGGAACTCTCTATTGCGTTCAGGGTGATACTCTCTCAGTCGACAGCGTGTTTGTAACACCGGTTAACCCCAACTCACGCGCTCTTATCGGTTCTGTAACTTATGTATTCGACGGCCGTCCCCTCGGCATCGCTCCTACTTCGCCTTTTGCAATCTCAATTCTCACCGAGACTATTCCTACCGGAACTTATGATCTGAGACTTCAGATGTCGGTGTTTGAGAATGGCCGAACCCCCGGCATTGCATATGTTACCGTGCCTGTAACCATCGTGAAATCCGAGTCCGACATTCCTGCCGGAGCCAAGGGAACTCCCGGTTACTACAGCGTCAATCCGACTGTAAAGGATAAGTAACCCCCATCTTACCATCCATTTATAAATTAGCCCGAGGGCCTGACTTCCTACACGGAAATCAGGCCCTCTCTTTGTTTATTCACCCATAGGGATTACCTCTTTTTGGGCTGTATGTTGAGTCGGTAGATGGCGTGGAGCATGGCGTAGCTCGGCAGGGTATTGTAGCGGGTCTCGGTGCGTCCCTGCGAGTTCATAGTGAAGCGCACGTTGCTCAACTGACCGAGAATGTCGAAGCCGTCGAGGGCAAAGGTGAGGTTGCCCTGCATGATGCTTTTGGCCACGCGGGCATTCCACACGAGGTCGTTGGTGTTGAGGCGCGAATCGCTGTAACCCCGGCGAGAGTGCATCATGAGGTCGGTGGTTACGGAGATGTTCCACGGCAGTTTGACTGCGCGGACAACCACGCCGTAGTCAAAATCAACGGCGCTGATGGGGTCAAAACTTTCGATCGGCGAAGTGACTTTGCGCCAGTCGGCGTTGCCGGTAGCTGTGACTTCAAAGCCGTCGGCGATTTTATAGGTCAGGCTCGCTTTACCTCCCACGCTGAGGTTGCGCACGGTGCTGAGATCACGGCCTATGAGGTCGACCGAGTTCTGATAGAGGGCGCGGACGTTGAGATCGGGCTGCCACTTGCCGAGCCGGCGCCAATACCAGGGAGAGGAGAGCTTGGCTCTTATATCCCAGTTGCCGTTGACATTCACAGGCCGGTAGGTGGTCACGCCGGTGGTCATGTTATAGTCGGCGGCCTGGGCTATCATGTTGCGGTAGTTGGTATAGGTCACCTCAAGACCCGGGCCTTTGCCGGCGATGTTATAGAGGTTCATGTAAACCTCGTGGCTGCGGGTCATCTTGAGGTCGGGGTTACCGAGGAAGATAAAGAGGGGATTTGCGGCCACGCCCTGGCAGTGTCGCTCACC